>JBHPCX010000229.1:0-2116 GCA_042573485.1 Thermodesulfobacteriota bacterium | reverse complement strand
TCGCCTCTTATGATGAATCAAAATTATGCGACATCCGGAAACACAATGTCAGTTTTATCTTCCAGTCCTTTAACCTGATGGTCCCATGACCGCGACAAATTCTCCGCGGTTTACCTCCAGGTTTATGTTGTTAAGGGCTGTGGTTTGAATGTCGCTGGTTCTGTAGACTTTTGTGATTCCGTGCATTTTTAACATTGTTTTGTCTCCTTGTCTTTTTTAGAAAGTCTGCTTGATATTGTTGTTTTTTATATTTATTGGTATTTCTCGATTTGCATCTTTTTTTACATATTATCTATGCTTCCCAAATATGAACGTCCAACATCGAACGCCCAACTTTCAACTTCCAATGAAAAACAAAAATGAAAGGAAAGACAATGTATTCTGCCTTTCATTGAACGTTGGATGTTGAATGTTTTTTCGTCATTCCGCGGCTTGCCTGCCGGGTCGTAGCCTTGGCGAAGACTGGACCGCGGAATCCAGTTTTGGCTTGCGATGCGCATTTACATTCCACCTTTTATCTTCAGTCGATCAATATCTTCGAATCCGCTATATGACGAAATCACCACCTGCTCTCCTGGCTGCAGCCCCTCAACTACTTCTATGTATGAACTGTTACGTCTGCCAAGTGTTATATTCCGCTTTACTGCTTCTGATCCATCAATAGTAATAACAAATATCCAGTTACCGCCTGTGTCTTGGTAAAAAGAACCATTGGGAATAAGAACTGCCTCTGATTCATCTCCCAGTGTAAGTTTTGCCTGCAGGGTCTGGCCTCTTCTTAATTCGGGCGGCTGTTTTTCTGTGAATTGTATATCCACCTGGAACTGGCCGTTATTGACCTGTGGATATATTTTTTTAACTTCAGCCTTATATTCTATATCATTATGTTTATAATTAACCGATTGCCCTATATCCACACGGTTAATATAGAACTCATCGATACTTGCCTGCAGTTTGAACTGGTCCGGTATATTTACCTGGCCAATACTCCCTCCTGGAATGATATTCTGGCCAACTTCAGAATCAAAGCCGGATAATTTACCGGAGATTGGAGCAGGAATATTCAGATCCTCAAGATTTTTTCTGGCTGCAACAAGGTTTTGTTCAAGACGTTCACTGGCGATTCGTTGCGCTTCAAGCTGCTGCTTCTGCATGCGCTCATCTGTTTTTTGGGTCTCAAGCGCCAGCTTGAGAAGTTTCTGCTGATAGGTCAGTTCCTCTTCTTTTTTAAGGAAGTCCCGCCTGTTTATAAATCCCTCATCTACAAGCTGTTTATCTACCTCCAGGTCATCTTTAAGCTGCTGAATTCGATATTCAAGGTCTATAATTGTGCGTGCATTTTTTAACCGGTTTTGCTCAAGGGAAATTTCTATACTGCGCATACTATTTAACTGCTCTGCTACCTGTGCCTCTGCGTTTGTCACGCGTAATTGCAGAGAACTGTTTGACAGACTGATAATAAGGTCGCCTTTTTTAAGTACATCCCCATCTTCAACATAAACTTTATCAACTCTACCCCCTTCTATTGCATCCAGAAAAACGGTATTACGCGGCACAATCATTCCTCTTATGGGAATATAGTCTTCAAAAATACCGGTGGTAACTCTGGCAGTTGTGAGGGTATCCTCTGCTACTCTAAAACTACGGTCACCTTTCAGACTCATGACTGACCAGACCACGGCAGCTATAATTATCATCCCAACAATAATGAGAGATAAAATTTTCCATTTTTTACCCGGGTTGTTAATTTTTTCATCCATGACCGCACCGGAACCGGCCAGTGCTTTTACCTGGGATGAATGAGGTGTTTGGTTTGTGCTTTGCTCGTCCTTAATTATTTTTGTTTGTCCCTGCATTTTACCAATGACCTCTATGTCGTTTTAATGTCTAAAAAAGATGCATTTGAGTCTGTCATTCCCGCGTAGGCGGGAATCCACTTGAGTTTTTTAGATAAAATGGATACCCGCCTGCGCGGGTATGACGGTATAATGAACCTTTTTATTTAGTTTTTCTCCATCCCGGCAAACCGCCTGGATCTTTCTTTTTCCAGGACAATTGTTTCCAGATTTTCAATGCGTTTTTTCAAAAGACCTAAAGTCTTTGACAGGTTCTCTAC
>JBHPCX010000228.1:0-2145 GCA_042573485.1 Thermodesulfobacteriota bacterium | reverse complement strand
GAGTGTCGGTTTTGTAAGAAATGTATGCGGAGCTTTTTTGTTTTCCGGTGATGATGTGGATAAACCGATCAAGGTACTTTCAGGCGGTGAAAAAGCAAGGGTATCACTCGCTAAAATCCTGATAAAACCCGGCAACCTGCTGGTCATGGATGAACCGACAAACCACCTTGACCTGATATCATCTGAAATACTTATTGACGCGCTTGACAAGTATGAAGGGACATTGCTTTTTGTTTCCCATAACCAGTCTTTTATCAACAGGCTGGCCAGCAGGATATGGGATATCAGAGACAGGCAGATAACAGAATATCCGGGAACATTAAATGAGTACTATCGCCATCTTGAAGAAATTGAAAAGATTGAAAACCAGGGGACACTAGAAAGTTCTGAAAAACAAGATGATAATTTCGGAGCAGGGTCAAAGAAACCCGATGACAGCAAAAAGGGGATAAGAAGGAAAAAGGCCGAAAAACGAAAGGAAATTAGAGAAACCCTTCGACCTGTAGAAGAAAAGCTGGCAATACTTGAAGAAAAAATATCCGGACTTGAAACCAGGGAAAAGGAAATATCAAACCTGCTGACAGATCCTGAGCTGTTCAAGGAAAGCAGCAAGAGTGTTCCCCTTTTAAGTGAATATAAGAAAATCAAGCAGAACCTGGATGATTCTATTCTTGAATGGGAGGAGACACAGAATCAGATGGAGGAATTAAAGGAGGATTTGGGAATAAATGAGGAACAAAATTAGGTTAACGGTTCTTCTCCGGATCAACGGTATGGCGTAGGGGCACGGTGCCCGTGCCGGAGTGTGTAGGGGCACGGTGCCCGTGCCCTGAATAAAGTGGGGACAATATTAAATTACAATCATCCCCTTATGCTCATCAATAAATTCACCAACTATAGAAGCCTGGTTAATACCTTTTGATTTGAGCCTTTCAACATAATCCTCTGCCTCATCAGGTTCAAGGGCTACCAGGAGACCACATGAATTCTGTAAGCAAGGAATGTCCACTATTACACAATTAATCGTTTTCACACTTGAGCACCTCATGTAACACTTTGCTCAATAGGTGAGATTCAAATGGCTTAGGCATCATACCCTTAAAACCGTAATCCTGAAAATTCGACAGGACCGGGTCATCTGAATAACCACTGGAAACAATAGCCTTAATTTCAGGGTCTATCTTCAGCAATTCGTCAATCGATTCTTTGCCTCCCATCCCGCCGGGGATGGTTAGATCCAGGATTACAGCATCATAGGGCTTTCCAGCCTTTTTAGCTTCCTTAAACATTCGAATCACTTCAGCGCCATCCTGTGCAAATTCCGATTCATAACCAAGGTTTTTCAACATCCTCCCGATCATTTTCTTTAAGGGGGCTTCATCATCCATCATCAGAATCCTGCCCTGGCCTTTTATGAGCCCGATTTGATCTTTTTCAGGGACTGCTTTGTCGGAAGCAGGCAGATAGATCTGAAATGTCGTCCCAATCCCCAACCGGGATTCTACGGTAATGTGTCCATCGTGCTTCTTGATGATGGAATAGCTCGATGCAAGCCCAAGTCCACTCCCTTTCTGCTTTGTTGTAAAGTAAGGATCAAATATATTTAAAAGATGCTTTTCGGGTATGCCTGCCCCCTGATCAGTGATAGATATCTTGATGTATCTGCCCGGTTTAATTGGCAAATCATGCCTGTGCTCAATTATTAGATTCTCTGCCGCGACCTGAATGGTCCCCCCATTCGGCATGGCCTGGTTTGCATTGATCACAATATTATTGATGACCTGGTTAATCTGTCCAACATCAATCTCCATCGGCCAGAGGTCTTCTGCAATCAAAAACTCACAAATGGATTTTGAGCCCCGCAGAACAAAGGTAGCCGATTCTTTGATGATATCTTTAATTAAAGCGATTTCTTTTACCGGAACGCCACCTTTGGCAAAGGTCAGCAACTGCTTGGTCAGCATCTGAGCCTTTGCTGAAGCTGTTTCTGCTTCACCTAACAGGTCAAACAATTCATTGTCAGGGGTCACCTTCATCCTGGCCAGGGAAATATTGCCGAGAATCGTTGTAAGAATATTGTTGAAATCATGCGCAATCCCGCCTGCCAGCACTCCCACGGATTCAAGTTTCTGAGTCCTTAAAAGC
>JBHPCX010000227.1:0-2182 GCA_042573485.1 Thermodesulfobacteriota bacterium | reverse complement strand
TTGCCCTTTAATTTCCGCATGTAATAGAGCCTTCCCCTTCTTACTTTGCCTCTAGAAATAATTTCTATCTTGTCAATAGCAGGGGAGTGCAAGGGAAATATTCTTTCGACACCTATACCATAGGATATTTTTCTTACCGTAAAGGTCGCTCCTGTTGAACCTTTCCTTTTGCGGATTACAAAACCTTGAAATACCTGGACTCTTTCCTTTTCCCCTTCTTTAATCCTTGCGTGAACCTTAATTGTATCGCCTGTTTTAAAATCAGGGATATCAACTCTCATCTGTTCTCTTTCAATATCTTCAATAATATTTGACATGTGTCCTCCTGAAAAATAACGGGAGAAGTGTCCCGTAAAAATCTATAACACTTAGAAAGCATTAAACTTTTTTATTTACACTAATAATACCTGCCAATCAACCGATCAAGTATGATGGCTGCCGCGGTTCTTACTGAAAGGTGATTATAGTCACTGTTTCCTTCTATGGGCGCAAGAACAAAGTCAGCAGCTTCTAAAACTTCACTGTGAAGGCCCCAGGCAGTACCAAATAACAAAAATACCGGACTGTCACTGTTTATCAGATCTTTCGCTTCCGCGAATGAAATTATTCTGCCGGTTTTTGAAGCACATGTTGCTACTACAACCGGTTCTTCACTCTCTATTTTTTTTATCTCTTCAATTGACGCGTTTAGAGAAGAGGTTATTTTTATTACCTTAATCGCCTCTTTTCTGTCAATATTATAGCTCGCGCCAAACCCTGTTTTCCAGTGGTCTATCAGACGTTCAGTCAGTTCCCGCTGGTCTGACAATGGTGTTATTACAAAATACCTGTTTACCCCATATGTCCTGGAAAGTCTCGATAGATCATGAAGATCCAGGTTTGTAACAGCTGAGGCTATTTTTTCCCTGTTCTTATTATATACCGGGTAATGAACAAGCCCTATGTAAAGCCTCATTTATTAATTTTTATTCCTTTAATTTTGCTAATAAATCCTTGTCCTCATTACTCAAGGACGCGTTTTTTAAAAGATCAGGTCGTTTTAAAAGCGTTATTTTCAAAGATTGCTTTTTTCTCCATTTATCGATCTTTTGATGGTCTCCTGATAACAGCACATCAGGAACTTCCTCACCCTTAAATATCCTGGGGCGGGTATATTGCGGGTATTTAAGCAGGCTGCATTCAAATGAATCTTCCTTATTTGAATTATCACTGCCCAGAACTCCCGGTATCAATCTGGCTACAGCATCAAGTACAATCAGTGCGCCTAACTCACCGCCGCTTAGTACATAATCTCCAATTGAGAGTTCCATATCCACATGATGAGCAATTATTCGTTCATCAACACCCTCATAGCGGCCGCATATCAAAACTATCTGTTCCAGTTCGGCCAGTTTCCATGCCAGCGGCTGCTCAAATTTCTGTCCCTGTGGAGACAGCAGGATTACACTTGAACTTTTTTCCCTGGTAACTGATTCAAGCGCTCTGTGAATAGGTCCCGGTTTCATGACCATGCCGCTGCCGCCGCCGAATGGCCTGTCATCAGTTACTTTATGTTTTCCCCTTGCGAATGACCGGATATCCACTACATCCACATCAAGCAATCCTTTTTTAAGGGAGCGTCCAAGGACACCTTCCTTCAGGAAAGGGAAGATCAGGCCGGGAAACAGAGTGAGAATATTAAACTTCATTTAGATCAAGTAGTCCTTCCATAGCAGAAATAATCATTTTTCTATCCTCAATATCTATTTTTTTGATTACCTCATGTATGGCAGGGATAAGAAACTCTGACTCATTTAATCTGACTACATAAACATCATTACTTCCGGTCGGGATGATTTCCTTCAGAATCCCGAGATACTCTCCGTTATCCTGGTAAACATCCAGCCCAATAAGTTCAAACCAGAAGTATTCATCTTCATTGTTCTGTCTTAAATGATCTTTTTTTACAAAGATCTTCGCGCCCCTGTATTTATCCGCCTTTTCGTATGAATCAAGATCCTCAACAGCCATTAAAAAGATGTTTTTATAGGGTTTTACTTCAAGAATCCTGCATTCAACAGGCGCTTTTTGATCCAATTTAAAAAAAATTGTTCCTGAGTGGAGAAAAGATTCCGCGCTGCGGGCGTAGGACCATACTCGAATAAGACCTTTAATTCCGTGAGGTCTTATTACTTTTCCAACC
>JBHPCX010000226.1:0-2194 GCA_042573485.1 Thermodesulfobacteriota bacterium | reverse complement strand
TAAATCAAGCTTGTGGATATTAATGATATTAGCCTTGCCTGCTATATTTATGAACATGAGGGATAAATGGCAAATCGACGATAAAGTGCAATTTTGGATAATCTGCTTAATTTCAATTATGCTTATGCTCTGGTTTTTTCCTACAAGCTTTAAATATTATTATCCAATAAGGCTTAGTAGCAGGTATTGGTTATACATTTTACATCCCCTTACAATTCTTACCGCATGGCAAATTGTAAAGTTATCCGAAGCTAAGGATTCAAAAAATCTCAACTTGTTTTGGATTGCTATAGTTTCCATTTTTCTCTTCAGTTATTATCGAGGGGCAAATTCAATTATATTAAAAGATTTATTCCCAAGCTTTATATTATTAACACCATTGTTTCTCACCATACTTTTTAAATTAGAAATTCATAAAAAAAAATCATCCAGATATTTGCTGATTGTTACCTTGTTTATGCTTATAAGTATTTTACATATCACAAAAAAAACACCAACCAACTTTTTACTGGAAAAAGAAGCTTTTAATGAGATCAAAAAACAACAATCATCTGTTGTTTTTTCTGACAACATTACAGTTAAATACCACAGTTATTGGTGGGGTTATGAGAAAACCGGTGATATAGAATTTTTTCATTGGGAAAAACCGTTTCAACGAACCTCCTCGTCTGAAAAAAATATATTCGTGTTAATTAATTATTCCAGAATCAAATTTTTCAACAGCCAGTATAATATCTACTATCCAAAATTTGCAGAAAGTTTACCTGTAAATTGGGAAGTTGTAATTGGAGGAGGGGATAAAGATATTGAGCTATACAGAATAAAAAAAATTGGAGATCTGGTTGAAAATTACTGAATAATTCAGATTTACACTGCCATATATGTTTTGTGAAGTAAACTGACTATAAATAGTATTTCTTAATAAGCTATAGGGAAAAAGGTACTTGAGATGGATCAATCAAATGTGAGTATTATAATTCCAGCGTTTAATGAAGAGGATGCCATAGGAAAACTGGTAAAATCACTGATGGCTGAGTTTCCCAGATGTGAAATTATCACTGTTGATGATGGTTCAAGTGATGCGACTTCAGAATATGCGTTATCAGGAGGAGCGATTGTCATTAAACATGACAGAAATTTGGGTTATGGCGCGTCTCTAAAGACTGGTACGCGTTCTTCAACTAAGGAATATGTTCTTTTTTGTGATGGTGATGGACAGCATTCAGTTGAAGATGTTGGAAAATTGATAATGGAATGCGATGGTTATGATATGGTCGTTGGTGCGCGTAATTCAGGTTCTCACCAGCCAACAATTCGTCGACCCGGTAAATATTTTATGAAAAAGTTCGCAGAATTACTTGCGGGAACTAAAATTCCGGATATCAATTCCGGTTTGAGAATATTTAAAAAAGATACCCTCATACGATATCTACATCTAATGCCTGATGGATTTTCATTTTCTACAACGAGCACATTCGCCATCATGAAGAGTAACAGAAAATACAAATATATTCCTATTAAAGTCAATAAGAGGGTAGGGAAAAGTACAGTAAGTCAATTGAGACATGGCCCCCAATCCCTTCTGTTGATGTTAAGATTATCTGTTTTATTTGAACCCCTTAAAGTTTTTCTCGGCGTATCCGGTTTCCTTTTTATTCTAAGCACTGTGAGCTTTATTTTAGATTTATATGCCACTGGAGGAATAGCTGATAGTACGGTGCTTTTAATTATTTTCATGACCGGACTCCTTTGTGACCAGGTTTCTGCAATGCGTAGAGAAAAACATGAAAAATAGTTTTTCAAAATATTCACACCTCAATATAGTTTGCCCTATATGTGGACATGGGGACAATATATATTATCAGATTCAGAAGAATGCCTTTTATATCTATAGATGTGATTCTTGCTATTTATTATTTGTACATCCTCAGCCCTCTAATGATGAGTTATTTAGGATATATGATCATAATTATTTCATGCGTGGAAACAAGTATTTGAGAAATGATGAAACTGAATCAAATAAACAAAACCTGAATAATGATAAACAAAAATTAAATATAATTAAAAAATATATGAAAAATGGTCACATACTGGATGTAGGATGTGCAATGGGTGACTTTCTAAATTATGCTAGACAGGAAGGCTTTGAAGTAACTGGTGTGGAAATTTCAGCCATAACTCATTTGCATTAACA
>JBHPCX010000225.1:0-2214 GCA_042573485.1 Thermodesulfobacteriota bacterium | reverse complement strand
TAGTACTTCCCCTGGCCCTTTTTGTAATCTTCATGATCCTGTACTTTCAATTCAAATCTGTAAGTACAACCTCACTGGTATTCTCCGGAATTCTTGTGGCATGGGCAGGTGGATTTATCCTTATATGGTTATATGCCCAGCCCTGGTTTATGAATTTCAGCATATTCGGAAATCATATGCGTGATTTTTTTCAAGTTCATCCCATAAACCTGAGTGTAGCAGTATGGGTTGGCTTTTTAGCATTACGGGGTGATAATGGCAACCTATCTAGATCAGACATTTGATAGAAACAAGCCTGTATCAATTAAAGAAATCCGGGAAGCTACAATAGAAGCTGGAAAAAGGAGAGTAAGGCCCTGTCTCATGACAACAGCAACTACAATTCTGGCGCTTGTTCCGGTGTTAGCTTCAACCGGAAGGGGATCTGATATTCTAGTGCCAATGGCTATTCCATCCTTTGGTGGAATGCTTATAGTAATAGTAACGATATTTATTGTCCCGGTTTTATACTGCGCGATAAAGGAAATGAAGGTAAAACACTAATTTGATAATGTGGAAGGAGATCAACTATGAAAAAAATAATATTTATTACAATTTTAACGCTTTTCCTTTTACCGGTTGTAGCATTTGCCGCTGAAGGAGATTTAAAACCTCAAACCAGTTGTCCTGTTATGGGGGGTGAAATAGACAAAAATGTTTACACAGATTACCAGGGGCAGAGAATCTATTTCTGCTGTGAAAGCTGCAAAAAAACTTTTGCTGAAAATCCTGAAAAGTATTTGGATAAAATCCAGAAAGATAAAGTTCTTCTTGAGTCTGTTCAGAAAAAATGTCCTGTTATGGGTGGGGATATAGATAAAGAAGTATTCATTGATTACAAGGGAAGAAGAATATATTTTTGCTGTGCGGGTTGTGAAGAAAAGTTCATGAAAGATCCTGAAAAATATTTGAATAAGCTAAAGTAAAGACTTATAAGGTCTCAGATACTTGGAAACATAAATCAAATTAACAGGCTTTGAGTAAGTGGTTTAAGGTATAAGGTGTACGGTATAAGGATGAAAAAATGAATACCATGAACCGTACACCGTGTGCCGTAAACCAGCATATCTTTAGCCAGATAACTTAAACTATCTTAGAAAGTGCCTAACCTTTCTCAATTCCAAACTTCGACAATATATCTTCCATCAGGCACCATTTTGTAAAAGCCGACTGCAGGAGATTAAGTCCCACAAAAGCTGTAAAAAGATACCAGTACGGGCTATGGAGATATCCTAGTGTAAGTGAAAGAAGGATAAAGCATCCTGCTATTGCCCTTATAAATTGCTCCATTTTCATATCTTTTACCTCCAGGTTATTTTTGGTTCTTTTCTTATGGGTATCCTGTGAAACCTGAATTTGGGATACCCGACCATCATGGCCCCGAAACACTTATGTCCCTCTGGAAGGGACAGGGCCTCTGTTATAGCAGGATAATTACCTGCCGCGGTCATCAAAAACCCGGCCCAGCAGCAGCCAAGTCCCATGCCCGTGGCTGCAAGCTCAAGGTTTGATAAAGCTATCATACAATCATTTTGAGCCAGGTGATTTTCCTCTTCCATATGGGCAATAATAAGTGCA
The DNA here is from genome assembly GCA_042573485.1 of Thermodesulfobacteriota bacterium. Classification (GTDB taxonomy): domain Bacteria; phylum Desulfobacterota; class DSM-4660; order Desulfatiglandales; family HGW-15; genus JAAZBV01. Next base: position 597 of record JBHPCX010000225.1, on the reverse strand, counting down.
GGGGTATCTCTTAAGACAAGATCTATACCTTCATTCCAGTGTCCTATTACTTTGTGCAGATGAGGGTTGGGATCAATGCCGGGAACGCCCTCGGTCAATAAAATATGACAGAAATCAATAACCATGCTGGAATATTTTTTTATCTTCTCCCTGTCGCATATAACCAGCCATTCCACTTCCTGCGCGTTCCGTGCTGATGGTGCATACCGTGCTATATCAATAAGCCTCTCAAGTTTATCTTTTGAGACCGGTTTATCCTTAAAGGTTCTTATTGATCTCCTGTATTTAAAGAATTGTTCACACTGTCCGGTTGATAACTTTAAGGACCCATCTACCGGTTCAAATTTAAAAAAGTCAAGATCACGGTGCTTCAGTGCTCCTGTTGGACAGGCAGCAACACAATGTCCGCATCTTATACAGGTTTCCTCTGCTTCAGGAACGGGCTCAGGGCAATTTCCCTCGCTAATGTTTAACACCATCAACGGGCATACCATTGCACAAATACCGTCCTGATTGCATAATTCTTCATCAATTTCGATAATACTCATAAATATTCCCCTTTAAAAAGCGATAACTATTTCCATCTTTAATTTTTTT
>JBHPCX010000224.1:0-2222 GCA_042573485.1 Thermodesulfobacteriota bacterium | reverse complement strand
AAATATTAATATTGAAAAGAATAATAATATAACTGTTAGCTCAATGGTTTCCACACAATTATTAAATTGTCTAAATTGGTTTCCTAAATATTCTATTAATGAAACAATTCTCTGGATGGCAAGTAAAATAGGCACAAGCGAAATATTGGAATAAACAGGGGTTGGTTGAGTGTATATGACTAATTTGGTTTTCTTGTTCGGTGTTAAAAATGAAATATAATTTTCTACTCTAGCTTAGTAAATTGGTTGGGGCAGAATATGATTTTGGTAGTAGAAAAAAGTAAACTAACCTGGGAGTAAGAGCTAAAACATTTTAAATCGAGTAAATCTCAAATGATTCAACATAATTCAAAATTAAAAAAAAGAATGTATTTATCACCACCACATATGAGTGGTGAAGAAATACAGTTTGTAACCCAAGCATTCCAAAGTAATTACATTGCTCCTCTTGGGCCAATGGTAGATGCTTTTGAAAAAGAATTTGCTGAGTATATTGGAATAGAACATTGTGTTGCGTTATGTAGTGGTACATCAGCTGTTCATTTAGCACTGAGGAATATAGATCTCTCCCCTGGAGATGAAGTATTCGCATCTACTTTAACATTTATTGGTAGTGTGTCGCCGATTATATTTGAATCAGCCAAACCTGTTTTTATTGATTCGGATCGTAGATCTTGGAATATGGATCCGGCATTGCTGGAACAAGAATTTGAACAATGTGAGAAGAAAGGCAAATTGCCGAAGGCAGTTATTCCTACTGATTTATATGGGCAATGTGCTGATTATGGCCGAATATTCGAAATATGTGAAAGGTTTGATGTGCCAGTAATAGTTGATGCTGCGGAAGCTCTTGGATCCCGTTATAATTCTGACACTCGACTTTCGGCCTCTGATAGCTGGAATCATGCTGGAAGAGGTGCAAAGGCAGCGATTTATTCCTTTAATGGAAATAAAATAATCACCACATCCGGTGGTGGTATGCTTGCTTCGAATGATAAGGAATTGATAGACAATGCAAGAAAATTGTCTCAACAGGCTCGGGAAGATTTTATACATTATGAGCATGAAGAAATAGGATATAACTATCGAATGAGTAATATTCTCGCAGCTATTGGAAGAGGGCAATTAAAAGTATTGGATAAAAGAGTGGAAAAAAAGAGAAAACTATTTGAATATTATAAAAATTCGCTAAAGGCTACTCCAGGTATTGAGTTTATGCCTGAGGCGCCATATGGGAAATCCAACAGGTGGCTGACTGTTATTTTAGTAACACCGGAAGAATTTGGTGTTGACAGAGAAACTGTGAGACTAGCACTGGAGATGGCGAATATAGAATCGCGACCGGTTTGGAAACCAATGCATATGCAGCCGGTCTTTCAGGTTGAAAAGTCTGGTTTAAGGAACATGGAACAAAGCGGAAAGAAGCGACATAAAGCGAAAGTCGTGGGCGGAGAAATAGCAGAAGATTTATTTAATAGAGGCCTTTGCTTACCATCTGGAACAGGAATGAATGAAGAAGATTTGGATAGAGTTATTGATGTTATTCGAAAATGTAAAAAATAAAGTTTCTTTATCCATTTTCGCTCAAAAGCAGTTTGGGTAATATTTATCTTTGACTATTTTTAATTATTAAAATTCCGTTTTTCAAGATTTATGAGTAGCGTGCCTTATAAAAAGGGAAGAAATTCTTTGATTGTTGTCTGAATTGAGGATTTTTTTCTTCCCTTTTTTAATTTTGTCCACTTTTTCTTCAATATCTTGGTTAAATTCTATTTGCCAAAGTCCAGAACATCGATGATCCTACTCAAGAACAAGGCGGATTGCTTCCAATTAAAATAATTCATCATATTCCTTTCTGCTATCATCCATGATTCACCCATTTACTAAATATTTGCTTGAAGTTTATAGGAATTCTTGCTAATTGGAAGACAATCTGTTTTACTTTTCCATATTTAGTAAAAAAAGAAAGTAATATTAACCTTCATCTTCAGGAGTTTCTAGGTATACTCTTTCTATCCATGGATATTTTGCTGTAGTGTCAATGTCAACATATACACGTAATACTAAGTCTGGATTTGTTTGTGCTGTTAATGCTATAGCAAGATATTTATTCGCTTCTTCAGGACTAACTCTAAACCACTTTCTGGTAAAATCTGGTGAGCTATCGGTATCACTTAAATTAATTATGACCGTATCCAATGCAGGGCCTACCATGTTTATAG
>JBHPCX010000223.1:0-2245 GCA_042573485.1 Thermodesulfobacteriota bacterium | reverse complement strand
GGGTTGACTTGACCCGACCCCAAAATAAAATAAGCAAATAAATAGATTTCAGCACTCAGCATTCAGATTAAAAAAACAAAATGGATCCCCCGGACAAGCCGGAGGATGACGGATTGGAAAAAGGGGGACGCCCTTAACTTATTAACTTTAATAAAACCGTTTATGGTTTATAGTTGAGAATCACAAACTGGGAACAAAAAACTGTTTTTAACCAGAAACAAGAAACTAGAAACGAGAGACAAGAATTTATTATGTTTCATTAAGTATTGCTTTTGCTTTTGAAATCAGGGTGATATAATTATGTCAGCTTTATGCGGGATAGTTTTTTATTAATTCATAAATTGAGGAACGGCCTATGGAATTAGAAAAAATTATCGAAGTTTTAAAAAAATGCGAGCTCTTTAACCATCTCGCTGATGATGAGTTAAAGTCCATTGCCAAAATGGGAAAAATTGAGGAATATAATACTGGCGACGAAATATTCAAACAGGGAAGTGTCGGGAACAAACTGTATATCCTGTCTAAAGGATTTATATCGCTCTATCGCAATATACAGCTGGGGAATAATCGCAAAGGGACCGTAGCGGTTTATGAAGCAAGAGAAAAACCCTGCAGGAGGCTTCTGGGGAGCTGGTGCGCCCTTATTGGTGAACAGCATGTTCTGATGTGCACCGCGAGATGTGAAAGGCCGTCAAAAATAATTTCCCTGCCAACGGAAGATCTAAGAAAATTTTTAGAAAAAGATATTGAGATCCGTGTAAAAATATTTGAAAAACTCCTACTTTTGCTCAAGGATCGATTGGAAAGCTCCTATTCAGCCATGCAGACACTGTGAGAAAAGGGGGACGTCCTTAAATAGTTAAATAACTCCAGAGTTAGTTCCAAATTCCCCCGGTGAAACCCGCTGCGCTGAGGCCATAGCCTGTTTCACGGGGCAGGCATATTTCAGGTTCCAGGTTTGTCCGCCTCCGGCGGATTCAATATTCACCCTGTTGTAAAGGGGGACGTTCGTGCAGAACGTGCTTTGCATAGAAATTGATGTTTGATATTGTCCTTTCTTGTTTTGCCAGGATTAATTATAGGCTGCCGCCTACGCTGAAGCTACGGCGCGCCAAGGAAGCGGTTTGGGCTGCCATCTTCGCCAAGGCTATGGCGCCCAGGGAAGACTATTAGGAAAAACAAAAACCAAAAATGGATCCCCGCTTTCGCGAGGATGACCCACCGTCGCTAAAGCTATGGTGGACAGGAAGCTTCCGCCGTCGCCTTTGGCTATGGCGCGACAAGTTGGTGGGCAGGTGGGATTGGGGTTTTTCTCCCCACGCCGAAAGGGGACGTCCATAAATAAGTGAATTACTTTATTCAATATTCAAGATTATAAAAGCAGATGATGGAAGGCTTACCTCTTTATGGATTAATCTATTTGAAACCCAATCCGTCTCTTTTTTGGAGGTGGATCGGGATTGAGCATTTGTTTTATTAGTATAACAAGTTCAATAATTTTTTCATCGTGGTCGGACAATTTAAGTTCTATATTAGAAATTTTTCTATGTAATTCCTTTTGATCTTCGATTGTTATTCTTAGTTTTATAAAAGCCCGAACAATGAAAACACTTATTTCAATTGCTTTTTTAGAATTAAGTACACTGGCCGCCATAATAGATCCATGCTCAGTGAACGCATAAGGTAATGTTTTAGAATATTTTAATCCTTCAAGGTGGTCGCAATTTGCGACCACCCCGGATTTTTCTTCCTTTAAAAGTTGAAACATAAAATCATCCGGGAATCGGTTTTTATTCCTTTTTACCTGCTCATTTAAGCGTTTTGTAGGCACACCGTAAAATTCAGCTAAATCAGCATCAATTATAACTTTTTGACCCCTGATTAAGAGTATTCGATTTTCTATTTTGCCAACTTGAACAATTGGTGTGCTTTTATTCATTCTATTTTCATCCCTTTCCTGTGTCAGGCCGCGAATTGAAGCATGTGTTTTCATAAAGCAAGGTTAGTGCCAGCTGTATTTTTTACGAAAAAGATATTTATAAAGTGGTCCAGGGGCCCTGGCATAAAGGTCTGTGGAATTATATGAAATATTATTTTTTATAAAAAACGTGATGAATATGGTATATTCAAAAATCTTTTGTGCACATTATGAAGTGCAATATACACATTGATTTGTGAAGGGGGCGTCCGTATAAAAGGGGGACGTTCGTGCAGAACGTGCTTTGCATAGAAATTGATGTTTGAT
>JBHPCX010000222.1:0-2245 GCA_042573485.1 Thermodesulfobacteriota bacterium | reverse complement strand
AACTGGAATCCGTTTGTTCATTTCTTTATCCTTATTATTTTTTAAAGCCATAACGGTTGCGATAAGGCGCTGGCTGATTAAAGCTGCCGATGGTCGATAAAGTATGAAGACCATTGATATTGCTGAGTTCCAATCGGCAAGAAAAACAGCCAGTCGCACTTAATTGTATGGTTAGTTTTTGCTAAAGATCTACTCTTTTTTAGGAGCGTTCTTTAATTTTGTATTTTGGTCCTTTTTGTAACGCCCGATAGAAAGACCTGCACACATTCCCAAACACATTCCTATCGGTCCAATAGCAATATTGCCAAATACAACACCAAAACAAATACCCAATGACAAACCCAGACACATGCTTATTACCATATATTTAGCTATGGAATTGTCTTCCTTTTTCAATTCTTTTCTCTGTTGCTTTATGGTCGTCATTTCATTCACCTTTTAAAACTAACGACACCGATAACCAGCTTGGCTGTTTTGTAGCCAAGTCTGCGTTAATTGGATGGTTGTGTGTTTTCGTGAAGTATTTTGGATAGATTATCAGAAACCCATGCGTTGAGGCTTTTTCCAGTTTTTTTTGCTTCTATTGAAATGGTTTTGTGAAGCTCAGGATCGACGCGGACGACGAATTTACCAGAATATGGTTTTTCAGGTACTTCTCCACGTGATGCACAAAATTCAAGATAATCGTCGATAGATTCCCGAAAAGCCTTACGTAATTTGATAACGGTTTCACCTTGAAAGGTTACAACATCTCGTAGGTTTATTACTTCACCATAAAATATATTTGCTTCATCATCAAATTCAACCTTTCCAAAATATCCTTTATATTCCATCATGATATCACTCCTGCTTCTTTTAAAAATCTTCTTACTGATTTTACCGCACCCTTTTCTGTAACTCGTTCAGGATGTGGCCGATGAAAAACTGCTTTTACATCGTTTAAAACGACCCTGACTCGTGAACCTCGCCCTTCAGATATTTCTCCTCCAAGAGCAACAATTAATGATTCTATATTAGACCATGGTATATCTGAGGAGCGCTCAGGTTTCTCGAGTATTTTATTAAGAGTTTGTCGTTGTTTTTTGTTCATGGCATATATGATACTACATTATGATATCATGTCAAGCGGATATTAGCACATAACGTAGAAGTAACAGGCAAACGGCTAATGCCTGAAAAGATTATTAAATTGTTGAATGCTACGAATCTTTTAAGCCTGATTCGGCAAGATAGTAGTTTGTCCTTGTTTAGTGATTTGTTATGTGATTAAGCAACATCATCTGGTAAATTATCCCTTAACTTTTTTAATGCCTTTTTTTCGATTTGTTTAATTCTCTCTCTGATAATATTGAAATCATTTGACATGTTTGTCCTCACATATCCGTGCCTAGATTTCAATAATATTTCCTTATTTGGCTCAGGGATAGACTCGATATATTCTTTCTTAACTCTCCATATTCCATTCCTAAGGTTCCGAAGTTTAGTGGTAGAAATGCCAAGAATATCTATAGCCGGTTGACTATCATCGAAATGTGCAAGTGTAAAGAGATGTCCTTCCGTGAAAGACCCATGTTCGTGAACCTCAAATGTCTTGTTGTGCCAAGTTGTCTTTGAGTTCGCTGAGTGATCTATTCTAAATATGACTTGAATCCCATCGGGCAGGACAGGGTGGAATAAACAGTCAACTTCATGGACCAGTACATCGCTCATAGAGACTTTTGTATAATTAAAGCCATTTTGATCATACACCTTGATTAGGAAGGCCATTGGCTCCAGTACACAAATATCGCCCCTGTACTTTAGTTGCCCAAAGTAATCTTCCTTTTTTATGTTCCAGTGATTTTCATTCATATTATTTAAACATAACGGCCAGGTTAACAGGCGGGCGCAGCCCGTCCTTTGTTGAACCTGATGTTATGTCTTTAATTCATATTTTTCAAAAGATTTAAGGCTAACTTATCAACCTTATTAGCCTTAAACAAATTAGCTGCTGATATATTGGATAATATAATAATTCCGTGTCCTTTTTCAAAATCTGCAACTAATGATGACCTGTAACCACCTGTTCCACCATTATGAAAGTATACTCTATCAATACCAGGTATTTTATTTATAAGTATAAACCAGCCTAAACCCATAGAATGTTTCTTGTTTTCTGATATAATTTGCCTCTGATAGTTTAATGCTTCATGATTTTCCCCCGAAAAAGTGGACACAAGGTTAAGCCGCCATTTTGAAGACCTCG
>JBHPCX010000221.1:0-2266 GCA_042573485.1 Thermodesulfobacteriota bacterium | reverse complement strand
AGGCAGAGATTTTAATTGAGGATTTAATTTAACATTTTTGATGAGCGAGGTCATTTATAAAGTAACAATAAAGCAGATTTAAAGTTTAAAGCGCTATAATTTGCCTGCGGAACGACAAATAAAATATGGCCCTTTAAACTATTATTACAGTTCTTTGACAACAAAGTGTAACTCGCGTAAGACCTTTTATAATTAGACCAACATGTTTGTCAGTCATTGCTGATAGCAGCTATAGTGCCATATTTAATTTGACATATCTTTTGCATTATGCCATTCTTCTTGTTAAACTTATTGAGATTTCATGTAAAGTTTATCCATTACGGTGCAAGGAGGAAACGACATGATTAAGATCGAAGGGCAAAACCTGATTCTTAATGGTCCAAAAGGATGCATACCTGTCAGAGATGATGATGAGATAACTCCTAAACTCGTTATGTTGTTTGAGGGAGAATGTGAGGGGTTAGGTGCAACTAAAGCTGCACAGAAGTTTGGATTTACACGACAAAGATATCATCAGCTTCTCCAGCAATATAAAAACGAAGGTGCATCAGCTCTTCAGAGCAAAAAAAGAGGTCCAAGAAGAAACTACAGGAGGACAGATGAGGTAGTGCGGCAGATCATACGGTATCGATTTCTTGATCCCAAGGTTTCCGCAGAAGTCATCACTCAAAAGCTTGTGCAAAGCGGATTCTCTATTGCAGTACGTAGTGTGAAAAGGGTCATAAGTGAGTTTGGCCTTCAAAAAAAAACTCCATCTCTGTAATCCGGAAAGAGACCGGGAAGAGATTAAGACACACCGGACAAAAGAAAAGGAGCGCATAGAGCGGTGTGATGCACAAAGCATTGAACGGGGAGTTCGCCAGCTTTTGGCAAATAAGGTTTCCGGAAACATGGTGGGAGCCTGGTTGCTGATTCCGGAATATCTTAGGCTGGGTGTCTGGGATTTGCTGAGAAGCTGGAGCGGGATGCCAAATGAGCAGATCGAAACCCGACTGGCTTTGCAGCTTATAAATGAATCGGCTTTGTGCTTGAAGGGTGTTCGCCACAAAAGGACGGTAAGCCAGAAGGGATTTGAGCTGGCAAACGGACTCCCATTCATTGCAACTGATACTTCAATCCATAATCTTCTGGACAGCCATTGTATTTCAGACGCACAACGATTACAGGTAGGGCTTGGGAAAATACGGCGGACATTTGGGCATTTTGAAGGGTCTCTTATAGCCATTGATCCTCATCGTATCAAATCCTACAGCAAAAGGCAGATGATCCGTAGACAAAAAGACAGAGACTCAGGGCCATGTAAAATGGCGCAAACTTTTTTCTGCCTGGATGCAAAGACTGAGCAACCTGTTTGTTTTACGACAGCATCATCTGCCAGGACGGTCAGCAAGGCTACTCCGGAACTGCTCATTTTAGCGAGTGAGATATTGAAGGTAAAAAACCGGCCACTAGCCATGGCGGATAACGAACATTATACAGTGGAGCTTTTTGATTGGATACGTTCAGAGTCCTGTTTTGATATATTAGTTCCGATGCCATACAGCAAACCTGTTCGCAGATCGATTTCCAGGATTTCCGATGATGAGTTTACGAGGCATTGGGCAGGTTATGCAACAACAAAACAGACCTATAAAATCACAGGGAGCAATCATGGGCCTTACCATCAGTTTATACAGAGGAAAGGAGAACGGAAAGAAGACTATGACTTTAAGGCATTTCTGTGTACGGCTGATAGGGATGAAGTGCAAGATCTGTCATTAAACTTTCCTGAGCGTTGGCATATTGAAGAATTTTTCAAAAATTACCAGGCTCTTGGATGGGATCGTGCCGGCACTATGAATCTGAACATTCGTTACGGGAAAATGACGATGGCGCTGTTTGCCCAGGCTGCCAGTTATATGCTTAGACAACGAGTCGGTTCCCCTTTTGATAAATGGGATGTGGAGCACATGGCCAGGAATTTTCTGGGAGCCTTGGAAGGGGATATCCGTGTTAAAGATGATACGATCATTGTAACGTATTATAATGCTCCGAACAGTGAAATGATGAAAACTCATTATGAGGGACTTCCAGGTAAATTGGTAAAAGAAGGGGTTTGTCAATCAGTACCTTGGCTATATAATTATAAGTTGGACTTTCGCTTTAAATAATTTTAGCTTCATTACCCAGAAAAAAATAATCTCTCTGCAAGGAAGCTTGTCCTTATTCATATAGAGCAAGTATTTGGGAAAAAGTGTAAAATAAATTAGCTTGTAAAAATCTCTGC
>JBHPCX010000220.1:0-2275 GCA_042573485.1 Thermodesulfobacteriota bacterium | reverse complement strand
ATAAAGATCTGTTTGTTGTGCAGGTTATTGGCGAATCTATGAATAAGCGCATTCCTAATGGTTCATATTGTTTGTTTAAAAAAACAATTGGGGGATCAAGGCAGGGAAAAATTGTTTTAGTAGAGCATCTTAAAATTCGTGATGTAGATTTTGGAGGTAATTATACTGTAAAAAAATATAGTAGTAAGAAGAAATACTTAGAGGATGGTACATGGGAACATAAAGAAATAACTCTTCACCCTGATACAACTGCCGAGGGATATGAGTCAATAACGCTTAAACAAGAAGAAGCTGGTAAACTGAAAGTGATCGCTGAATTTGTTGCCGTAATAGGGTAATAAGAATCAAATACAATGGATATTGTACAATATAATTACATGCTGAATTTATACTTTGCCTAATTTACTCATGAGTAACACTATTGATGGTAAAATATGAGAGGCTATATCGGAGTTACAGACAATGAGTGGTTTAAGTATTTAGCCCAACAACCTGGGATTGATGAGGTTAACTTTTGGCAACCAGGTGGAAGAAGCCATTTCAAATCATTACTCCCAGGCGAACCTTTTTTCTTTAAATTACATTCTCCCTTAAACTATATAGTTGGCGGTGGTTTTTTTGCACACCATACAATTCTCCCAATCAGTATGGCTTGGGAAAGTTTTCAGGATAAAAATGGTGTTATTTCACTCTATGAAATGAGACAGCGTACGGAAAAATATAGAAGAATTAAAGCTGCATCATTTGAAGATTATAAAATCGGATGCATCATCCTAATCCAACCATATTTCTTTTCGCGTGAACAATGGATATCAATTCCGCCAGATTTTAGTCTTAATATTGTCCAAGGAAAGGGCTATGATTTAACACATGGACATGGTCGAGAACTTTGGACCCAGATTAAGGAACGATTAAAAGCAAATTCTAGTAAATTTTACAGCCAAGCGAAAGTATCTGAACCCACGACACAATATGGTGAACCAGTTCTTGTTTTGTCCATGGAACCTTCTGTATTGTTCACCGTTATCGAATTCTTCCTTAACGCGGTTACTCACTTCAAAGTTATTTTGAGTTGTTATCGTGACATAGCCGGAATCAAAAAGCCGATGTATATCAGATCGTAAAAGCAATCCATTGTCCACACTATGGGGGCCATTTTCACTAAAAGGTTTAATGTGGGCAGCTTCCAAGGCGGGCAGGGTCCTTTCACGAGTAATTGCACATCTCCTTTGATATGCATCGGTAACTAGTATTCTGAAACTCCCTTGTCCTAGACGTGGTAAAACAAGAACTGGTTCACCATATTGTGTCGTGGGTTCAGATACTTTCGCTTGGCTGTAAAATTTACTAGAATTTGCTTTTAATCGTTCCTTAATCTGGGTCCAAAGTTCTCGACCATGTCCATGTGTTAAATCATAGCCCTTTCCTTGGACAATATTAAGACTAAAATCTGGCGGAATTGATATCCATTGTTCACGCGAAAAGAAATATGGTTGGATTAGGATGATGCATCCGATTTTATAATCTTCAAATGATGCAGCTTTAATTCTTCTATATTTTTCCGTACGCTGTCTCATTTCATAGAGTGAAATAACACCATTTTTATCCTGAAAACTTTCCCAAGCCATACTGATTGGGAGAATTGTATGGTGTGCAAAAAAACCACCGCCAACTATATAGTTTAAGGGAGAATGTAATTTAAAGAAAAAAGGTTCGCCTGGGAGTAATGATTTGAAATGGCTTCTTCCACCTGGTTGCCAAAAGTTAACCTCATCAATCCCAGGTTGTTGGGCTAAATACTTAAACCACTCATTGTCTGTAACTCCGATATAGCCTCTCATATTTTACCATCAATAGTGTTACTCATGAGTAAATTAGGCAAAGTATAAATTCAGCATGTAATTATATTGTACAATATCCATTGTATTTGATTCTTATTACCCTATTACGGCAACAAATTCAGCGATCACTTTCAGTTTACCAGCTTCTTCTTGTTTAAGCGTTATTGACTCATATCCCTCGGCAGTTGTATCAGGGTGAAGAGTTATTTCTTTATGTTCCCATGTACCATCCTCTAAGTATTTCTTCTTACTACTATATTTTTTTACAGTATAATTACCTCCAAAATCTACATCACGAATTTTAAGATGCTCTACTAAAACAATTTTTCCCTGCCTTGATCCCCCAATTGTTTTTTTAAACAAACAATATGAACCATTAGGAATGCGCTTATTCATAGATTCGCCAATAACCTGCACAACAAACAGATCTTTAT
>JBHPCX010000021.1:0-41865 GCA_042573485.1 Thermodesulfobacteriota bacterium | reverse complement strand
CCATAAACATAAATTTCTGTTGTCAATAATTTTCCACCCTCTCCCAACCTCCCCCCTCAAGGGGGAGGAGCTTTAACGAATGCCTAAGTCAACAACATTAGGTGTAAAACCCGATTCTACATTGCACAACGGAGATCTACCTTAAACCGTCATTCCCCGACTTGTCGAAGATCCCGACGCTGTTTTCGGGGACCGGGGAATCCCCAAACACCGTCATTCCCCGGCTTGACCGGGGAATCCCCAAACACCGTCATTCCCCGGCTTGACCGGGGAATCCAGTAGTATAGATTAAAGAAAAAAGTAGTTTGCCGTAACAAACCTCATACTGCGTTGGTTATTTTACCCTTCGTAAAAATAATAAATGAAGCAAAAAATATTAAAACAGAAAGTATAAAACAGGTTATTACGAAGATCAGGTAACTCTCTGAAAAATAGGCAAAGAGTCCGGCATATCCTAGAAAAACGATCAGCCCGCATACTCCCGCTTTTACAGGCCTGTTAAATATCGTGGAAAAGAAGAAGCAGGCACTGAATATAAACAGGGTAGAGAGTAAAATCATGCACTGTGTCTGGAAATTTGTCCGTTCTGACAACAGTGTATATTTGTTGATAAAGAAAAATACAGCAAAGGGAGGCAGCAGGGTTGAAATCCTGAAACCGAATTTACAGTACCATATTTTTTCACGGGAGACTGCACGGCTGACCAGAAAATCAAAGGTTTTTGCCTGATGTTCGGATGAAAATGCTTCGGCTCCAGTCATTACAGCATAGAATAAAGTAAGCAGCACTACAATTACATAAAGCGGCTCCCCCAGGTAAAATCTATTAATATAGAGGTAGTGAAAGCTCCCATGGTCGGCTGTTGCGAATAATATCCAGGATAAAATGGAGCAGCTTACGACAGTCATAGCGAGGGACATGCGTGTCTCACGGTATTCCTTCCATATAAGTGCTTTATACATAACTTGTTCCTTTAAAAAATGATTTTCTCTTCATTATTTGCCAGGCGGTAAATTTGGGTTTTACCCTCCGGGGTTATATAAACTTCACCTTCATTACTGACACCCTGGATATAGTATTTATTAAAAGTTGATACTATCTTTGACCATTTACCCGTAACCATATCAATTACCCAAATTTCCTTTTCATCCTCTGATCTAAAGGCTACATGTGAACGTCTGCTTGACCATACAGGTGCTTTCCAGCCCTCCAGGTTAGGCTTTGAGGAGACTGTTTTGCATGAACGGTCTTTTGAATCAAATGCAAAAAGACTGACAGTTGTACTTCTAGTGTCTCCGTAGGAGCAGTAGGCTAGAAAATATTTACCATTTACTCCCCAGTGAACATTAATCCGGCCCGGCTTTATACAATTTAAGTCCTCAAGAAGAGTTTTAGTCGTTCCGTTTTTTATATCGTGAAGGATAAGTTTTTTGTCATCTGACTTTGAAGTGACAGTATCAATAATTAAGTGCTCTTCAACCGGATGCTGCCCCATGTATATGAACCTGTAATAATAACTGCTAAGATCGATATCATCGAGTTTTTTACCTGCACCATCGGGCAGGGATATATACCAGCCTTGATTTTCGTAACCCCATGGTCCTTTTTTCTTTTCTGTATTACGGTTTCTATAGTTGCCCCTTACAATAAAAATCATGAATTCACCGTCTCTTGAAATAAACGGGTTGCTGGTATAGACCCGTATATATCCATTCTGCTTAAATTCAGATTCAAACTCAGTATACTTCTCCTGCATTGCTGTTATATCATACTCTTTAACCAGGTCGTGATTATAACAGCTGATAAGTCTAGTGCTGGTATCAAGAAAATATAACCTTTCCTTATTATCACTGAATATAAAGCTGCAGCTGGGTGAGGTTTGAATTTCTTTTAATTTTCGGGGTTCTCCATTGGTGACTGAAAATAAAATCAGACTCTGTTTGTTAGAGTTTCCATCATAATTGTTAAAAATAAAACGTTTTCCACCATCAAACCACTCCCCTGATATCGCGTTATTTTTATTCAGGGTCATAAGCTGGTATTGTTCAGCAGTATCCAGATTTTCAGCCCACAGCTCCAATTTGTAATATGTTCCCCATTTGAGATCAGGAGCGGTATAAATGACCCAGCGGTTATCCCCGGAAATTCTATGAAAATTCCCCATCAGGAAATTATCCCTTCCGTAAAAGATTACTTTTCCCTTATCCCTGTCCAGTATAAAATATTGTTCGGAAACAATGTTCCGTTCGTAGGATTGCCGGTAATTAACCAATCTGTTACCTTTTAAGGGGTGGCTTTTTTCAATAGCGAAAGGAAGATTAGAGTTTGCCCCGTTATTCAAATAATATTGGTAATAAGAGTAATTTATATAAATTGAATTAAATCCTGATCTTATGACTTGGTTCAGGGGTGTGAGTAAGGTAATGAAAGCTGATAAAGAAATAGCGAGTATAGTGAGAAAATTCCAGCAGCCCAGGTATTTCCACCAGCCCTGGAACCCCCTGGGGCTGATCCCGAAGGCAAACAGAGAAGTGACTATGCCCGACAGGCATACTCCGGTTAACAGGGGAAAATCGAAAATCGGTGATGTCCTGGTAAGAATTCCATGATTGATTCCACTGCCGGACATTGTCCATAAACTGCCGCCCTTAATAGCTGTGACTATCCAGATCAAAATTCCGCCAATAGGCAATAAAAGATAAATTATCCGGGTAAAAGGGGATTCAGGTTGATATTTAATAAAAATGATAAACATGAATATGGGAAATATTATCCAGAATATATATTGTGAAGCCTTAAAATAAAATTCCGGGTAGGAACATGAAAGTACAATGAAAAGACAAAACGCAGCCAGGAAGGTTACCAGGACAGATTTAAATGAGGACTTAATGTTTATGGAAACAGTACAGCCTAAAAAGTATAACACGAATATAGACAGGCAAAGAATCACTCCGTCAGAGTTGCTGTATCCAATATAGCCGCCGGCATGCTTGAAAAAAATATCAAATATTGCAGCTGATTCTAAAAACGGAGTTATGAAAAATACACTCATCAACAAAAGAAATAATCCGAACAGTACCAGGGATGATGCTCCATACAGGGTTTTTAGAAACCATATTTTAATCCGGTGAACCGGGCGGGAAAGCAGGAAATCCACGGTACCGGATTCCTCTTCACCAGCAAATTGACTTGCTGCCGTCAGGACAGAAAAGAACACCCATGTGAGAATGTATAAAACAGCAGTTAAATATGCCTTTGTCTCTTTCACATAATCCAGGTTTTTCACCAGGAAAGAGAATATAAATATGATTAATGCCATGATGAGAAAAAACAGGCGTGTTTCTCTCCATTCTTTCCATAGCAGTGCTTTTAACATTATTCTACCTCCTCATTCAGTTTGGGAGGAACAAGGCATTCGGTAAACAAATCTTCAAGACTCATATCGATGAATTCAATATTTTTAGGACCTAAATCATTAAGTTCTTTTTCCTTTTGCCCGGAATAATTTTTAAAAATAAAAAGAACTTCACGACCCGCATGTTTTTCAGATATGGTGTCAGGAAGTTTAAATTCACTCCCGGGCGGCTCATCAAAAGATAATTTTACTTTTCGATAGGATCCTTTAAAATCTTCCAGGTTGCCTGATTCGGTTATATGCCCGTCACGCAGTATGCCTATCTGATCCACGACCCTTTCCATGTCGCTTAGCAGATGTGAAGAGATGAGGACACTGTGCCCTTCGCTGTTCACCAGCTCGACAATACTGTCTAAAAATTCACGCCGTACGATTGCATCGAGCCCTGCTGTTGCTTCATCAAGAATAAGTAGTTTCGGCCTGTGACCTAAAGCCAGTGTAAGGCTTAATTTACTGAGCATGCCGCGGGACAGGTTTCCGATTTTGTCTTTGGGATCAAGCTCAAAACGTTTTATCAGTGATCCGGCATAATCAGCATCCCAATTTCTGTAGAAGCCGCCGTTGAACCACAGGATTTCTTCAATCCGCATCCATTGGTACAGTTGCTGGCCTTCGGCCACATATCCTACCTTTTGCCTGATGTTCTCACCGTTTTTCTGAGAGTTCATGCCCAGCACCCTGGTCTGCCCTCTGTCCGGAAAAAGCAGCCCCAGCAAAATGCGGATAGTCGTGGTTTTGCCGACACCATTTCGCCCTAAAAGTCCATATACAATCCCACCTGGGACAGAAAGGTTTAAATCTTTGAGGACTGTTTTGTGACGGAAATTTCTATCAATATTTTCTATCTCTATTATATTCTCATTCACGATATTTCTCCTGTCCTTTAAAATTAACCATGGTTTTTTTAAGAATATTGTTTACATCTTTGAAAGAAAGTCCCAGGTTTAAGGCGTCTACCAGGGCACCTTCAAGTTTCTCCCCCACCAGTCTTTCTTTTTCTTTTTTGGTAAGGATACTGGTCGAGGGTGCCACATAAACCCCTTTTCCTTTGTGGGTCATTAAATATCTATCCCGCTCCAGCTCATGATAGGCCTTGGCCACAGTATTGGGATTTATACACAGCTGACGCGCCAACTCACGGACTGATAAAAGCTGTTCCCCTTCTTTGGCTACTCCCGAAGCTATGGCATATTTAATCTGTTCCATAATCTGGATATAGATAGGTTTGCTGGAAGCCGGTTTTATTTGAATAAACATAGAGCACCTGAAATAAAAATTATTTAGAAATTCATCAACTGTACTGCTGAACTAGTACAGTATACTGTTTAATTTTTATTTGTCAAACATTTTTTTTAGGTTTGTTGTTTGTTCAGCATAAAGGGTACTGGTATAGTTAAATTCGGTGGGGTGTAAAACCCAATGTTGTTGACTTAAGGGGTTCTGTCAATTTCAACCAACGGGAGAAATCTTTCCTTGTGCGTACTTTTCCCTAAACATTGAAAGTATCTTTTTTATGTATTATTTATACTTCCCAAAATATGAACGTCCAACCTTTCGATAAACTCAAGGCCCTGAGCCAGGTCAAAGGGCATCGAACTTCCAACTTTCAACTTCCAATGAAATACAAAAAGTAATGAAAAGATAATGTGTTCTGCCTTCCATTGAATGTTGGATGTTGAATGTTGAACGTTGGAAGTTCATCTTTTTTATACAGGCTAGAACACATCACAGATATTTGTTTTTCGTAGGGTGGTATTTTATATGCCACCGGACTAATAAATTTTTCTCTTCTATTGAGTATTTTTGATTCTCAGTATATTAAAAAAGAAAAATATTCGTTGAAATACACATATTGATAATTCTACCGGGAGATATAACTATTATGAAACCAGTTGATTTAAAAGATCATCCTGAAGGCGGTAGATTTTGTGAAGTATTCAGGTCTGACAGAATTGTGCCCATCAAAGAGGGGATCACCCGATCCGCCCTGACCCATATCTACTTCTCACTTGGACCCGGAGAAGTAAGCCGGTTTCACAGGGTTGCTTCAGATGAAGTATGGAACCTCTACCAGGGAACCGGAATCATTTTATATACCTGGGATGGAACAGATAATTCACCTGAGAAAACTACTCTTTCAGCAGAAAATAAAGAGTTTTGTCATGTAGTAGATGCAAATACATGGCAGGCAGCAGAACCGGTTTCCGGTGCTGTGCTTGTCGGCTGCTCCGTAGCACCGGGTTTTGAATATTCGGATTTCACAATTATGGATTTAAATACAAGCGCGGGAAAACGCCTGATATCAATTGATCCTGATATGATCTGTTTCCTTAAGGGTTAAATCTTTTCTCGACATTCCATTAATTTTTGCCTAAAATAGCCGCTCTTCGACAAGAAACGGGCGATATTTTTTAATCATGAAAGCCCTTCCTTTTTCCAGATCTTTGATTGGGCATGCACAGTAAGCGGGTTAATTGTTATGTCAGTTATTGATAATGAAATAATAGAATACGGTGAATCCTATTATAAAAGAGTATCAATAAACTATAACCCTGATACCAATGAGTATGGATATATCAGGTTTGTGGGTTTTATTGAAAGATTCTTAAATATAATCGTCTTCCCCGGACGCAAATATGATGTCTATTATAATGTTCCGGATTATGAAGCGGAGCCGGATAACCTCTCTCATATAGGTAAATCTTACGTTAAAAATAAGGATAAAGTGTGCAAGGATGTTATGGAGAAACTCACCGGTGAACTTAACAACTCATCCGATACAATAAAACTGATTGCGGGTGATTTTCTGTCCGGGAGCGATTTAAAGATTGTTGACAAGACGATTCTCAAACAAAACTTTCCAAGAAGAATGTATGAACCAATTTGAATTTTTAATACCAGGAGCCTTAAGACTGTTTTATTAAATATTTTTTACCGTTATATTAAATACAGATGACGGTTTTTAGAAAAATGAAAAAAGAATGTAAAAATTGCGGGTCAAAGGTTGAATATCCAAATTTCGATTACGATGGGGGAGTTATTCGCTGTTTTTATTGTAATAGCGCGCTTCCCAATAAAATGTTCTTTGCTGATTCAAATGTAAACAGGTTTGCCCAAAAAATTCCAGAGGAAAGGCGCGATGAGTTTATGGGGAAACTTGGTTTTGAAAAGAAGACAGTTAAAAAAACCGCTAATATCATCTTTTACCTGGTGGTGATTATAACATTAATAAGCTCTTCGAATAAAATCATTGAAAACAAAGAGGATGTGGGAGAGATTGTTTATTTATTATTCACCATAATCATCCTTACAATCACCGCAGTCAAAGCCTACAGGGATGTGAAGAATCCGAAATATGTTAAGAAAAGTTGAGATGGAATAACCCTTAACCAGCTATATAAATAAAACACACACTGCAACAAGGAGTACATCATGAAAATGAAAGCCGCTGTATTACGGGAATATGACAAACCCATGACTATTGAGGACGTGGAACTCGCGCCGCCAAAGGAAAACGAAGTACTTATAAAAACAGTATTCACCGGATGGTGCAAAAGCGATTATATTATATATAACGGCAGAATTAAATTACCCCTTCCAATTGTATTGGGTCATGAATCAGCCGGTATTGTAGAGGATGTGGGCCCAGGAGTGACATCTTTGAAAAAAGGTGACCATGTCGCGGCCATCTGGTGTTCTTCCTGCGGTAAGTGCAAAATGTGCGCAAGCGGAAAAGAAACATTGTGCCTGACATATACACCATTGATCGGCCAGGGTGTTCTGCTGGATGGTACATCCAGGTTGACAGACAGTAACGGGGAAATGCTGCACCACAACTTTTTTGTTTCCGGTCTGGCTGAATATATTGTTGTTCCGGAAATGAACGCTATTAAAATAAGAAAGGACATGCCCCTGGACCAGGCGTGTTTCCTGGGCTGCTGTATGCCTACGGGCTTTGGTGCGGTCTATAATACCGCCAATGTTAAGCCTGGCGAATCGGTTGCCGTATGGGGTGCCGGTGGTGTGGGATTGAATGTTGTTCAGGGGGCCAAACTGCGCGGCGCTAATCCCATAATTGTTGTTGACCTGGAAGGGAGCAAAGAGCAGATCTCAAGAGAATTGGGAGCTACACACTTTATTAACAGCAGTGAAACAGATCCAGTGCCTATAGTACAGGAACTCACCGGAGGCGGAGCTGATGTAATATTTGAAGTTACCGGAGAAGTCGGCTCTATATCCCAGCTTTACTGGGCATTGGGAATTGCAGGAAGGCATATCCAGATAGGTGTGCATGATCCGGAAGAGAAAGTTGTAACAGATTTTTTTCGTTATCCGGGAAGCCGCATACAGACTATAGGATGTAATTATGGTGATATGCGCGTTCACAGTGAATTACCGGCGCTGGCGGATTTGGTTATGGATGGAAAATATGATTTGAGTAAACTGACATCTAAAATAATCAGGCTCGAGGATATTAATGAGGCTGCTGAGGCGACTAAGAAGAGGCAAATAGTGGGCAGATGGGTTGTTTCTTTTGAATAGGCAATGTAAATACAGGCTGAAGCTTGTAAGGCTAAAGACTGTTAGGTTTAAATCTTAAAATATTTTGTCCTTTATCTTTAAAACTGACAGATAAACCATGTTATAAATTTTAAATTTTAGTGTACTGCCCGGGGATAGTTGAAAGCCCTGGTTTTCAGTCTAAGTAAAGTAAGTATTGTCGCGTAGCAGCATGTCATTCCCCGGCTTGACCGGGGAATCCAGGTTTTTAATCTCCATTTGTTTTTTTCAAAAGTAGTTGACTTTAATCACCTTGCTCTTGAACCCATCGTCTTAGAGACGAGGATCGTTTAATGAAATTAAATAACCTTTTATGAATCTGGAGGTATGAAATGAAGCTTGATGGTAAACTGAGAAATTCTTTTTATATAACACTTTTTGCTCTTCTTCTAACTATTGTCTCTATTGAAAGTATTTATGCACAGGCACAGCCTGAAGGAGCGCCCGTTCCCGATGTTGTAGCTATTCCAAGGCCAACTGCTGATGAGGTTAAGCTCGCTGAGCAGGGGCTGAGCAAATTTATAAAGACTGCTGATCCGAAAGTACAGGAAATCTATCATAAGTACCCGGGTTTGATTTCAGTACGTGTTCCGCGCGCCAACACTGCGATAGTTCCAAACCTTGCACAATGGTTTCAAGGAAAACATCAAGCCAATCTGGAAGTTGCCAGAAAAGGTGATATTGATGTCCTTTTCATGGGTGATTCGATTACAGATTTCTGGCGAAATGCTGACGGCGCTTTTGCAGGCAAACCGGTACAGGATAAATATTTCGGGGATCTCAAGATCGCTAATTTTGGAATTGCAGGAGATACTACTGAAGGGGTTCTATTTCGGCTGCAGAATGGTGAGGGACAGGGCTTCAGTCCAAAAGCTATTATGCTGATGATAGGTACAAATAACACTGCACGTAACAATGCTGCTGAAATCGCAGAAGGAATCGGTGCTGTTGTGCTGGAATTGCAGAAGAATTTCCCGGAAGCTAAAATCCTGCTTCTTGCTGTTTTCCCCAGGAGCACACCAGGAGACCCTGTTCGTGCAACCCTTGCAGAAATAAATAAAAAAATATCAAAATTGCATGATGGGGATAAAATCCATTATATGGATATAGGGGCTAAATTTCTGGACGACAAGGAGTTTATCCCTCAGGATGTAATGAGTGATGCCCTGCATCCCTCAACAAAGGGATACGAGATATGGGCGGAAGCTGTTAAAGACAAGCTGTTCTCTTTGATGAAGTAGGGAAAAGCAGGCTGCCGCCTGCGCTAAAGCTACGGCGCGCCAGGGAAGCGGTTTAGGCTGAAGACTATTAGCCTTCAGCCCTTTATCTGTACGGTCAGTGTCCCTTTCGAGGGTGGTCAAAACTCCTCGCCTTTAGATGAAGAAAAGTTTGTATTATCGAATCCCTCGTTTTAAAGAGGACTGTTTAGTGAATTTCCATTAAGTGCCGGTACGAAGTATGGAAAAAATAAAAATCAAATCCCCCTTTGAAATTCAAAATATCCGCTCCTTTATTGCTTTTCGGGTCTTTTTTTGCGCCCGGTTCTATTATCCCGTTTTTACGATTCTTTTCCTTGACTTTGGATTGTCCCTTGAGCAATTTGCCCTTCTTAATGTTGTATGGGCCGCAATCATTGTTATTGCTGAGGTCCCTTCAGGGGCCCTGGCCGATGTTATAGGAAGGCGGAGTCTGGTTGTTTTTGCTGGTGCTGCCATGGTATTTGAAATGGCACTGATAAGCTTTGCACCTATGAACAATATCACTATGCTTTTTATTATACTAATACTCAACCGTATAATGAGCGGGCTTGCCGAAGCCGCGGCCAGTGGCGCGGATGAAGCACTTGCATATGATTCCCTTATGGAGGAAGGGGATGTTAACCAATGGGGTGTTGTTCTGGAAAAACAGATGCGCTATAGATCCATAGCCATGGCTGTTGCCATGAGCCTTGGAGCTGCAGTCTATGATCCCTCTTTTATGAACCGGATTCTCAGTGTAATTGGATTGAAATTTAATTTAAGCCAGGATATCACTCTTCGCTTCCCTCTTTACCTTACTCTTGTTATGTCGGTAATGGCGCTTATCAGTACCCTGAAAATGAGAGAATTGGAGCACCAGACAGTACCTGAATGTATGGATTTCAACACCTGTAAAAATTCGGTTGCTGAGGCATTTAAACTCACAATGCAGGCAGCAAAATGGGTGTTGAATAAACCTTTTGCTCTTCTTGTCATCATTTCTGCTATGGTCTTTGATCACATCCTACGAATGATAGTAACTCTTGACAGTCAGTACTTTCGTCTTATTGAAATCCCCGAGGCAACATTTGGCTTGATAGGAACAGGTTTTTCTATCCTGGGAATATTTATCCCGAGAATCGCGCTAAAATTTGCTGAGAATCACAGTCCCGCATATAACCTGGGAGTGATCAGTATAATAACATTTGTTGGTATATATGGGATGTCTTTTTTTATACCAATATTAGGTCTTCTCCCGACTGTATTTATCTTTTGTGGACTTTACCTGGTTTCATTTTATGTCAGTTACTACCTGAATAAAATTACAGACTCATCTCAAAGAGCTACTGTACTGAGCATAAAAGGCTTAATACTTAATGCCGCTTACGGCATTATAGGGATACTTTACTCCTTTCTTGTAGCGTTTCAGCGATCAGGTTTATTGGAGCAGAAAACGGGTGTCCATGGTGAAGTCCTTGAAAATATAGTTTTTATAAAATCATTCAACTGGTTCCCCGGTTATTTTATTGTGATTTGGGGCATCCTTTTGATCTTTATATGGCAAAAGAGAAAGGAATATCAGCATGATGTTTTCAGGCTGCTGTAAACAGCCTTTATTGTATTGGCCATGATACTGGCTGACAAGAACCGGTTATGGTCATTCTAAAGGAGAAATACAATGTCAGAAAAAAACTCAAATATACAAAGCAGCATCCCGCTTGAATCAAGGATCAGAGGAGCTCTTTACGGACTTTTTATTGGCGATGCTCTTGCAATGCCAGTTCACTGGTACTATGACCGTAATGAACTCAAGCGTGATTATGGCCATGTTACAGATTATATGCCTCCGAAAAATCCCCATCCCGGCAGTATCCTCAGCTATAAATCATATGAACCTCTTAATAAAAAAGGAGAAATTCTCCATGAGCAGAAAAAATACTGGGGAAAAAAGGGAGTTCATTATCACCAGTTTTTAAAGGCGGGAGAAAACACTTTGAATATGAAACTTGTAACTCTTGTGATTAATTCATTAAATGAAAAAGGGAGTTATGATGCTGATGATTATCTCGATCGCTATATTTCATTTATGACTACTCCGGGGAATCACATGGATACATATGTAGAGGAATACCATCGTCATTTTTTTGCTCAATATGCACAGGGAAAATCCCCCAGGAAATGCGGTATGAAAGAAAAACATATCGGTGGTCTGGTCGGTCTTGTTCCAATAATATTATTTCATAATCATGATCCTGGAAGGGCAAAACAGGCAGCCCTTGAACACCTTTCCCTGACCCACCTGGGGGACAGTATGGAAGAAGCTGCCGGGATTATTATTAATATACTCCTTAACCTTCTTACTGGAGAATCTTTTGAGAATGAGATACTAAAATCAATAGGAGGTATGCTTCTTCCCTTTGACGTTGATACTTTTCTTCGGTGGATTGATGAAGCGGATGAAAATATAGTTGGAGGGAAATTCAGTACAGCATGCTATGTCCAGGAGTCAATACCTTCGCTGCTCTACCTTGCCTATAAATACCGGGATAAATCTGAGGAAGGTGTTATTGCCAATACAAACCTGGGTGGGGACAATGCCTATAGAGGTGCTGTTCTTGGTGCTCTGTTAGGAACTGCGAATGGTTTTGATTGCTGGCCTGAAAGGTGGGTTAATGGGCTCATCGATCCTCCTCCTGATCTGAAAATGGGAAAGGCTGATTAATGGCAGGAGTTGTTTCATAGTGTCATTTTGAGGTGCATCATTGTAAGGGCACAGTGCGCTTGTCCCGCCATAGCTTTATCGTCTATCCTCCGCAGTAGCCTGCTATGGAGGATGGAACGGTGGATGAATTCTTTACTCCTTTTTAAAAAATATTGAAAAACATTAGTGTAAAAAAAAGAAATAGTGTTTAAATTTTTTAATGAACAAATCTTTATACGACGTTATGCCCGCGGAGGCGGGCATCCATTGGTTTTTGCTTTTAAATATCTCAAGTGGATTCCCGCCTGCGCGGGAATGACAGAAGATATGTAATTTGGAATTATGAAGCTGCTTCTAAGTTTTTTAAAAATATTACAAGAATCCATGGAAGGATAATATGGAAAAAGCATTGCTGATTGTTGATGTACAAAATGATTTTATTCCCGGAGGCGCGCTGGCGGTCAACAGAGGTGATGAAGTAATCGATATAGCAAACAGGGCCATGCAGTATTTTGATCATGTGATCGCAACACAGGACTGGCATCCTGCTGATCACGCTTCATTCGCCAGTCAGCATGAGGGAAAGAACCCGGGCGAATTAATTGAACTGAATGGCCTGCCGCAGGTACTGTGGCCTGATCATTGTGTAGCAGGATCAAAGGGATCTGAGTTTGCACCGGGGCTGGATGTCTCTAAAATTACCAGGATTATAAAAAAGGGACTTGATAAAGAAGTGGATAGTTACAGCACTTTTTTCGATAACGCACAAATAAATGATACGGGACTTAACAATTACCTCAGGGCAGTTGGTATTACAGATCTGTATATAACAGGTCTGGCCACGGATTACTGCGTGAAATACTCATCCCTTGATGCCATAAAATTAGGATTCAATACCAATCTTATAATTGAAGGAGTAAGGGGTGTAGAATTGAATCCGGGTGACTGTGAAGCCGCTGTTGAAGAGATGAAAATGGCGGGAGTTAAAATCATGAGCATAGAGGATTTAGCATAGGGTGGGACTGCAGACTGAAGCTGTTTAGGCTGCAGCCTTCGCTAAAGGCTACGGCGGGCCAGGGAAGGCTGTTAGCAAATAAATATAAGTGTCCCTTTCTGGACTGGTTGAAACCCCTCACCTTTAGGCGAAAAAAAGCTTGTATTATCGCACAGCGACTCGTCATTCCCGAATTGCAGCCACGATTAGGTAACGGCAATAGGTTGTGGATTCCGTGGTCCCGCCTTCGCTTATAGCTACGGCGTGGCAGGCGGGCCACGGAATGACATAATCAGGCACCGCTGAATCCACACCGCTGTCATTCCCCGACTCGATCGGGGAATCCCCAGGTCCTTCGTCTTTTACAAGTTAGACCAAATAATCGGGGAGACATTTAAAATGGAGTTCCCCTGTTAAATGCTGCTTCGCAGCTCGCTTTGCGGATTTAACAGGGTGAACCGCTTCCGCGGGAATGACATCTAATTAGTTTTTCTATTATAGTTGATTTTAATCAACTTGTTTTCGAATCTCTTGTCTTAAAGACGAGGGGTGTTTAGTTCCTTCAGCCTTTAGCCTAAACAGCTTCAGTCTAGTTTTCCCTCTTTTTTTAGTACGTTATCCTTAATTATTAAAGAAATTTTATTGCCTTAACTGGGGAAAATATGATATATACTTTTATTTGATAATCCTAAAAAATGAATTGCATCCCGGCTAATTGAACTAAAATAAGAATATATTAACTGAATAATAAAAATGTTGAAAAAAATAAACACAGTAAAGACCAAGATTATTGTAATCGCAGTCCTGATGATTGCTTTTACTCAGATTCTCTGTATCGCTGATGAAACTCCTCCTGCAGATACGGAGGTAAAACCGAAGGCTCCTGTTCTAAAGGTTGCAGTATTATGTGAGGATGTAAGGGCCAGCAAAACTCCAATAAATGAAGCAGTAGTTTTTTCTTCCAGCCTCGGAAGGCTTTTTTGCTTTACGAATTTTGATCCTGTATATGAAGAAACATATATATTTCATAAATACTATTTTAAGGACAAGTTCAGGGACAAGCAAAAGCTCAAACTTACTCCCCCCAGTTGGGGTGCAAAAAGCGATATAAAACTGAGGGAAACCGACAAAGGCCCATGGCGCGTAGACATCACCGATGCTGATGGAAAGGTTTTCCATTCCATTCGATTCAGTATTACAGATTAAATATCATGACAGAAGAATTTATACATACAATCCGATTGCAGGATATATTTGATATCCTCCTGATGAGTTATATTCTTTTCAGGCTTTATGTACTCTTTAAAGGGACCAATGTATTCCGTGTACTGGTAGGCATGTTGATATTATGGTTTTTACAGAAAATCTCTTTTTATGTCGGGCTTATTGTTACCGGCTGGGCTTTACAGGGATTTACAGCCTTAGCAGCCATAATCATTATAGTTATTTTCAGGAATGAAATCAGGTCTGTTCTTCAGGCAAAAAACTTTAAGGCTATCTTCTGGGAACCGCCCCGTAAGGAAACAGACACACCTGTTGATATTATCGCTGACAGCATGCTCGAAATGGCTTCAAATGGGACAGGGTCCATTATTGTTATTCCCGGAAAAGAAGATATCGATGATTCGGTTCACAGCGGTATAAAATGGAACGGCCTGGTTTCAAAAGAAATGATAACAAGTATATTTTTCCATGATAATCCCGTACATGATGGAGCCGTTGTAATAAGTGGAGATAGGGTTGCACAGGTTGGAGCGGTTCTCCCTCTTTCACACAAAAAGAGCCTGCCTTCATATTATGGTATGCGTCATAGGGCTGCCGTCGGGCTCTCGGAAGTAACAGATGCCCTTGTCATATTATCAAGTGAAGAGAGAAGAGATGTAATAGTAACAAAATCCGGCAGCGCGCGAAGAGCCGTGAACAAAAACGAACTTACCCATATGATAAATGAGCATCTGGGGATAATCGATGAAGACCTCAGAAATTATAAACGGGAAAAGCTTGAACTGGTAATGATAGCGGTAATATCCTTTTTGTTTGTTACAGTGATATGGCTGAGTTTTACACGGGGAGCAGATACACTGATGACCCTTGATGTCCCTGTTGAGTATACAAGCAGCAACAAGGAAATGAAGGTGCTGGATGCCCCGGTTAAAAGAGTATCTCTGGATCTTAACGGGTCGGGGACACTGCTGAAAAACCTCGTTCCAGGCCAGTTAAAAGTATCAATTGATTTAAGTGATGGTGATATTGGAAGAAATATTTACTACATAACAGAAGAGAATGTTGCCCTGCCGCCAGGTGTATTTTTACGGAATACTAATCCATCATCAATCGATATAGCGCTCGATAAAATAATCGGAAAGAAAGTGCCGGTCCAGGTGAACTGGAGTGGGAAACTGTCTGAAGATGTCTTAATTTCAGAAGTTATAATAAGTCCTGAAGACGCAATTATCAGCGGACCAAGTCTTTTGTTAAAGGATATTACTACAGTCTATACTGAAAAAGTACCGCTTGAAGATATTGAAAAGTCGGGAATTATAAATGTAAACCTTGATCTAAACAATAGCGCTATAAAGATAAATGATGGCTCAAATGGAAAATTTGAATTGACAGTTAAAGTTGCCTCAAGAGAAATACTAGACTGATGGATGTATGAAAAATGGCAAACATTAATAAATCAAAAGGAACCATTGCTATTCTTACCGGAGGTGGAGATGTTCCCGGGCTTAACCCAGCCATAAGAGCAATCACCATAAGAGCAACAAGAGAAGGGTATAAGGTAATTGGAATCCGACATGGATGGGAAGGAACAATTGAAATGGTACCTGATAAAAAAGTCGATAATTCAGTTCATTATCAGGTTCTTACTGAAGAAATAGTCAATAAGGCGGGAAGGACAGGCGGTACTTTCCTGCATACTTCCAGGGTACGGCCAAGTCATGTTCCAAAGGAAAATGTTCCCATTCATTTAAAATCTAAATATAAAGATGGTATTAATGATCTCACATCTGAAGTCCTGAAGAATCTTGATTTTCTTGGTGTGGATTATCTTATTCCCATCGGGGGAGATGATACTCTCAGTTATGGCGTAAGATTATATCAGGAAGGAGTCCGGGTTGTCGCGATTCCAAAAACAATGGATAATGATGTGCCGGGTACAGACTATTGTATTGGATTCAGCACATGTGTAACGCGCACAATCTCCATGACAAACAGTCTTCGCACATCTGCCGGATCGCATGAAAGGTTTTTGGTACTTGAAGTCTTTGGCCGCTACGCGGGATTTACCGCGATGCTTCCTGCCATGGCAGGTGCTGCAAATAGATGTGTTATTCCTGAGCATAAGTTTGATATCGAATTGCTCACCGAACTACTCACTCAGGACCGAAACAAAAATCCCAGTCGTTATTCTGTCGTACTTGTATCCGAGGGTGCCATGTTTGAAGGCGGTGAAATGATTTTCAAGGAAGCACGTACGGATGCGTACGGACATAAGAAACTTGGTGGAATCGGTGATTTTGTGTCTTCCGAATTAAGGCAAAGATCTGCTAAATATAATAATGGAAAACCAGTGGATATTATTAACCAGAAACTTGGGTATCTTGTCAGGGGTGGAGATCCTGATGCAATCGATTCAATTGTTCCGATGGCATATGGAAATCTGGCACTTGATTTGATTATGGATAAAATTCACGGGAGGATCGTTGTATTAAAAAACGGCAGGTATGATAATATGCCCATTGATGTTGTTACCAGTTCTAAAAAGTTTGTGGATGTTGAAAAACACTATGATACTCATCGATTAAGACCACTCTACAAGAGTTTTGAAATGAAACCTTTATTTATCATGACAAGTTAGTATCTCTTTTGAGGATATTTGAAACCTCTGGAATTAAAAAAAAGTTTTTGTGTTTTCATCCATAAAGGGTGGCTGTCTTTCTATAATGAATCTTATATATAATAGGTTGAATCTCTCATTAAATAACTAATTCTCCCACATTATAACTTATTATTAAAAGCCAAATTCTGTTCTTCTCCGATCATTCTCTAAGAAAAAAATCAGGACCCTGAATTAAAATTAGATAATCTTCACTTTTTTGACATAAATCAATGTTATCGATCGTTTTTTATATTATTATTATTCAGTAAAAATAAAAGGAATCCATTCACTAATATAAAAAAAAGAGGAGGCATACTATGTTTTGTTATCAATGTGAACAGACGAAAAAAGGTGAAGGTTGTACGGATATCGGTGTTTGCGGAAAGCAGCCTGATGTGGCTGCATTACAGGATCTGCTGATATATATGCTTGAGGGATTATCCCTTTATGCAGTTGAAGGTAGAAAGGTTGGAATAAGTGACAATGAAGTAAATGTATTTACAAATAAGGCTGTATTCTCAACCCTCACAAATGTTGATTTTGATCGTGACAGGTTTGTTGAATTGATAAACAGGTGTGATGAGCTCAAAGAACAGCTTAAAAAGAAAGTTCTGGATGCAGGTGGAAATGTAGACTTTACTCATGACGTGGCCAAATATGTCCCGGCATCAACTCTTGAAGAGCTTGTAGCCAAGGGAGAAACAGTGGGATTAAAGAGTGATGCCTCAATTGATCCGGATATACAGGCTCTCCAGCACACTACCCTGTTTGGGATTAAAGGACTCTGTGCCTATGCTGATCACGCGCAGATATTAGGACAGGAGGATGAAGCCGTATACGCCTATGTTCATGAAGGATTAGCCGCCATGCTTGATAAAGGGCTGACTCTAGATGACTGGGTGGGAATGGCCTTGAAATGCGGTGAAGTAAACCTGCGGGTCATGGAATTACTTGATACGGGTCATACCTCAAAGTATGGACATCCTGTTCCAACCGCTGTTCCTCTGGGACATAAACAGGGAAAGGCAATACTTGTTTCCGGGCATGATTTAAAGGATTTAGAAACCATACTGGAGCAGAGCCAGGGTAAGGGTATTTATGTATATACTCATGGCGAGATGCTTCCAACCCATGGGTACCCTGAGCTTAAAAAATATGACCATTTTTACGGCCATTATGGTACCGCGTGGCAGAATCAGGCAAGGGATTTCAGTGAATTCCCGGGGGCTATACTGATGACAACAAACTGTATCCAGAAACCCAGGGAGGATTATTTAGATAATATTTTTACAACAGGACTTGTAGGATGGCCCGGAACAAAACATTTATCTAATGATGATTTCACACCTGTTATTGAAAAAGCCCTGGAATTGCCTGGTTTTCAAGAAGATGAAGATAAGGGGACTGTCATGTGCGGTTTCGGACATAACGCTGTAATGGGTGTCGCAGATAAGGTAATAGAAGCTGTAAAGGAAGGCGCCATAAAACATTTCTTCCTGGTTGCAGGATGTGACGGCGCAAAACCCGGCAGAAACTATTACACCGAGTTTGTTGAAAAAGTACCAGATGACAGTGTTGTCCTTACACTGGCATGCGGCAAATTCCGCTTCTTTGATAAACAGCTGGGAGATATAGGCGGCATTCCGAGACTGCTCGATATCGGCCAGTGTAATGATGCTTATTCAGCCATTCAGATAGCTGTCGCTCTTTCACAGGCATTTGATTGCGGTGTTAATGATCTTCCCCTTTCCATGATACTATCCTGGTATGAACAGAAGGCATGTGCTATCCTTTTAACTTTGTTACATCTGGGGATAAAAGATATTCGTCTTGGACCAACTCTTCCGGCCTTTATTACACCAAATGTCCTTGATGTGCTTGTAAAGAATTTCAATATTATGCCCATCTCTACACCTGATGATGATTTGAAGGCGATACTCGGGTAGTTTTATTTAATAAAGCATCATGAAACAGAAAAAGGGTCCCTGATGGGGCCCTTTTTTGTTGGATACAAGTATTTCTTTGACATTCGGATAGAAGCCTAACTATAAGTAATATTGCATCTTTAATAGTATATAAAACCCTGAAAGCAGAGGAGAAATTAATGAGCGATAATCAGATCGATTTTACAGTCGACAAAAACAATTTATACAAAGAAAAAAGTATCACAGATCTCAAAACAGCATCAATAAAGTGTCTAATACCGGTAAATATTGATGGAACAAAAGATGAGAGCCGTGAAAAGATATTCATAGGTCAAACTCAATTGATGTCTCCCCAGGGGCCGTTACCACTCCAGGTACGCTTGAACGCGGCTACTTTGGAAGAGGCCATGGATAGATTTCCTTCCGCGATGGAACAGGAAATGGCTCAAATGATAGAAAAGGCAAGAAAGATGCAGGAGGAGCAGGAAAGGGCCGGCAGCAGGGAGGAATCCAACCTTATATTACCGCGCTGACAGTGAAACCTGAGACCGTTTGTCTGAATAAAAAATCCTTTACCGGGCTCAGGTGTTGTAATTGAGAAATCCGGGAAGCTAATCCTTGACCATATAATCTTTTAATTTTTCTGCCAGTGATTCAGGCCATTCATCCTCAAACAGGAATGCCTTTACTTCCTCTTTGGTGAGAGATGATAAAACCTCTTCAGGCAGCTCCCTAAATGCTTCAATCCTTCCGGGTTTCGGATTTATTGTGTTTTCATTTTCTTCCATAGTATATTATCCTTTATGTTTAACTGCTTCTCATGCAGAGGAGTAAGTATATTTTCTATGCAATCCAGACACGTAGATAACTACATGTCCATGGAGATATTGTCAAGATAGCTCTGGATTATAATTCTGGTATATGGTTGATATTTATAATTCGAAACTTTACTTTATGTATAAACTCCAGTTAGTGTATAATTATCGTGCCAGCCAGTTTTGAATATTACAGGTAAAAGGATGAAGGAGGAAAAAATATGTCATACAGGACTATTATCTTCTCTAAGGATGAGAATATCGGGATCATCAGGTTAAACCGGCCGGAGAGGATGAATGCTGTTATTGAAGAAATGTATCTCGAAATTCAGGATGTACTTGAATCCTGCATGGAGGATGGTTCATTAAGGGCAATTGTACTTACCGGATCAGTACTTAAAAAAAATAATACTGAAAAACAGGCCTTCTGCGCAGGTGCAGATCTTAAAGAGCACGCAGAAGGGAAAAGGACAATTGATGATAAGCGAAATTATATCCTCCTAGCCCATGAAACTACCAGGAGAATATATGAATTTCCAAAACCTGTAATTGCAGCCATAAATGGTCCTGCCAGGGGTGCAGGAGTGGAAATGGCCATGAATTGTGATTTTATATATATTGCAGAAGAGGCCACGCTGGCCTTTCCCGAAATTGGGCTGGGAACGTTTGTGGGAGGAGGTGTTACCCAGCATTTACAAAGAATAATAGGTCTTTCCCGCGCAAAGGATCTTATATTTTCCGGCAGGGTAATAGGAGGTATGGAAACTGTTGAAATAGGGCTGGCATTAAAATGTTTTCCTGTTTCCACTCTATTTGAAGAAGCTGTTAAATTTGCAAAAAGTCTTGCTGAAAAGGCTCCAATTTCCATGTCGATGGCAAAAAAGTACATCCATGAATCAGCGTTTATATCACTTGAAAATGTGCTAAATAATGAAACCGATGCAATATTGTCCTGCATGGAAACCGAAGACTGGCAGGAAGGTATTAATGCATTCGGTGAAAAAAGAAAACCTTTATACAAGGGGAAATAACATGGGCCTTGAAAGGATTTTTAAAGCGGAATCCATCGCAATAATCGGGGCATCTCAGGATGAACGAAAAAGAGGTTATCAGGCAATTAAGATACTCTTAGATGAAAAATACGGGGGAAAAATATATCCGGTTAATCCCGGAGGGGGCGTAATACTTGGTTTAAAATGCTTTAAAAACATACTGGACATAAATGAACCTGTTGACCTTGCTCTTATTACTACCCCTGCCCATACAATTCCCGATATTCTGGTAAATTGCGGTAAAAAGAATGTGGCCGGAGCTGTGATTATTGCTGGCGGTTTTGGGGAGCAGGGTGGAGAAGGGAGAAGGCTTGAAAAAAAGATTGTAAAAACAGCACAAAAACACGATGTGAGGATTATTGGCCCTAACACTTCTGGAATGATCAATGTGTTAAGGAATATGAACCTTGTTGGACTGGAGGGTGTACCAAAGGGGGACATAGCACTTCTTACCCAGAGCGGGAATATTGCCCTCCATTTGATTACCGAGGCAGCCCTGAAAAGCAGGAAGGGCTTTTCATATTATGTGGGGGTCGGAAACGAGGCTGATATAAAATTTCATGAATACCTTGAGTACTTTACAAATGATTCCGATACAAAATCTATTCTTATGTATGTTGAAGGTATGCATGACGGCAGGAAATTTCTTCAGCAGGCATATAAAACCACTGAGCAAAAACCGGTTATTCTTTTAAAGAGCGGTCGCACAGAAAAAGGGAGTAAATCAGCAGGATCCCATACCGGAGCCCTGGCAGGGATATCGGAAGTGGCAAAGACTGCTTTTGACAGGGCCGGAATTACAACAATAGAGAACGTTGATGAACTTTTTCCTGTGGCAGAAACTCTCACCAGCCTGCCAACGGTAAAAAATAATAAAATAGCTATCCTTGCTGATGGGGGAGGTCATGCTACAATCGCCTCCGATTTGTTAACCGATTATAACGTTGATCTTCCCGAGTTGAGAAAAACAACAAAAGAAAAATTGAAACAGTTTCTTCCATGGAATGCCTCACTGAAAAATCCGGTTGATATTGCCGGTGGTGCGGATGCAGATCCTTCGGTTTTTGCAGAATGCGCAGAGGCAATCCTTTCTGATGACCGGATTGGAGGGCTTTTGATTGTTGGGCTGTTCGGCGGATATAGTATAAGATTTTCCGATAAGCTTAAATTTAATGAAGAAGATACTGCCCACAGGATGGGCAAGCTTGTTAAAAAAAGTGGAAAGCCAATTATAGTGCACAGCCTTTACAACTATGCAAAATCCCACTCCCTCGAGCTACTCAGGTATTATGATATTCCTGTTTATGACTCACTGGATATAGCATGTAAATGTATTACTGAATTATGTAACTATGGCAAGAAATTGACTGTGCCTCATAAAAGGGCATCTTTTGTGTTTAACTGGGAACGAAAATCAAAGAATGAAGGCAGGGGTATAATTGAAAATGCCTTAAAGGAAGGCAGGCATATTCTGTTGGAGCATGAAGGTAAGGCACTCCTGGAACTTCATGATGCACCAGTATCTAAAGACCGTCTTGCCCTGGATAGTGATGATGCTGTTAGAATAGCGAAAAGGATGAAAACTGATGTCGCACTTAAAATTGTATCTCCGCATATCCTTCATAAAAGCGATGCAGGTGGTGTTAAACTTGGCTTGAAAAAACCCGGAGAAATTAAAATTGCCTATGATGAAATAATTAAAAACGCAAAAAATTATAATAAAGACGCTGATATAAAGGGATGCATTGTTTCACCAATGGCTGGTGAAGGTGTTGAGGTAATTATAGGTACAAAAATAGATGCACAGTTTGGACCTGTTATTATGTTCGGTGTTGGAGGTATTCTTGTTGAAGTTCTTAAAGACGTGTCATTCAGGGTGTTACCCATTTCGCGAACAGCACCGCAGAAGATGATTAAAGAGATAAAATCTTACGCCCTATTAAAGGGTGTAAGGGGAAGACCTCCGGTGGATAAAAATGCGTTATGTGATCTTTTACTTAAAGTATCAGAAATAATAGAGGCTTATCCCATGATTCAGGAAATGGATCTTAATCCCGTTATTGTCCATGAAGAGGGACTTACAATAGTGGATGTGAGAATTATTTTAAAGAAAGGGTCCAAGGGGTCGAGTAAGAAGTCTCATAATTTTGAATATAAATAATACTTGAATCCCTGACCACTTATTATATCTCAAATAATTGAGTGAAGAGGACGGCCCTGTGAAGATCACAGGGCCGTCTTAATTTTATACTTACTTTTCCTTCTTTTCTGAAATCATATGTAAAATATTTTCCAGCTGTTCCAGTTCCTCGCCGTATCCCGCCCAGTTTTCATTGCGGAGGTGTTCTTTTGCCTTCCTGTAATGATCAAGAGCTTTTTCAGCCATTCCTGACAGGTTTTCATCAGAACTGATTACCGGCCTAATGGATTTTACAGTAGCAGGCTGTTCGGGGATTATATCTTCACTAAGAATGCTTCTTAATGCCCCATCAAGTTTTTCATGCATAACAAGCCTGTTTCCAAAGGCAACTATTACTCTTTTTAGTTCCGGAAGGGAGGCTGCCGTTTTAGGTGCTGCCTGCCTCAATCCTCCTCCCGTCTTGTTACCCTGGGGCTTCGCGAAAAATCCTCTTGGTTGAGATTGCGCAGGGGCAGGTTTTGCTTCTTCCTGTTTTGCTTCCAGGTAAACCGGCTCCACATAAATAAATGTATCACCAACCGGTATTGCCAGAAGGTTACCTCTGATTACCCTTGATCCCCTCTGACCCCATAGACTTAATTCTCTTGAAATTTCAGTCTGCTGGTCCACTCTTGCTTCTATCTGCATTGGGCCGTAAACCAGTTTTTTCTTGGGTAGTTTATATACCAGAAGATTTCCATAATCAGTTTGATCGCATCTGGCAGCGAGCCATCCGATCATGTTATCTTTTTTAGATGGAGTAACCGGCTGCATCAGGAAGAACTCTGCTTTTTCTTCCTCAGGGAGTTTTATCATAATATAGTATGGCTCCATCTCAAGACGCCTATCCCCATATATCTCATCAGGTATCTGCCAAAGGTCTTCCTGGTTATAAAAAACCTGCACATCATCCATATGATACTTGGTATATGAATTCACCTGGATTTTGAAAAGGTCCTTCGGGTATCTTACGTGTTTTTTAATATCATCAGGCATACTGCTAAAGGGTTTAAAGAGATGTGGAAATATGGCTTTGTATGTTTTGAGTATAGGGTCTTCTTCATCTACTGTATAGAAACTTACTTTGCCATTATAGGCGTCAACGATAACCTTAACAGAATTACGGATGTAATTAACATATTTTTTTGTTTCTGGCATAAGTGATCTGCTGGAGTATGGATACATTTCCGAAGTGGTGTAGGCATCAAGAATCCAGAATAATTTACCCTGGGATACAACCATATAGGGATCACTGTCATAGTTCAGAAAAGGGGCTATAATATTAACCCTGTTCTTTATTCGCCTGTTATACATAATACGGCTTTCAGGTTTCAGGGATGTGGTAAAGAAAATCTGGGGATCCATAAACTCAACGGCAAAGAGGAATTTTCTTATAACTGAGCCTATCAATACTCCTCCTTCACCCTTGTATATGGTATAGACATTCTTGTCACCCTTTCCATAGTCTAACTCCTCTTCTTCTGTCTTAATAAGCACATAATCATCTGTTCTTTCACCAAAATATACTTCCGGACGGTCGACCTTCATATCAGGAATAGAGATAGGCGGCAGGCCTTTTATAAAAAGCTCGGGGAGACCTTCCTTTGTAACTTCATTAACAGGGCTTGAAACCAGACCGTAACCATGGGTAAATTTAAGGTGCCTGTTGACCCATGTATTTGAAGGTATCTGGTCTGAAACAAGCTCCCTTGCGGCTATCATGACCTGGCGATATTTACCATCGATCTGATACCGGTCTACATCGACGTTATGGA
The DNA here is from genome assembly GCA_042573485.1 of Thermodesulfobacteriota bacterium. Classification (GTDB taxonomy): domain Bacteria; phylum Desulfobacterota; class DSM-4660; order Desulfatiglandales; family HGW-15; genus JAAZBV01. The sequence goes on along the minus strand of JBHPCX010000021.1, from coordinate 17,328 downwards.
AGTCATAGTAGGGTCTTAGTGTCTCCAGTTGCTTGTAGGTCTGCAGCAGCGGCCTTTCATCCCATACCCTTATATTTTGTATTGTCGCGTCATTTTTTTCCAGATCTTCAAGTGTCAGTTTATCACTGACATTAAAATCAACTTCCTTGATTTTATTCAGGTTATAGGCATTCCTGGTAAATTTTATATTATGTTTTATGAATTGTGATTCCTTTGCAAGTTCATTTGGTTTAACAATAAATTTTTGTGCAAGGGGTGGAAGCACATAGGTAAACAGTACAATGGATGCAATCCATATTCCACCGCTAATAAGTATGGACTTAAATTTTAAATTAAAGGCGTTATATATAAGAACAACACCAAAGGCCAATGATAAAAAGATTAGAATTCTGTATGCCCACACCTTAATATAGACATCAGCATAGCTGGCTCCAAATGAGGCCCCGTGGATCGAGTATAATAATCCGAATATTTTCAAATAATAGCCCCAGGCCATTAAAAATAAAAGTATACTGCAAATGAATATAATGTGTTTTTTGGCATTGGGGGTTATTTTGATTGACGGCATTGAAGGCGATGCTCCGTCCATGGGTGAAAGGTCGCCTTCTATTTGAAGAGCTCCATTTTTAAGATACCATCCCGCGGTTATTAACAGGGAAACTACGACCAGCAACATCAGCCCGTTTCTAATGAGAATATAGAAAGGCAATGAAAATATATAAAAACCAATATCTTTATTAAAAATTGGGTCGCTGCCGCCAAAGGGCTCCTGATAAAGATATCTAAGTATCAAGTCCCAGTGATTGGAGGCTTTTGACGCGATAAAAAAGCTGAGAATCAGTACAAATGCTATTATCAGGTTGTTGAGTGTCCTTTCTGAAAGACCGAATTGAGCGGCATAGCTTTCACGTTCTTTAAGATATGCTCCTCCGGCGTATCCCGGATTCAGCCGTTTCGCGGCATACAGGTTTATATAGATGAGCAGAATAAGGACAAACCAGACAATTATCCCGAAACCGAATCTTGAGAAAAGCATTTTTATGAAAACCGGGGAAAACCCGAGATTATCAAACCAGAGCCAGTCTGGATACATAGAAATTACGGACCATATTATCAAAACAGCAATAAGGCCTAATCCTAACAGCAGCCGTTTTTTATTCATTTTATTTCTCCTTGTCCTCTTTAATTTAAAGATCGAACACTAGCATTTCTTTTAATAAAAAGGAAGAAAATCTTGAGAGTATATTTGGGTTGACATTTGTGGGTAGTGTAGGTTAGGTATTGACGAACATCAAAAGTAGAAAGAATCAGTTAAAAAATATGAGAAAAAGTAAAATAATATATCGGTTTTGGTGGTGGTGCTGGTGGCTTGGGGGAGTTTGCCGTCCATATTAATTAAGCTTTCATCAATATTAAAAATTTTCAGGACCGCGGACTTCACAAGAAAAAACCCGCGGTTTTTTATTAAGGGGCTGCGGAAAATTTTCAGTCCCTTTTTTACAGCTATAGGAGATAAAAAGATGTTACTCGTAATGAACAAAAACGCGACGCAAGAGGAAATAGATAACGTAATAAAAGCTATAGAAGAGCTAAGTTATACTGCCAGACCAATTCCCGGTGGAGAGAGAGTCTCAATAGGGATTCTCAATAATAGAGGCCCTGTAGACGGTGCTCTTTTTCTTGGTATGCCCGGAGTAAAAGACGCCATTCCTGTAACAAAACCCTATAAACTTGTAAGCCGTGAGTTCAAACCTGAGGGCACTATTGTAACTGTGGGTGATGTTAAGGTTGGTAATGGAAATATTGCAATGATAGCAGGCCCCTGTGCTGTTGAAAGTGAAGACCAGGCCCTCACAATTGCCAGGAGTGTTAAGGCCGCAGGCGCCAATATGTTCAGGGGGGGTGCCTTTAAGCCAAGAACTTCACCATATTCATTTCAGGGATTGGGAAAGGAAGGACTCGATATCCTTGAAAAAGTAAGAGAAGAGACCGGTCTCCCTGTGGTAACCGAAGTTCTGGACCTTCAGACTTTTGATATGGTGGAAGAGGCGGCTGATCTCATTCAGATAGGTACAAGAAACATGCAGAACTTCAGCCTGTTGAAAAGGGCCGGGACCTCTGAAAAGCCGGTTTTATTAAAGCGGGGTATGGCCGCTACAATACAGGAATGGCTAATGGCCGCAGAATATATACTGGCAGAAGGAAACTCACAGGTTATACTCTGTGAAAGGGGTGTAAGGACATTTGTGAATCACAGCAGAAATACACTTGATCTTTCAGCTGTGCCTGTAGTCAAGAATGAAAGTCATTTGCCTATTATTATTGACCCGAGTCACGCTGCGGGCAGAAGGGACCAGGTTATACCATTGAGCAGAGCGGCAATGGCTGTTGAGTCTCATGGCCTCATGGTAGAAGTGCATCATGAACCGGGTAAGGCACTGAGTGATGGAGCACAGTCTCTGTATCCGGAACAATATGAACTGCTCTGCCGACAGGTAAAGACTATAAATGATAACCTGCAATCATAATAAATAATTTGAATTTAATATAACAGCAAACCCTCCTCTTGATCTGGTGATCAGGATGATATATATTTTAAAAATATAACGATCTGCGAGGAGACTTGGAATGAAAAAAGAAAGATATCAGATTAAATCTGCCTGTCCTCAGTGCGGCTGCAGTGAAGCAGCATTTCTTTCCCATGAAGAAATGATGGAAAGGTACGGTGATGTGCCAAATATTGAAATGTCATGCAGTGAGTGTATGCATCAATATGACACAAAGATGGAAACAGCATGTCCTGACTGGGATGAGGAATGTAAACTGAAAGCTCAATAGACAAAAATTCTGAAAGCCGGTTATCAAATCATTGCATATAATTACATGCCTGGGCGTTAATACCTGCGTATATTCTTAATGATATCCTGAACAGGCATTATACATGCCCGCGTTTTCTTTATAAACCAGTCGGTGTAACATGTCCTGAATAAATCATTATGGAAAACAATTTTCACTAATTAAAAAAAATCTCTGGAGGTAACTTTAATGGAATTTACCGATCTGCTTGAAAGATTTCTTTCATATGTGAAAATCGATACACAATCTGATCCCGGTTCAGATTCATACCCTTCCACAAAGAAGCAGTTTGACCTGGCAAATAAGCTTGAGACTGAACTCAATGAAATGGGGCTGAGTGACGTAACAGTCAGTAGATTTGGATATGTGCTGGCTTCCCTGGAAACAAACCAGGAAAAGAATGTTCCAACAATAGCGCTTATTGCTCATATGGATACCTCACCTGATGTGTCAGGTGACGGGGTCAACCCGGTTATACACAGGTCATATGAGGGGGATGATATAAATATTTCTGATGATATGGTTCTTGCGGTCGCCGAAAATCCGCTTCTGCTCCAAAAAAAAGGAAATACGATTATTACTACGGACGGAACTACACTGCTGGGTGCTGATGATAAAGCAGGCGTAAGCGAAATTATGAGCGCTTTGAACTATCTCATAAATCACCCGGATTATCCGAGACCCAATATAAGAGTACTTTTCACACCTGATGAAGAGGTAGGGAAGGGGACCGACAAGATTACGATTGAAGAGATTAAAGCTGATTTTGCCTATACCGTAGATGGTGGAAAGGCGGGGGAACTGGAAGATGAAACCTTTTGCGCGGATTCACTGGATATTATTATTAAAGGTGTTAATGTGCATCCCGGTTACGCGAAGGGTAAGATGATAAACGCGGTTAAGATCGCTGCGGAAATAATTGAAAAATTATCTACTGATACAGGTGCTCCTGAAAATACTGAAAAGAGGGAAGGGTACATCCATCCCCATGTATTTAACGGGACAGTGGAAGAGGCAAAAATCCAGATTCTTATCAGGGATTTTAAGGAACAGGGTATAGCTGATAAGGAAAGTATGATTAGCGATACTGTTGACAGGGTAAGACAAAAACACCCCGGGGCTGAAATCAGTATAAATATTAGCGAGTCTTATAGAAATATGAAGCAGGTGCTTGATAAATACCCTGAAATGCTTGAAAAGGCCGGGAAGGCTATAACTCAGGCCGGACTGATACCTGACAGGGCCATTATAAGGGGTGGCACTGACGGAGCGAAGTTGAGTTTTATGGGACTTCCGACTCCCAACCTGTTTACCGGGGGTAACAATTTTCATTCCAGGTTTGAGTGGATAGCCCTTGAGGACATGGAAAAGGCCACAGAGGTGATTGTAAGATTGATGAAAATCTGGACGGAATAATGCCTGAAAATGAGTATTTCTCAGGATATAAAAAATATTAAGTTACTTCTTCCCGAAGCAATTCTCAGGGACAGAGCTTTCATATTAAGAAGGCTTAAAAAAGTTGAAAATTCAACAAGATATAAAAAGAAGTTAAAACAATCCCCTAAGACAGTTCTTTCTGAACTCCTTAAAAAGGTTGAGTCATCTAAAGCGCGGCGAAAAAAGAGATCTGAGAACATTCCTGATATTTCCTACCCAGAAGATCTGCCGATAACTTCAAAAAGAGAAGAAATCGTTAATGCCATAAGCAATAACCAGGTTCTGATAATTTCCGGTGAAACAGGCTCGGGTAAAAGTACACAGATTCCTAAAATGTGCCTTGAAGCCGGCAGGGGGATATCAGGAAAAATCGGGTGCACTCAACCAAGACGGATTGCCGCCTCAACTATATCGCGGCGTATTGCGGAAGAACTGGGCGAAAAACTCGGTAAGTCAGTAGGATACAAAATAAGGTTCAAAGACAGGACTCCTTACAGTGCGTATATCAAGGTCATGACAGATGGGATGCTTCTTGCCGAAACACAGGGGGACTCATTCCTGTATGAATACGATACACTTATTATCGATGAGGCCCATGAACGGAGCCTTAACATAGATTTTATCCTTGGGATATTAAGAACACTCCTTCCAAAACGTCCGGAACTCAAGATTATAATCACATCTGCTACTCTTGATACGGAAAAATTTTCAAACGCCTTTGGCAACGTTCCTGTCATTGAAATAAGTGGAAGGCTCTACCCGGTTGAAGTCAGGTATAATCCTGTTGATCCTGACCTCGAGTCAAAGGGTGATATTACATATGTGGATATGGCCGTCAGGGTGATTGATGAATTGAAGGAGAACAAACAGAGAGGTGATATACTTGTTTTCATGCCCACTGAGCAGGATATTATAGAAACATGTGAAAGGCTCGAGGGCAGAGCCTTTATTGATAAACCGGCAGTTCTGCCGCTCTTTGCAAGGCTTCCATCATCCAGTCAGCAGAGGATATACAGCGTTAAGACAAGTAAAATAGTCGTTGCCACTAACGTGGCAGAGACCTCTCTTACAATACCCGGAATCAAGTATGTGATAGATACGGGCCTTGCAAGAATCGCGCGGTATCTGCCCCGGACAAGGACAAACAGCCTGCCTGTGAGTTCAATATCAAAAAGCAGCGCGGATCAGAGAATGGGACGGGCCGGCCGTATTCAAAGCGGGGTTTGTATAAGGCTTTATTCCGAAGAGGACTATGATAATCGGGAGGAATATACTCCTCCTGAAATATTGAGATCAAACCTTGCCGAAGTCATTCTCCGGATGATCAACCTCAGGCTGGGAGAGCCGTCCCGGTTTCCATTCATTGACCCGCCGGGTGACAGGAGCATAAAGGATGGTTTTGATCTGCTCGAGGAACTGGGTGCAGTAGAAGATCAGCGCGGCAAAAGGAGGCTTACTGAAAAAGGCAGGCTTATGGCCAGGATGCCCCTTGATCCGCGTATAAGCCGGATGATGCTCGAGGCATGCAAAGAGGGCTACGCGGAAGAAACTGCCATTATTGCGGGCATTCTGAGTATTCAGGACCCGAGAGAAAGGCCCCTGGATAAAGCCGCCCAGGCTGACCGGATGCATGAGCCCTTTAAAGATACTGACTCTGATTTTATTACCCTTCTCAAAATCTGGAAACAGTATCATCGTCAATGGAAAGATCTGAAAACCCAGAATAAGATGCGTAAATTCTGCAGAGAGCATTTCCTGTCTTTTCCAAGAATGAGGGAGTGGATATATACACATAATCAGATAATGACCATAATCAAAGAACAGAAAATTAAGATATCATCTCCTCCTAAGAAAAGTAATCCTGAAAATAGGTACGCGGGCATTCACCGATCAATACTGAGCGGATTTCTGTCTAATATCGCGGTTATGAAGGAAAAAAATATATACAGGGCAACCCGGGGCAGAGAGGTAATGATATTCCCCGGATCGGCACTTTTTAACAAAAAACCTGCATGGATAGTGGCATCCGAGATGGTGAAGACATCCCGTCTCTTTGCCAGAAATGTTGCAAGGATTGATCCCGAATGGCTCGAAATCCTGGGCGGCAGTTTATGCAGTTCATTTTATCAGGAGCCCCACTGGGAGAAGAACAGGGGAGAAGTAAGGGCATATGAGAAGGTCACGCTGTTCGGCCTGCCTATTGTACCGCAAAGACCCGTATCCTATGGTCCGGTGAATCCTGCTGAAGCCCATGATATTTTTATTCGGTCCGGACTGGTTGGAAATAATGTTAAACAGAGGTTCCCGTTCCTGAAGCATAACAGTGATCTGCTTAAAAAATATGAAACACTGGAAAATAAACTGAGAAGACGCAATTTGCTGAGGGGGGAAGACTGCCTGGCTGATTTTTATTCAGAAAGACTCAGGGGGATACATGATGTCAGGAGTCTTGCCAGGTTAATTAAGGAAAAGGGATCTGATGATTTTCTTAAAGCTACTGATGATGATCTCCTTTTAGCTGAACCGGATAGCCCGAACCCGGAACTCTTTCCGGATGAGTTGAAGATAGGCTCAGTCAGGCTAAAGACATCCTATAAATTCTCTCCTGGAAAGGATGATGACGGCCTGACAATAAAAATCCCATCGAGCATTGCTTCCGGTTTATCAGTCGAATCCCTTGAGCTTGGGGTGATGGGTTTCATGGAAGAAAAAATAACAGCGCTTATAAAAGGTCTGCCCAAGCGGTATCGAAAACAGCTGGTGCCTGTTGCCGGCAGGATTAACATAATTACCAAGGAGATGGAAACAGGTGAACAGCCGCTTCTTCATACTCTTTCTGAGTTTTTATACCATCGTTTTGGAGTCAGTATTCCAGCGGATGTCTGGGATAAAGTTGAAATCCCTGATTATTTAAGAACAAGGGTTGCTATTACCGATCACAGGGGAAAGGAAATAAAGGCCGGCAGAGATATAAACGCTCTTATAAGTGATGAAAAAGATCTGCCTCCTGATTCAAAGGTGTTCAATAAGCTGAAAAAAAAATGGGAAAGAGATGGGCTCACGGAATGGGACTTTGATGAATTGCCTGAGACTATTGAAGCAGGCCCTTTACTTTCGGTTTATCCCGCCCTTGAGCCGGGTGATAAAAGTGCCAGTATAAGGCTTTTTCAGAATATAGAAAAAGCAAGAAAAGTCCATGAAATGGGAGTGGAGCAATTATTATCTATTAAACTGGCAAAAGATATTAAATTTTTAAAACGTGAATGGCATTTTCCGGAAGAAGCTGGAAAGGCAGCTGTTTACTTTGGAGGGGAAAAAGTCCTCTGTGAGATAATGCACAGGAGTATAATCAACAGGCTGTTTAGAAAAAATTTAAGGAGCAGGGGTGATTTTGAAAATTATACAAGGGAATTAACAGCCATTATGCTTGACAGATTCAGAGAACTCAGAGAGCAGGCCCTGAGTATCATATCTGCATACAGCAGTGCCAGATCAAATATTAATGCTGTTGAAAATTCTAATAAAGCTAATCCGGAAATCAGGCTTCTTTGTGCTGAAATAAAAGATCATTTAGAAAAACTGGTTCCTCAAGATTTTCCTGAAGTATATGAAGCCGACAGGATGTCCGAAATACCGAGATATATAAAAGCACTGGAAGTCAGGGTTGAAAGAGGTGCAAATAATCCTGAAAAAGATTTGGAAAAAACAAAACAGGTTGAGGAATTTGAACAGGTTTTTGATAGGGTGGTAAGTACCTTGTCACCTCATGCTTCCAGGGAAAAGATTAAAGGTGTTGAGCAACTCAAATGGATGATTGAAGAGTTCCGGGTATCGGTATTTGCGCAGGAACAGGGAACAGCCTTTCCTGTTTCCGTAAAACGTCTTAAAAAACATATCGAACGATTGGAAAGACTTATTTAACAGGCATGGGCTTATTGGTATTGACAACAGGGTATCAGGAAATTGAGCTGGAAATACCTGGTTATTCTGCTTTTAAGATCTCATACTTAATATTGTCGATTTCCAAAAAAGCGGTCTTACCGATTACAAGGTCTTCGTTGATTTCTTTTTCCTGGGAGTATTTTGTTCAAAGGTATCCCAATACTTTTGTATAATCTATTCTATGCCCCCGACTACTAAAGTGCATAACGCTCACACTGTAATCCTTCACCCAGATCACATGATACGCATAAGGCGGGATGTTTTTCTCTGGCTGCCATTTTTGTTTCACATTTCGAGCACAGGCGTCCTTCCCCTAACTTCATTGGACCATCACAAGGAACAACGGTCATGGGGCATAAGTCGATACAGGCACCGCATTCTCTGCAAAGGTCGGATTTTACGCCGAATGGAAATTCCACGCGGCGATCCTTGCCACGACCAACAAAGCCTATGGCTTTAACACCATATCGTCCTGTGCAAATCTGGACACAACGGCCGCATAGGATACAGTCATTGTTTCTGAATGGATAGCGGACATTCTCCACTCCGCAAAGTACGGCCATGTCCTGAACAGCACGGGAATTAGGGGCTTCGGCTACAAGCAGTTCGGCAAGGTTGCGGCGTAATTTTCTTAATTTTTCAGTATCACTGAAAATTCGCATACCATCTTTTACCAGCAACGTGCAGGATGTGGTGATTTTTGATCGGCCGTTTTCAATGTGCTCAACAACACATAATCGGCAGGCTCCTATATCCGAAAGATTAGGGACATGACACAGGTGAGGTATACAAATACCGTGTTGCAAAGCTGCATCGAGGACACTACTGCCTTTTGGCGCGCGAATAAATGCACCATCAATGTTTATTGTTACGGTTTGGGTCATGGCATCTCTCCTTACATAACTTGAATAGCTTCGAATTTACATTCATTTCTGCAGATTCCGCATTTTTGACAAAGCAGCAGGTCAATCTGATGGGCCTGTTTTTTTGTTCCTGTTATGGCATCGTGGGGGCATTCGCGTTTACATATGCCGCAACCTGTACATTTTTCCGGATCAATCGAATAACTGATCAAGCCGGAGCACACACCGGCGGGGCACTTTTTTTGATTGATATGAGCATCGTATTCATCCCGGAAATAACGTAATGTAGAGAGTACCGGGTTAGCGGCTGTCTTGCCCAAAGCGCATAGAGACGTTTCACTGATCGTATAGGCCAGGTCTTCCAATAGGTCTATCTGCTCGGGCCTGCCGAGCCCTTCCGATATGCCCGTAACAATTTCCAACATCCGGTCGATTCCCAACCGGCAGGGCACGCACTTTCCGCATGATTCATCCTGTAGAAATGAGAGGAAGTATTTAGCCACATCTACCATGCAGGTCTCTTCGTCCATGACCACAATGCCGCCGGAACCGATCATGGAGCCGGCTTCGGCAAGTGCATCAAAATCCACGGGAAGATCAAACTTGTTTACAGGAAGACATCCTCCGGATGGGCCGCCTGTCTGAACCGCTTTGATGGGTTTACCGTTAAATTTTCCCCCACCGATGTTGAACACAACTGTTTTGAGGGGTGTTCCCATTGCGACCTCAACCAGGCCGGTATTTTTTATGCGCCCGGTAAGTGCGAGGATTTTAGTCCCTTTGCTGGTCTTTGATCCTTTAGAGGCAAACCAGGATGATCCCTTTAAAATGATATCAGGGACATTCGCCCATGTTTCTACATTATTTAGTGTGGTAGGTTTGTGCCAAAGGCCATCCGCCACGGTGTGGATATCCTTTGGTCGAGGTTCACCGACTTTTCCCTCCAGAGAGGACATCAGTGCTGTAGATTCACCGCAAACAAATGCGCCTCCGCCCCGTGCGATTTCAACATCAAATGAAAAAGATGATCCCAGGATATTTTCACCCAAAAGTCCATATTTTCTGGCTTGTTTCACCGCTACCCGCGCATGCTCCACGGCCAGAGGATATTCATTGCGGACATAGACATGCCCTTGATCAGCACCCACTGCCCATGCCCCGATCATCATCCCCTCGAGAACCAGATGCGGATTGCCCTCAAGGAGGCAACGATCCATATAAGCTCCGGGATCACCTTCGTCTGCGTTGCAGATAACATACTTTTCATCACCCGGTGCCTCCCGGCATTCCATCCATTTTCTACCGGTGGGGAAGCCGCCTCCGCCCCTTCCTCTCAAACCGGAGGCTGTGATCTCCTTGATGACCGTCTTTGGTTTTATCCCATTAAGGGTTTTTACAAGGGCAGAATATCCGCCGATGGCAATGTAATCTTCAATAGAGCATGGATCAATCCGACGGTTTTTGGCCAATAACTGCCGGTCTTGTGCCTGGTAGAATGGGATTTCAGACTCACATCGGATTTTTTCTCCCGAAATCGGGTCCGTGTAAAGCAACCGTTCGATGACTTCACCATTGCAAACGGTTTTAGATATAATCTCATAGGCGTCATCGGGCAGTACGTGGCAATAAAATGTATTGCCGGGTTCTATAACAACAATAGGGCCTTGCTCACAAAAACCGTGACAGCCCGTGGCTCGCACCTGGACGGTTTTTTCCAATCCCTGTTTGACCAATTCGTTTTTAACTTTCTCGATAAGGTCCCGGGAGCGTGATGCCTGACAGCCGGTTCCTCCGCATATAATCAGAGTGGTTTGGAACCTTTTGCGAGCCTTTAGAAGTCTTTCCCGAAGGGTTTCCAGATCCTGGATAGATTTGAGTTTAGCCATATTAGGCTTCCTCCGTTTTATTGTTGTGCAGGGATTTGATTAATTTGCGAAGTTTACCAGGATCCATGTGGTGATGACATGATCCGTTTTCAGTCACGACGGGTCCAAGTGCGCAAGCACCCAGGCAGTTCACCTGTTCAATAGTAAAGAGCCCATCCTCGGTCATTTCACGGGGAGCGACGCCTAGTTGAGCTGAAGCCTGGTTAAGAATAGTATTTGCGCCGCGCACATGACAAGCTGTTCCGGTACATACGGTAATCACGTTTTTACCGCGGGGTTTTAGAGAAAAAGCCTTATAAAAAGAGGCTGCACCATATACTTCCGTCAATGCAACACCCAGCTCTTCGGATATGACCCTCATAGCCTCTTCAGAGACATAGCCATATTGTTCCTGAACATCCTGAAGCACTTCAATAAGTTGATGGGGTTGACTTCGACGACCTTTAATGATTGGAGCAAGGTTAAAATTTGCCATAGGAACCTCCCTGTAATTGAGTATTTTTATATTGACAAGTTGAATTGTATAAGGCAGGATATCTTAAGTAAATACAATAAGAATACACATATAATGCCTATAAGTTATAGGCATTATATATACCCAATTAATGCACATTTAATGCCTACCTATAATAGGCATAAGGAAGGGAAACCTTGAAAAAACCTACACTACCTAAAATTACCGATACGGGAATACTCCATCCATCAAACGACTTTTTTCGTCTCTGGCGAATACCCTTTAATGATGAGATAGAACCTGAAAAATTGATGCTCGCACTTCGCGAGCGGATAAAGGAGCTGAATTGCTTATACGGGATTGCTCAATTAGCTGAACGTCATCCTGAATCGATTGAAGGTCTTTTGAAAGACCTTGTAAACTTTTTACCCTATTCGTGGCAGTATCCCGAGATTACATGCTCTCGGATTATGTTTAATGGGAAGACCTATAAGAGTAAGAGCTTTAAAGTAACAAAGTGGCGGCAGACATCAAGGATATTCATGTATAATGAACCGGTGGGAGATGTAACCATATTTTATTTGGAAGAATGTCCCCCCGCTGATGAAGGACCTTTCCTAAAGGAGGAGCGCGCTTTACTGGATGCACTGGCTGAGCGAATCGGTCATACAGCCGTTCGTATATCGACAGAGCTCGAATTGCATGAAACAAACGAGCAACTAACTATGGAACGTAAGGCCTTGCAGGAGGCAAACGCAGCACTTAGAGCTGTTTTGGCAAGGATTGAGGATGAGAAGAAAGAAATTTATATGGATATACAGGCAAATGTCGATAAAATTATAATACCCATATTACACGCACTGTCTTTCGATTTGCCCAAAAGCAAGAGAAAATATGCGGAGATTTTAAGGACCAGCTTGGAGGAGATCACATCTCCCTTCACCAATCGTTTATCTAAAAATCATCTTTCTCTAACACCTACAGAAATAAATATCTGTAATATGATTAAAAGTGGATTGAGGTCTAAAGAAATTGCCAGGATTCGTAATGTTTCAGAATCTACAATTAACCGCCATCGGGAACATATAAGGCGAAAGCTCAAGATTACTAACAGTGATATTAATCTTATTACCTACCTGCAATCGATTATGTAACGGTTTAGTTAGTTCACCATAAATAACTACACTTCTAAGATAAAAAAAGCCTTCCGGAACTGATGCCCGGAAGGCCTTAATCGTTTTATTCTTATAGTTGTCTAAGAGTTAATGATCTTTTTTGCCATCTCATCATTCACATCAGAAATATGGGGGATTCCCGTCTCTCTTTCTGTTTCTCTGTTTGCGGAAAAGAGATCATCCCTGGATATCTGATCGAGAGAGAATTTCCTCGCGCCAGCCATTAGCTGCTGCAGCCCGCAGGCCAGTTTATCAGCAAGGGTGTAGAAGGCTATGGCGCCATATGGAATGTTTTTCATCTCTTTTTTGCCCACTATCTTCTGGACATCAAAATAAGAAGCAAATATCTCTTCGGCTTTTCCTCCTATCATGCTGACTGTCTTCGGCAGTTTATCCCAGTTACCGTTTAAAGCTTCTCTTTTTTCAGGAACAAGGGCTCCTTCAATATTGGAACCGACAAAAGCAGGTATCATAATAGCTCTGCCCATGCACATAAGTTTTGCAAATGGTGCACCGAGAGCAAGAGCCTTGAAGATACTGTCTTCAAGCGCAAAACCTCCTGCGAATGACATGTCGACTACCTTTTCTCCCTTTGCGGCAAGCATGCTCGCGTATTCATAGGCCTTTGCATGCAGGAAGATAGAGGGCACTCCCCAGCTTTGCATCATGTTCCACGGGCTCATTCCTGTTCCGCCACCTGATCCGTCAATGGTGAGAAGGTCGCATTTGGCATCAGACGCGAATTTAATGGCCATGGCAAGCTCTTCCATACCATATGAACCTGTCTTGAGGGAGATTCTCTTAAAACCGATTCCTCGGAGGTAGTCAACAGAGGCCATGAAGTCTTCACGTACCTGTTCCACTGAATCAATGTTTGTTCCTCCCAGGCGGCTGTGACGAGCGAAGGACTTGATAGCTCCTTCTTTAAATGCCTTTTTGACCTGCGGCTTGGTAGGATCAGGATCAACTACATATCCCCGCTCTTTGAGAAATGTAGCATACTCAAGGCTTGTTACCTGTATTTCACCGCCTATGTCCTTTGCTCCCTGTCCCCATTTCAGTTCAATAATACATTTATTACCATATTTTTTGGCTACAAATTCAGCTACTCCGTTTCTTGTGTCTTCAACATTAAGCTGAACGATAATAGCGCCATAACCATCGTGATATCTCAAGTAGGTATCTATTCTGCGCTCAAGTTCAGGCGCTTTAGTGATTTTACCCTTTTTTGATTTACCTTTACCTATTTTTGATTTAAGGTCCACACCAACTACGTTTTCACCAATTACAACAGGTATTCCCACAAGTGAACCACCGATAGCAAATGAATCCCAGTATTTGGCTGCAATAAAGGTTGACCCCAGAGCACCGGTCATCATGGGAACACGAATTTTTGTTTTCATTTCATTCCCAAACTCTGTTGAAAGGTCAACATTGGGGAAAATGCAGTCATCGGGGTCGTTTGAGAGACCTTTCTTGAGGCCGTGGGCCCCATAGGCATAACCCTGTATTCTCAGCGCGTTGTAATTAACTCCCACGCTTGTAGTATTATTTGCTCCCGCTGTTACCGTTCCAAAATCCCTGGGGTAAAGCAGTTTTCTACCTGCAAGACTTGAAAGCCATGTTTCGCACTTCCCCTGGCAATCGGCCCTGCAAAGAGTACAGAGACTCGATTCAGCAGGATTGCCCCTGTTAGTAGTTCCAAGCACATCATTGTTTTTTGAAAATCTCATGTCACTCATCTTAAAGTTCTCCTTGTAAAATTAAATAAAAAAAAGACGTCTTTCCCAATTTTTAATTGGGAAAGACGTCTTCGTCTTCCATAGATTATTTTGCACACCATTGTGCAAAATTTATTTTAGATAACAATTAAAACATAAAATTTAGTGTATCTTAAATTTAGTGTCAAGTTATTTTAAATACAGGATCATTTTTTTTAGTTATACTGATAATGCTTTGTGAAAATCAAGATGGAGATTTCGAAGCATTATAAAGCGTCTTCATCCTCTTCACCTGTTCTTATACGTATAGCCTTTTCTACGGGCAATATAAAAATCTTTCCATCACCTATCTGGCCTGTATAAGCGTTTTCCTTTATGGTTTCGACAATATTGGAGACCATGTCTTCTGAAACAAAAATTTCCATTTTGACCTTGGGTACAAAATCAACAACATATTCAGCTCCTCTGTAGATTTCTTTATGACCTCTCTGTCTGCCGAAACCTTTGACTTCCGAAATAGTCATACCATGGACACCGTTTTTCAGGATTGCATCTTTAACCTCCGCCAGTTTGAAAGGTTTTATTATAGCTTCAATCTTCTTTATTACCTTCTCCCTTCTTGAATGTAATTTTAAGTCTGACTAATATATTATTTGTGAGTAAAAATATTGTCAAATTATTATATGATTAATTTTTCAATTAATAGAATTTACTGAGGAAGGTTACAAAAATTAATGGAAAGAACCCTTCATCCAGAGATAGTTCGCTCAGAATTTTATTAACTAACTCATTTGTACTCTTACAGGCAAATGGTTTCATCGGATCAAAATCAACCGTAAAAATTTATTGATATCAAATAATTTTGGACAATCTCTGGACACCTTGATGGTGGATCAGGGTTGGATTTGACCTTGACCTGTATTGATGCTGACGGTATCATCTTATCCCTCAATAAACAGGATGACCGGATATTTTATCTGCTTGAATTAATTAAAAAAATAAACCTGTATATTATATTCCTATGGATGAAAAAAAAGCTGATATAGTCAAGAGACTGACTGGCGCTATACTGAAAGGCCATGACCCTGAAATGGTCATTTTATTTGGAAGTACCGCGAGAGGGGACGCTGATGAATTTAGTGATATAGATATACTGGTGATAATGGATGATGATAATCCGGATGCGACAGCCCAGAAAATTATGGCTGATACTGATCAAGTCGACACTGAGAAAGATATCAAGGTCATAACTCCGGATGAGTATTACACACAAAAGGATATACCCGGGACCATTCTTTTCCCGATCTTAAATGAAGGGACAGTTGTATACAAAAAAACGACTTTTAACACAGAAATTATACCTATTAAAACATATGAAGAAAGAAAAAGAGATATAATCAAAAAGGAATTTATTGAACAGGCTTTTGATTTTCTGGAACAGGCTGCCGCGGCTCTTGAAAACAATAGTATGTTCAGGTTCAGGGATTATACAAGGTTCGCTGTTATCAGGGCACTCAAGGCGGTTTTTGTTTTAAATGATATCCACCCTCCGCGGGAGACGGACCTTGATCTGCTTATGGAAATGATAGATAAACTGCATCCGGTTGTTAAAGAACTAAAACCTTTAATTATAAGGTTAAAGGATTTTTATCCTTATGTTGATGGTAATGTTCACTTTGATCCGGGTGAAATGTTAGGTAATGCAAATGATATTGTTTGCGGTATAAAAGCAGTGGTTATTTAACTACTTTTTAAGGCTGTCTCAATATGTCATTTCGAGGGGCATCATTTTAAGGGCACGACGCATCGTGCCCCTACCCCTGGTGACTGTATTTTGTCAACCAAGATTTCTCCCGTTGGTCGAAATGACACATTGCCAGTAATTAGGGATTATGAAACAACTTATTTTAAATTTATTTCTATCCTTTATCAGCGCAAATAATTTAAAAGGATTCCGCTTATCACATTAATCCCTTTATTTTAAAGGAATACCCGAATGAAATATCGTGAATTTGGAAAAATTGGCTGGGAATCATCCGTTATTGGTTTTCGCGTAATGTCGCGGCTCCAAAATATTTCCGGAAATATTGATGAAGATGAACCAGTTAATATTATCCGTTATGCTGTCGACAGGGGTATTAATTATCTGGATTCAGGGTATCCCTATAATATGAAAGCACATGAAGCATTGGCCCGTGTTACTGGAAAGGCTGTAAAAGAAGGATATAGAGAAAAGGTAAGGATCGCAGCCACACTTCCTTCCCTGCTGGTAAAAACAGGGGATGATTTTAATAGATATCTGGATAGACAGCTTGAATGGCTGGATATCGATTATATTGATTTTTACATTATTGGCTTCCTGAACAGGGACACATGGTCAAAGTTAAAGGATATGAAGATATTGAATCATGCAGAAAAGGCCCTTTCAGAAAAAAGGATAAAGAATATTGGTTTTTACATGCATGATGATTTTCAGACCTTAAGGAATATCATTAGCAGTTATGATAACTGGGCTTTATCCCAGTTCAGTTACAGCATAATGGATGTAAATCATCACCCCGGAATCGGTGGAATCAAATTTGCCAATGACAGCAGTCTTGCCGTAGTGGTCTCCGACCCGCTTCTTAATGGAAGGCTGATTAAAAACATACCTGACACGGTGTCCGGGATATGGAAAAACTCTGAAAAGGAAAGAAACATAGCGGAATGGGGGCTGAACTGGGCGTGGAACTTCGATGAAGTATCAGTAGTCCTGTGTGATATGGACAGTATTCAGCAGGTAGAGGAGAACGCCGGATACGCTGAAAAAGCTGAAGCAGACAGTATATCCGTCAGGGAAGAAATATTAATCAGCAAGGTAAGGGATGCATATCAGGATCTGAGACCTGTTCAGTGCACAGCCTGCGGCTGCTGCATGCCATGCCCTGTAAATCTCGATGTTCCACGTATTTTTGAAATATATAACGACGCGGTAATATATAAGGATACAGCAAG
>JBHPCX010000219.1:0-2288 GCA_042573485.1 Thermodesulfobacteriota bacterium | reverse complement strand
CGATAAATGGATTTGGACGAATTGGAAGAATGGCTTTCAGAGCAGGTCTTGCCAAGAAGGATATTGAATTTGTGGGGATTAATGATCTGACTGATACAGCTACACTCGCTCATTTGTTAAAATATGATTCTTCCGCGGGGGTTCTCGGAGTCGATGTATCCAGTACTGAAAACTCATTGATTGTTGATGGAAAAGAGATCAAGGTTTTTACTGAAAAAGATCCGGCAAATATTCCATGGAGAGATACCGGGGCGGAGTACGTGCTTGAAAGCCATTCTTCCAATTCGTCCAAATCCATTTATCGCAACTTTAATCGACATTTCCCTCCTCCTTAGAATTGAAAATAATTAATATGATTATGTGTTAAAACAGTTTATGGTTTATAATCTCTGGTTTAAAAGCCGTTTATTGTCTCTCGTTTCTTGTCCCTGGTTTACAGTCTCTGGTTTATCGTTAAAAAACAATTACTGGTTTAAGATTTTCGACTATAAACTACAAACAATAAACTATAAACAAGGAATTGATATCTAACTCCCGACTTCCCTGGCTCGCCATTCCAAATTTCACCGGTCGGGAGTAAATCCCGACCCTACGAAAAACATTTAAAACGTAGGGTGGGGTTTTACACCCCACCGCAACCTTAATGGATTCCCGCCTGCGCGGGAATGACGAATGGCCTGGCCTTGGTCCTTACCCCTTATTCCTTAATCCTAAGATACTTTGGTCGCTGACTTCTCGCTTCTGATTTCTGACAACTGTATTACACCTCAATAATTCGAGGCCTTAAGGTCCGGATATTCTCTTCTAATGTCCAGTTTCATAATAATTGCATCTTCCCCGGTTCCGCTGTAATAACCAATTCTTCTGCCAGTTTCGTAGAAACCGAATTTTTTATATATTGAGATCGCTGGAAGATTTGAAGGCCTGACTTCAAGCCATACCTTTTCTATTTTTTTTCCTGTTCCAATGTCAATTACATGTTTCAGCAGGAGTTTACCAATACCCTTATTACGTTTTTCAAACTTTACAGCAAAATTAATTATATGGATCTCCGGTTCAAGCATCCAGAAGCAAACGTAACCTATAATATTGTCTTCATCTACCAGTGCCCAGAAATTTGATATCTGTTTTTCTGTTTCTGCTACAAAGGCTTTGGCGCTCCACGGAGTGGGGAAGGAATAGTTTTCTATATCAATTATCTGCTCTGCGTAATTCCAAAAATCAGGCCATCTCTTTTTAAGTATATAGTCCATTTGAGTATCTGGAGAATCCGGATTTCACTACCTATTTTAACAAATTTCCCGCAAGAGAAATCCCTGTCTTCGCTGCCTGCTGAGCTTTTTTAGCCAGCGTTTCCAGTTTTATTCCGTTCCGGTTCTGTACAATAGCAAGAACCATCGGCAGATTTACACCTGTTATGACTTCAACCATTTCCTCTTTTAGAAAAGCAAGACTGATATTTGAAGGGGTTCCTCCAAACATATCCGTAAGTATTATTACCCCTTCACCTGTATTAAGGTCGGATATCTTTTTCTCTATAGCTTTCCTTATCTTTTCGGAATCCGAAGTCTGAGTTATTGATATAACATCAGCTCCATGTACTCTTCCTACAATAAATTCCGCAGCGTTAAGGAATTCTTTTCCAAGATCACAATGTGTAACAATCAATAGGCCTATCATAGTGCATTCCCGTAAGTCCTATAAAGTTTTTATATATGTGAAGAAAGTCACCCGGTTTCAGTGGTTCGCAGAATGTATAATTAGACTGACAGCAGAAACTGCTCCGCATATCTTATTTGGACAAGCTGTCAGAATTCTTCATCATCATGTGTAATAACTTGATAGATTTCCTCCCTGGTAGATGCCTCCAATAACTGTTTTCGAAATAAGTCATTTTTTAATATCTTGGCTATTCTGGCAAGGGCCTTTAAATGTATACTGGCCGAATCCTCCGGAGCAACAAGAAGGAAAAAAAGATGGGCCGGTTGCCCGTCCATCGTATCAAAATCCAGGCCCTTTTCACTCCTGCCAAATGATATTATCGGTTCATTGATACCGGAAAATTTGCCGTGAGGAATAGCAACTCCGTCACCAATTCCTGTGCTTCCAAGCCTTTCCCTCTCAAGCAGTACTTTTATCAGTTCATCCTTTTTTAATGAAGGACGATTTTCCACCATTACTTCAACAAGCTCTTCAATTACCCTGTTTTT
Source organism: Thermodesulfobacteriota bacterium (assembly GCA_042573485.1). Classification (GTDB taxonomy): domain Bacteria; phylum Desulfobacterota; class DSM-4660; order Desulfatiglandales; family HGW-15; genus JAAZBV01. The sequence continues at coordinate 78 of JBHPCX010000219.1, read as the reverse complement.
ATTACTGGCCTTAACAGAAATGATAATATTATTTAGATCCAATATGTCTGATATTTTCATGATGATGTTTATTAATAT
>JBHPCX010000218.1:0-2299 GCA_042573485.1 Thermodesulfobacteriota bacterium | reverse complement strand
CCTTTATTCTTTCAAGATCGTGCTTATTTCCTATTTCAAAATCGTTAGCATCATGGGCAGGAGTTATCTTGAGTGCGCCGGTACCAAACTCAGTATCCACATACTTGTCATATATTACCGGTATCAATCTATTTAATACCGGCAGGCGGACATAAGTTCCGGATAAATTGGAATACCTTTCATCTTCAGGATTTACCGCTACGGCAGTGTCACCCAGGAGTGTCTCCGGCCTTGTTGTTGCCACGACCAGATAATCTTCGTTTTTTTCAAATTTATAACGAATATGATAAAGGAAGCTTTCCCTGTCTTCATGTTCTACTTCAAGATCTGCCAGAGCTGTCTGGCACCTGGGACACCAGTTAATGATATAATCACCCCGGTAGATAAGATTTTCTTCATAGAGCCTTACAAAAACTTCCTTAACAGCTATTGAAAGACCCTCATCCATTGTAAAACGTTCCCGGCTCCAGTCGCATGAACTCCCCAGTTTCTTAAGCTGGTTTATTATCATTCCGCCATATTTTTCCCGCCATTCCCAGACCAGTTCAATAAATTTCTCTCTTCCTACATTGTGCCTGCTGGTCCCTTTTTTCTTAAGATCCTTTTCAACAACATTTTGTGTTGCTATTCCGGCATGGTCGGTTCCAGGCTGCCATAAAACATTAAAGCCCTTCATCCTTTTATACCTGCAGAGAATATCCTGCAGCGTGTTGTTAAGGGCATGCCCCCAATGAAGAGTACCCGTAACATTCGGCGGCGGTATCACTATACAGAATGGTTTTTTATCGGAAGGTACTTCCGCATTGAATAAGCCCTCCCTGGTCCAGTAATCATACCATTTATCTTCAACTTCTTTTGGTTCATATCCTTTAGCCATAGTCTCTTCAGGCATTACATAACTCCTTTACACTACTAAAAAAGGGGTCGCCACAGCAGCAACCCCTTATTGTCTTACTCCGCAATATGAAAATTTATTCTGAATCTGCTTCAAGGCTTTTTTTCAGGCCGTCAATTGCATCTGAGATAACTTTCTCCGCCACCTCTGCAAAAACTTCCCTTGCTACTTTTTCAACTACCTCACCCACAACCTTCACAACTATCTTTTCCAGTTTTTCTTCAGTTATAATATCCTGTTCAACCCTGTGCGTTATATCCGCGCCTTTATCCGGAGAAGCATCAATAATGTCATCACTTTCTTCTTTTCCGACTGCACCAGCATCATCTTCTACCGGTAAAGCCGAATCTTCCACACTTTCTTCCGGTCCATCTTCATAAGGAGACGTCTCCTCCTGCAGGCTGATATCAGATAATTGGATTTTTTCATCCACGGGCTGATCGTGGATATCATCTTCCTCTTTTAAATCTTCCGAAGGTTCATCTTCATCAGACAACGGCCCGATAACTGTCTCATTCAACTGGCCGGTATCAGCTTCAACTGGTTTATCACTGACATCAATTAATTTTTCTTCTACTTCATCGGATACTAATGCGTCATCAACTGCTTTACCCTGATTATCAATACCATCAGAGAAATCATCGGCAGGTGATTCACTTTCCATGGGACCGACAACTGTCTCATTCAGATCATCAGCCATCCCCTCTGATATTTCCTCATCGTCTTTAAATAGTTCTTCTAATGATTCACCAGAATCATTATCTTCATCGGTAATGATTTCATCTGTATCACCTTCATCTATTAATTTATCAACAGTATCTTCAGTATCCAGGGATTTATCAATGCCATCATCCACATAATCCTCTGTATCGTCAAAATCCAGAGTATCTTCGGAAATATCCAGGTCAATATCTGCGTCTGAAGTATCCGGCTCAATCCCATTGCCACTTTCCCTGGCCCTGCTAAGTTCTGAAGTATCTGTTCCAAAGGTTATATCGCCAAGTTCAAGATCAGACCGTGATATTGCTGCCGTATCTCCATTTTCCCCGGATTCATCACTATCCTGATTATCAGATGGTACTGATTTCAGCCTCTCCGCCAGCCCTATACCAGCCGGAAGAGGTTTGGTATCATCAAAATCAATTACATCTTCGTCTATATCTTCGTCGCTTTTTTCAACGAGATCAATAAGCTCTATTACTTCTTCATCAGGCTCTTCAGCGGCAGGTTGTTCGAAATCTTCGGTAGACAGGTCAGCAAGGCTGATATCCAGCAAATCCTCATCGTCATCAAACAGATTATCTTCATTGTCCATTATAAAACTCCTATTCAGATTCTTCTTTATGACCTATAAAATGCAAAAATGATTACGAATATTTGATCTGCATTTATGTTGATAAAAGG
>JBHPCX010000217.1:0-2301 GCA_042573485.1 Thermodesulfobacteriota bacterium | reverse complement strand
TATCTGCTTTTCTACAATTTGATGGTTGGCAGTAAAATCCGGGGAGGTTTCAGGTTTATTTTTATCTACACTCGATTGAACCTTTCCATGTAATCCCGCTGCTCCAAATGTAAGGATAAAACCTATACTGACTGCTGTTGCTTTAAGATACAGTTTTGTATTCATGGCGATTCTCCTTTTTGCTGAAAGAATCTGTTCGACCCTTGTATGGAGGTTGAAGTTTTTCCCTGCCATGCAGGATGCCCCCGGCAGGTTGCTGATAAGGCATAACTTTTCTGCCAGATTAACAAGGCACGCGGTGTATATCCGGGGAGGAATATCACGCAGTACATAGTTATCGGAAACTTCTTCCCTGGCCTGTTCATGTATTCTGTTAAGATTATAAACAATGGGGTTCCACCAGTGAAAGGCAAACACAATTCTCTTTATAACACCCATAAACTGATCATAGTGGTATATATGCGAGAGCTCATGTAAAAGGATGCTTTTCAGTTCATTTTCATTTAGTGAGTCAAAGAGTTTCTCAGGAATGACTACTATGGGTTTAAAAAGTCCGATAGTTAATGGCGACTCTATATCCGGGGACCTGTAAAGACCAGGTGTCCGGTTTTTCCAGAAAACCCTGGAGGTAAAACCGACCATACTTTTGTAGAAAATGTTCGAAACAGGTTTAAGCTTTTTTCGAAACTTGTAAACCTGAACAAATCCGTAACCTAGCCTGATCATGAGATAAAGCATACCTGTAAACCAGATGATTCCAAGCAAATTAATTATTGAGATAAACGCAGGTGATATAAAAATTGAAAGGGAAGGTTCAATATCGTCTGCCGTGTCCGGCAATGCTGCAGAAACCGGCATAATATCATACTTCTCCATCCTAGAGACAGGTTCCAAACCTGTCTTCACATCGGAACGAGATGTTTCTGAAGACTGGATATGAAAATATGCAGATATATCATCTATCCCGGTATTGAGAAAAGTTCCTGACCATGAAATGCCTGATAACCGGAATCCGGTTGATACAATAAGCACAAGACCAAGTAAAGCTATTACACCTGTAGATACAAGGCTCCTTACAGGTGCTGACTTTTTTCTTACAAGTTTAATAATTGCAATTCCTGAAAGAGAAATTAAAATCGACTGTGCGGTCATGGTAATAACAAACCCGGCCAGGTCGTTATTAAAAACAAGGGATGAAATATTCATTTCTTTACTCCTCGTATTTATCTATTAATTCTCTTAACTGTTTAATTTCTTCGGGTGAAACCTCTGATTTATTGAAAAATGCTTTTACCAATTCCACGCATGATCCTCCGAAAACCCTTTGCCCAATATCGTAGGCAATAAATGCCGAGGCCTCACTCCGGGGTACGGTTGCTGTGAATATAAACTTGTTTCCTTCTTCGCGGTGATCCAGCCAGCCTTTCTCCTCCAACCGGCCAACCTGCACCTGGATTGTCGCACGTTTAAGATCTCTATTGTTCAATGCATTGATTTCATTCAGGATTTCAGTTACAGTTAATTCTCCTGCATTCCATACAGCATCCATTATATCAAACTCTGCCGGTGTTAACCTGGGTAGTGTACCTGCTGCCATATTTACCTTCCTTTAAAGATTAAAGACAATTGTCATCAATTGTAATGACAATTGTCTTTAAAGTCAACAAAAAAATTGTGAAATTATTTTAAAAATCAGGGAGAAAAGATTTCCTGGTATTCGGTGCAGTAATTCGGGATCGCCTTCCTTATTGACAAGTTGCCCTTATCTGACATACTAATATCTGTCAATAATGAAGGGAATTCCTTTCTTTATTCAACAAGTTTATCATTGAATGCTGTTGGTGGAGAAGCTCGCCTCGGCCCATATCCCTGTCCAATGACATACAATGATCGTGCGACGCTCTATGCACAAGTTGTTAAGGTGTGACAAGATTGAACCAGAATTCAAACTCATCAAAATAAGAGAAGAATTTGTTTAGCAGTTCCAGGCTGCCTGTTACTTTTATACCGCCGGACGCTACTGCCTGGTCCAGAGTGGCCTCCTTGAGTATGATTTCATTAAAAACAGTACGGGATAGGACAAGATCGATATCGGCATCCTGGGCCGGGCTGTTTCTTTTATAGTTTAAAACGCCATTGTTAAGTGTCAGGCAATATTGGTCGTCGGTATCGGTAAATTCAATATTAATAGTGATCCTTTCACTCATGGATTCCGGCCCGTTCAACCGGATGGCCAGATAATCAAATAACAGGTCAGTGGCAATGGCCTTGATTACATCCTTGCTGGCAAGAATCTGTTCG
>JBHPCX010000216.1:0-2334 GCA_042573485.1 Thermodesulfobacteriota bacterium | reverse complement strand
CAATGAATATTATCAACGGTAACCCGCTTATTATGCCTGCCCCGATTAAGAGTAAGCCTGTTGATAAATTATTAAAAAAAGAAGATGAACCGGTATTATAGAGATATGTAAGATAAATTATAACGGGTATCAATAATATAGTTGTTTCAATTAATAGTCCTTCAACAGGGCTGAGAGGGGATTTCTTGCGGAGTAATCCATAAACAGCCCAGGTAACAGCTAAAAAAATTGATATCCAAGGGAATTGCCCGTAATAAAAAGTAATAGTTAAAACTCCTGAACAGGCTATTATGATTGCAAGCCATTGAAGCTTTCTCAAATTTTCATTCAGAAAAAAAACACCCAGAAAAACACTTACCAGAGGACAGATAAAATAACCCAGACTTGTTTCAATTATATAACCGGCGTTAACAGCCCATATATACATTGCCCAATTGGAGCCTATTAGAAAGGCGGGAAGAAATATAATATATTTTGGGGTTTTTCCTTTTATTTTTACCAGTAATCCGCCCCATTCTTTACGGGTTAGAAGAATGATCAAGAAAAAGACAAATGACCATAAAATACGATGGGAAACAATCTCACCGGATGGGACCTGTTGCAGCAGTTTCCAGTAAATGGGATGTAATCCCCAGAATATGTAGGCACTAAGTGCTAAAATTGTACCTCGATTCATTTCAATTCTCTCTTTGATCAAAATATATTTTTCGCTAAGCATGAAGGATTACACGGAGAAGGGCGGGGTACAATTCCGGGTAAAGCAGTTTGTTAAAATGCGTCTTTGTTTCTCCAGTACATAAACATGCCTTTTCCATATTTTTCATTCGGCCGGGAGATAAATCCAAAATTTTTATAAAAAGCTTCTTTACCTTTTGCTGAAAGCAGGCCAATAATAGCTCCCTCAGAGGCAACGCTTGAGATATACGCCATTAAACGTTGCATTATTTCCTTTCCAATTCCTGTTTGTTGATATTTCTTAATTACAATTACATCCTGAATATAAAAAGTTATTGTACCATCACCGATTACACGGCCAAAACCGATTAATTCCTGATGAAACCATAACGAAAGCTATTACGATGATGCACAGTAAAAGCTTCGTGTACCTTTAAATTTTAACATTATAATATTATGCAATCTATTATCTATATTGAAGAAAAACCATCAGCACCTGAATATAACAATATCAGAAGAGGTGCCGGTTGGGGTGAATTTCCGGATATACAGGGTATTGAAAAGGGATTGGACAACACATTATTTAACTTATGTGTAAGGAAGAATGGGGAATTAATCGGTTTTGGCCGTGTAATCGGTGATGGTACAATAACTTTTTATATTCAGGATGTAATTGTAATTAAGAAATATCAACAAACAGGAATTGGAAAGGAAATAATGCAACGTTTAATGGCGTATATCTCAAGCGTTGCCTCTGAGGGAGCTATTATTGGCCTGCTTTCAGCAAAAGGTAAAGAAGCTTTTTATAAAAATTTTGGATTTATCTCCCGGCCGAATGAAAAATATGGAAAAGGCATGTTTATGTACTGGAGAAACAAAGACGCATTTTAACAAACTGCTTTACCCGGAATTGTACCCCGCCCTTCTCCGTGTAATCCTTCATGCTTAGCGAAAAATATATTTTGATCAAAGAGAGAATTGAAATGAATCGAGGTACAATTTTAGCACTTAGTGCCTACATATTCTGGGGATTACATCCCATTTACTGGAAACTGCTGCAACAGGTCCCATCCGGTGAGATTGTTTCCCATCGTATTTTATGGTCATTTGTCTTTTTCTTGATCATTCTTCTAACCCGTAAAGAATGGGGCGGATTACTGGTAAAAATAAAAGGAAAAACCCCAAAATATATTATATTTCTTCCCGCCTTTCTAATAGGCTCCAATTGGGCAATGTATATATGGGCTGTTAACGCCGGTTATATAATTGAAACAAGTCTGGGTTATTTTATCTGTCCTCTGGTAAGTGTTTTTCTGGGTGTTTTTTTTCTGAATGAAAATTTGAGAAAGCTTCAATGGCTTGCAATCATAATAGCCTGTTCAGGAGTTTTAACTATTACTTTTTATTACGGGCAATTCCCTTGGATATCAATTTTTTTAGCTGTTACCTGGGCTGTTTATGGATTACTCCGCAAGAAATCCCCTCTCAGCCCTGTTGAAGGACTATTAATTGAAACAACTATATTATTGATACCCGTTATAATTTATCTTACATATCTCTATAATACCGGTTCATCTTCTTTTTTTAATAATTTATCAACAGGCTTACTCTTAATCGGGGCAGGCATAATAAGCGGGTTACCGTTGATAATATTCATTG
>JBHPCX010000215.1:0-2371 GCA_042573485.1 Thermodesulfobacteriota bacterium | reverse complement strand
TACCAATTGAATCCAGGCTGTCAGTAATCTTCCTGGTTTCCTCACCAAGGCTGCTGATGTTGGCGCTGACCTCGTGGGCAAAGTTGAAGCTGGGATACCTGAAGATGATCCGAGAAACCCCGGTGTTATAGCAGATAACGTCGGTGATAATGTTGGTGATATCGCAGGAATGGGCGCTGATATATTTGAGTCTTTTGTCGGCTCAGTAATTGCTACAATAGCTATTGGCGCGACACTGAATGTTGCCGGCTTTTTCGAAGCATTCCCGGCATTTCAGTCGATGTTTGATGGAAGCCTTACTACTGACGCGATTACAGGTATTCAACTGAAATTTATGGCACTTCCTGTCCTGGTTGTTATGGCAGGTCTTCTAAGCTCATTTTTTGGTGTTTTTTCTATTAAACTTTTCCAGAAGGGTGATCCAGCCGGAGCTTTAAGGTACACAACATTTATTGCTGCGGCAATATTTGTTATCCTTGCGTACATTATCATACAAAAGCTTGGTATGCCGATTGGACCATTCTGGGCAATAGTTTCAGGTCTTGTAGTTGGAATCTTAATAGGTCTTTTTGCCGAGTACTATACTTCAGGCCCCCCTGTTAAATATATTGCTGATCAGACAAAGACAGGGCCGGCTACAGTTATAATCTCAGGCCTTGCTGTTGGAATGCAGTCAACTTTTCTGCCTATCCTTGGTATTTGTATTGCTACCTTCATCGCCTACCAGACAGCAGGCATTTATGGTATCGGTCTTTCAGCAGTTGGAATGCTTGCAACAGTTGGCGCTACCATGACAGTTGATGCATATGGCCCGATTGCAGATAACGCGGGTGGTATATCTGAAATGGCTGGCCTTGGTGAGGAAACCAGGAAGATTACTGACAGCCTGGATTCAATTGGTAACACTACAGCAGCGGTAGGGAAAGGTTTTGCAATCGGTTCAGCTGCTTTAACCGGTCTGGCACTCTTTGTGGCCTTTACACAGGCAATAGAACCAACCTTTAAAGAAATAGGAGAAATCCTCGCAATAGACATCAGAAACCCTCTAGTAGTTATCGGAGCCTTTATAGGCGCGATGGTACCAATGGTTTGTGCCGCTCTTACAATGACGTCAGTTGGTAAGGCAGCATTTGCTATCGTTGAAGAAATCAGACGACAGTTCAGGGAAATACCCGGACTTCTCGAAGGTAAAGAAGGTGTAAAACCGGATTCAAAAACCTGTGTAGCCATTGCTACTAATTCTGCACTTAAAGAGATGGTTGTCCCTGGTCTTGTTGCCGTTATTACACCGATTGCAGTAGGATTCCTACTTGGACCAATTGCTCTTGGCGGTTTACTTCTTGGCTCATTAGTAATGGGTGCTTTCCTTGCTCTTTTCATGTCAAACGCAGGCGGAGCATGGGATAATGCAAAAAAATATATAGAAGAAGGTAATGTGGGCGGTAAAGGTTCAGATAATCACAAAGCAGCGGTAGTTGGCGATACAGTAGGTGATCCCTTCAAGGATACCTCGGGTCCTGCAATGAATATTCTTATAAAACTCATGGCAGTTGTTTCTCTTGTTATAGCACCGACACTTCCCGCTGTAGGCTACTTCTTATAAGAATCGATAACATTTAATTAATATTATCCCCGTTACTCTATTTTGAGTAACGGGGATTCTGGATTATGGGCCAAAACTGTTATCGGTTTGTTTAATGTTGGCAATAATGTTTATTATTCTTACTCGACAATATTTTGCGTTTATGATATACTTATGGGGTTTTCGAAAATATAATCCTATAAAAGGCATTGATACCTATAATAAAATTTATGAAGAGTATGGAGCGAAAGATAGATGTTTAAAGAAGGTGATTTAGCAGTATACCCTGCCCATGGCGTTGGTATAATTGAGACAATAGAAAGCAAAGAGATTTCAGGCTGTCGACAGGATTTTTATACCATAAGAATCCTTGACAACAATATGATAATCATGGTTCCCACACAAAATGTCGATAATGTTGGTCTCAGGGAGATTATAGGACAAAAAGAAATACCAAAATTATATTCCATTTTAAAAAAACGTGACGTTGTTATTGATAATCAGACCTGGAACAGAAGATATCGTGAATACATGGATAAAATAAAAACAGGTTCTGTCTTTGAAGTCGCTGAGGTTTATCGGGATCTTTTGATGTTGAAGGAAGAAAAGGATCTATCCTTTGGTGAAAGAAAAATGCTTGATACCGCAAGAAGCCTGCTGGTTAAGGAAATATCCCTCGCAAAAAATGTAGCAGAAAAACAGATCGAAAAAGATCTTGATAAAATGTTTCCCGCTACTATTTAATTTATAATCATCTGCTTTCTATTGTCTCAATTATACCAACGCCAT
>JBHPCX010000214.1:0-2413 GCA_042573485.1 Thermodesulfobacteriota bacterium | reverse complement strand
TGCCTTAAAAATGTATAATCCAGAGGCTTTTTCATATCCAATCGCGGATTTTGGGGGACAAGCATATTTTGACATATTTAATTCAATAAGCTAATATCCTTAAAGGTTGAGCTTCTTTAGTTAACTAATCTGATAGATCTTATCGACAGTCTCAAATATAAAATGTTGTTCTGAAATTATTAAGATATGACATCCTTTCAAAAAGAACAGTTTGGAAAATATCTCCTGCTTGATAAAATCGGCGTAGGAGGGATGGCTGAAGTATACATTGGAAAGATGACCGGTGATGAAGGTTTTGAAAAACTTCTGGTTATTAAAAAAATATTGCCTCATCTGACTGATGAAGATGAACTGGTTAAAAGTTTCATTGATGAAGCAAAACTTGCCGCGCTTCTACAGCATGAAAACATCATTCATATATATGATTTTGGAAAGATAGATGATTCATATTTCATAGCAATGGAGCATCTTTTTGGCAAGGATCTTAAGCAGGTTATAAAAAAATCTATAGAAACAGGGCCACAGATTGATCTGGAACACGTTCTTTATATAGTCTCGAGAATTTGTGACGGTCTCGATTACGCTCATAAGCTGAAAAATCTTCAAGGGGAAGCACTTAACATTATTCACAGGGATATAAGTCCTCAAAACATTTTTATAACATATGATGGTCATATCAAAATTATTGATTTCGGGATCGCGAAAACAGCTCTTCAGAGCACTCGAACACAAATGGGGTTTGTTAAAGGAAAATTGGCCTATATGTCGCCCGAGCAGGCCGGAAATGAAGCAATAAATTCCCGGTCGGATATTTTTGCTATAGGAATTATTCTCTATGAGATGGTAACCGGCAGACGGATGTTTGAAGGAAATACTTCAGAAATTTATTCCCGGGTCATAGCGGCTGATTTCGAACCCCCGGAAAATATAGCTCCTGACCTCCCGCCAAAACTTATTGAAATTTTATATAAAAGTTTAGAAAAGGATCCTGATAACCGGTATCAGTCATGTAATGAAATGCTTTCCGATATAGAAGATTGTCTTGACGACCTTTCATTACGGCCAAACGCGCGTAAGATGTCTCAGGTTATGACATTCCTTTTTGAAAAGGAATTGGATGGTGAGAAAAATCATATAGTTGAAGAAGTAAAACATTCTGAGACCCGGAAAGAAGACACGGCTGTACCTGTTCAAACAAGCAATGGAAAACCTGAAAAGACGGAAGTTCTTAACACAAATCAAGAAGATACCATTCTGGAAAACCAAACAGAATTCGTTGATGAAAAAGAAGGAACAGTAAAGTATTCCCCGGATGAGAAGCCACCTCAATATAGAATGAAACCCCGTAAAAATAGCAGGCTGAAAATACTGATAATTTTACTGTGTGTAATCGGCATTCTCGGGGCAGCTGGATATGTTGCCAAATATAAATATAATGTTACTCAAACTGTTAAAGTAAGGGGTGAAATTGAACCAGATAAAGTTGAACCAGATAAAGTTGAACCAGACAAAGTTGAACCAAGCAAAGTTGAACCAGGCAAAGTTGAACCAGATAAATCGGAGGATATTAATAAGTTTTTAATACTGGCAAGAGAGAGCCTGGCCGCCTCGAGACTGACCACACCATCAGATACAAGCGCTTACTATTATTATGATGAGGTATTGAAAATTGACCCAGAAAACATCCTGGCAAAGCATGGTTTGGAGGAAATTGCTGATCGCTATGCTTTATTGGCAGAGGGGCAAATAAAGCAATTTAATTCTGAAAAGGCACTCCAGTATATTGAAAAGGGGCTCATGGTCTCTCCTGATCACTCCGGGTTATTATCACTTAAGGAAAGTGAAACAAGTAAAAGGGAGAATATAGATAAGTTTTTAACACTGGCAAAAGAAAGCCTAACCGCCTATAAATTGACTACGCCGTCAGATACAAGCGCGTACTATTATTATATTGAGGTATTGAAACTTGACCCTGAAAACATTATGGCAAAGCAGGGTTTGGAGGAAATTGCCGACCGTTATGCTTTATTGGCAGAGAAGCAAATAAAGGAATTTAAATATGAAAAGGCAAACCAGTATATTGAAAAGGGGCTCATGGTCTCTCCCGGTCACGCTAAATTAATATCACTTAAAGAAGCTGCAAACCCAAATTTACCTGGTAAAGTTTTCAATAGAATAAAGAGTATTTTTGATTAATTATTTTCATACGTAATATTTCATAGTGAATTGATAACCAATGATGTTTGCCAAACGGATTGTATAATGATAAGCATGAAATATTTAAAATAATAATGGGAGATATGATATGAATATTTTTACATCTTTTCGATATAAAAAAAATGGCCTTCCTCTGGGTTTATTAGATCTTCACGCGTTTCTCCTTGAAGACATCATTTCTTATTTTGAAAAAGGT
>JBHPCX010000213.1:0-2448 GCA_042573485.1 Thermodesulfobacteriota bacterium | reverse complement strand
GTGTATTATAGGTCGATGAAACGATGGCTATCCGAAAATGTCCATTTCAAATTACCGTTATGGGTTAAAACCCTCGGTCTCATTGGGGGCATTGTCTTACTCCTGAGCCTGATTGGAAGCGTTGTGCTCAAACGACAGGTCGTGAAAAAAACGGTACAACTCCGGCAAAAATTAGAGGAAAGCAAGCAGGCTCAGAAATCTTTGCAGGAGAGTGAGCGTAAGTATCGTACTCTTTCTTCTAATCTTCCTTGTATGGTCTATCGGGCTAGATCTGACTGGTCGTCGGAAATCATTTCTAATACTGAGATAGTATGTGACTATTCGGTCGATGAATTTATCACTCAAAAGGTAAACTGGATGGATCTAATACACCCGGATGACAAACAACGGGTTTTCACGGAAGGTTCCAGGCTAAAAGAAAAATCAATGTCTATAGTACAAGAGTATAGGATTCTTGATAAAGTTGGAAAAACGCGATGGGTAAGAGATAACAAGACCTCTTTTTTTAATGAGGATGGATTATTGGTCGGTATTGACGGCTGTGTTTTTGATATCACAGCGCAAATGAAATTACAGGCCCAGCTTTCCCAGTCCCAAAAGATGGAGGCGATCGGCACCTTGACCGGGGGTGTAGCCCATGATTTTAACAACCTGCTGACAACCATAATTGGGAATGCCGAACTGGGTTTGATGGACCTCGGCAAGGATAGTCCCCAATACGAGAGCTTGAAAGAGATTATTAAAGCGGGAAACAGTGCGGCCACCCTGACCCGCCAGCTCCTGGCTTTCAGCCGTAAGCAGATTCTTCAGCCCACGATTCTTGATCTCAACACCGTGATAAAGGATATGGATAAAATGCTTCAGCGCATTATCGGGGAAGACTTGGAACTAACAACATTGCCGAAACCGGACTTGGGCAAGGTGATAACCGACCCCGGGCAGATCGAACAGGTAATCATGAACCTGGTGGTCAACGCCAGGGACGCCATGCCCCAGGGCGGGATGATTACCATTGAGACGGCCAACACGGATTTGGATGAAAGCTATTTTCGTGATCACGGTATTGAAAGTCAGATAGGCCCTTATGTGATGCTTGCGGTAAGCGATACTGGAATAGGGATGGACAAAGAAACTCAGGAACGTATCTTTGAGCCTTTCTTCACCACCAAGGGACGAAGCAAGGGCACCGGATTGGGTCTATCCACGGTCTACGGTGTTATCAAACAAAACAAGGGCTTTGTCTGGGTCTACAGCGAACCTGAACAGGGAACGACCTTTAAGATCTACCTTCCGAAGGTGAAGGCGTATGTGGCTTCAGAGAAAAAAGAACAACACCATGTGACAGAGCTTGGTGGATCTGAAACCGTTTTGGTTGTGGAAGATGATGATTCACTCCGAAAGCTTGCTCGAAAGGCTCTCCAGCAACGTGGGTACAGGGTGTTGGAGGCCGAAAATTGTGAAGATGCCTTGAGGGTCAGCGAGGAACATGAGGGGCCGATTCAGTTGATGATCACCGATGTGGTGATGCCCAAGATGAGCGGTAAGGAAACAGCAGAACACCTGCAACCGCTCCATCCACAGATGAAGGTGATTTATATGTCGGGGTACACAGACGACGCTATAGTTCGTCACGGTGTTTTGATACCGGGACTGAATTTTATCGAAAAGCCTTTTACACCGGAAGGTCTGTTGCGTAAAGTGCGGGAGGTGCTGGACAAATAAATTGACTATTGTTGATGAAAGATTAAAAAAAGCAACGAAGACAAGGAAACGAGGAGCGTATTTTTCGGAATTATCCATAAGTTATGACTATGCCCAAAATATAAACAATACCAGATGTATTCTATACTTTCCCTAGAATTAAGGTTTCTGCTATAAGTAGTAACCTCAACAGCACCTTGAATACCTACGATTAGCATTTGTAATCATATCCAATATCGGATAATATCAAAATCAACACTTTGGTAGTGATACAAACCCAATAGTAAGGTCATAGGTATCAAATCTTTTGTTATTAAGCCAATCATTGTGAGTGAAATTGCAACTACTATTCGGGAGGTATTAGATTGGGAATAGTAAATTAAAAAGTGTTGTTGGTAGCGGGGTAGTTGTAACCCTTTAGAGTGTTTTTAAAGTGCATATAACGATAAGAAGTTGTAACTTGGGCATAATGCCGATATCTCCATTAAAGTATATTTGCATTGCCCTTAAATCCCGCCAAATCAAATAATATTTCTGATATGCTCAGGCTTTTTGAAATGAGCTATATCCCAATATCTTGTGGTTCAGAAAAGCACTGCAAAATTACAGATCACTTGCCATTACATGAAAATTTGATCCTCCCTCAAAATCTTGGATATCTCCATTATATCTGTAGTTAATAAGGTTGTGACTACTGCTGAGACTGTTGAAAAAGCCTTTTTAGAACGTCTCATTTTTCATTAAAAC
>JBHPCX010000212.1:0-2449 GCA_042573485.1 Thermodesulfobacteriota bacterium | reverse complement strand
TTCTGTCGCGGTTGATTTTGAGAAACACCTGAAAAGAGTCCCATAATAAACGGGTTTATCTCATTCTTCAGGCTTTGATTGTTAAAATCTTTTACAACACCAATAACCTTTCCGTTTCTGGAACCGCCTGTAGGCTGAATACGTTTTCCAAGTGGCTGGTCCCAACCCATTTTTTTTACTACCGCCTCATTAACTATATATGAAAAGTTTTCATCGGCCTGCCCCTTCTCTTCTGAAAAATCCCGACCCTCTAATAATTCCATACCCATAACATCTATAAAATCATTTCCCACAATCATCCAGCTGACCGGGAACCGTTCAGGGACATTATCTTTATTATCTACAAAGGGGGCAAAAGATGCAGTAGCATGAAGCTTTGCATCACACAGGGCCACTCCCAGGATACTGCCCTCTTTTTGCAGATCCTTTTTAATAACTGGAATCTTCTCAACCAGGTCTGCTCCCCGGACAGGAATCATCAATACATTCTCTTTATTGAAACCAAGCGATTTATTGGACATATACCGCATCTGAAGAAACATAAGAAGTGTACAGGCTATAACGCAGACAGATATGGTGAACTGAACAAGCACCAGAACGCCTCTCAATCGTCCCCCTCTTTTTGCGGAACTTTTGCGGCCTGCCAGAGCTGACAGGGGAGCTATGGAAGAGAGATAAAGGGCAGGATATAGACCTGATACCAGACCAAGGGTTAGACTGAAAACAAGCATCCACACTAACAGGCCTGGTTCATGAGTAATTTCCAATGCCAGGGATTTTCCCAGCAGGTCGTTTATTGGGGTCAGATTCAGGACAAGTTCTACTATTGCATATCCCAATATCATGGCAATAAACGAAAAGAAAATCGCCTCCCCTGTAAACTGCAGCACCAGGCTGCCTCTGCCGGAGCCCAGTATTTTTCTCATACCGGTTTCTTTCGCCCTTTTTGCCGCCCGGGCTGTGGTCAGGTTCATATAATTGATGCAGGCCACAAGAATAATGAAAATCGCAACTGCTGCAAATCCATAAATATAAAAACTGTTACCTGCAGGCAGATCATATTGTACATTTGAATTATAATGAACATCTGCAAGCGGTTGCAGCCAGCATTTCCATGATCCATTGTATGTTTTTTCTCCATACTCTTTCATGTACTTTTCGAAAAAAGAGTCATTACTCTTCTTGAAATCCTGAGTATTATAACCTTCGGGCATCAATAAATATGTAAAGTCCGTCATGAGCCACAGTCTGCGCGGATTATCTTTACCCGAAAACGGGCCATAATCTATTTTATCATTATATGGAAAAAGTGCAGAATACTTCAGATGGGAGTTTTCCGGCAGATCTGCAAAAACAAGTGTGATTGTTCGTATATCCCCATCAGCAGTTACTGTTTTGCCGACAGGATTGGAATCTCCAAAATACTTCATTGCAAGTGATTCACTCACTGCAATGGATTTAGGATCGATCAGGGCCGTTTCAGGGTTGCCATAAATAATATCATGGGTAAAAATATCAAAGACACTATCGCTTACAGAAAAAATATTTTCCCAGTAAAAGGCTTTGTCTCCATTGCGTATTAAGATCCTCGAACCCATGCCTTTGAATCTTACAAACCCCTTAATTTCAGGGAACTCTTCGGAGAGCATAGGTCCCAGATATTGAGATGTTGAGGCAGATTGTCTGGCCCTGCCATTAATATTAAATTCGTTTTCCACCCTGTAGATTTGTTTGTGCTTTATATTGTGTCTGTCATATGTAAGGTCATTTCGAAGATAAAGCCCCAGGACCAGACAACAGGCAATGGCAATTGACAGACCTGCAATATTAATAATGGCATAAACCTTTTCTCTGTACAGGATTCGTAGTGTGACTTTCAGGAAGTTGGTGAGCATAAAAATCCTTTTTATAAGATGAACATTCAACTCTCAACGCTCAACTTCCAACTTTCAATGAAAAACGAAAACATCATTCATCAATTTGGGATCTTTATCGGTGGGACATAAAGCCCAATATTGTTGATTTAGAGCCATGACATTTTCTTTCCCAATAAAAACCCATGGATTCCCCGATCAAGTCGGAGAATGACGATGAGGTAATGAAGACAGACTTGGCTGCGGGAACCTTCTTAATTCAACGATATTAGGCATAAAGTCCCACCCTACGTTACAAAACCGATCACAGGAGTAGGGTGGGATTTTACATCCCACCATTTCAAAGCATTCCAAAAGCTTTGAACATGAACACATAAAACTTAAAGCAACAGAAAGCAGTCTTTCCATTCATTATTCAAAATTAAACATTCTTATGATGATAAAACGAACACCACCTCTCTCGTTTTTTATTACTCACATTGTTCGCACGCCATTCTTCATTGGAAGTTGAGAGTTGAAAGTTGACGGACTCGTAAAAAGTCTAATCTGGTTAATATATTGATATTATTAATAAA
>JBHPCX010000211.1:0-2482 GCA_042573485.1 Thermodesulfobacteriota bacterium | reverse complement strand
TGGAGAATGACTGCCTTTTTGCGGACATCATCCTGCCTATCAAAACAACCATTGAAACAGACGATATTTCGCCATGCGTAAGGGACGGAGAGAGCTTTCAGAGCCTGGTCCGTATGGAGACGGCCATTCCAGCTGTTGGAGAGGCCAAAACCAACTATGAGGCTGTGCTCGAGGTTGCCAGGAAACTGGATATGTACGATGAAGTTACGGAGGGAAGGTCATCTTCAGAACTGATAAAAGACGTCTTTGACGGAATGGGCTTTGACAAATACACAACCTGGGAGGAATTTGAGGAGAAGGGTTACTATGTGCTGCCTGTAGCTGAAGACTGGGAAGAAGACACTGCAGGTCTCTATAACTTTTACAAGGATCCCGAGGCAAATCCCCTGCCAACCCCTTCAGGCAAGTTGGAATTCTACTCAGAGAGAATCGCCAAGAACTTTCCTGATGACATAGAACGCGGGCCTATCCCAAAATGGATAGAAAAGAGTGAAACCCATGATGAAAGGATATCCAGTGAGAGGGCCCAAAAATATCCCCTGCTTTTGATGTCTAATCACGGCAGGTGGAGAGTTCATGCCCAGTGTGATGATATATCGTGGACACGTGAAGCCTTTACCGGCAAGGTAAAAGGATTTGACGGATATAACTACGAACCGTGCTGGATCAATCCCAATGATGCTGAGGCGAGAGGAATCAAGGATGGGGATATTGTTCATGTATTTAATGAAAGAGGAGGCTGCCTTGTCGGAGCCCGTGTCTTTGAGCGGGTAATGCCCGGTGTCGTTTCTGTGGACCACGGTGCAAGACATGACCCGATCATTCCCGGCAAACTGGACAGGGGCGGAGCTATAAACACAGTTACACCAGGCGGGTTGACATCCAAGCACTGCGGGGGCCAGGCTACCAGCGGTTTTCTTGTTAATATTGAAAAGGTTACTCCGGAGCGAATGGGTAAATGGATGAGTGAATATCCTGAGGCCTTCAACAGAGAATATGATCCTGGTTCAGGTCTTCGGTTTGATGCCTGGGTTGAGAAGAGGAGGTAGACATGTCAAAGAAAGTATTTGTAATAGATATAAACAAGTGTAACGGTTGCCATACCTGCCAGATCGTCTGTAAGGATGAGCATGTTGGTAATGACTGGACACCAATAGCCAAACCGCAGCCCGACACCGGACAGTTCTGGATGAACCTTACCCAGCGTGTAAGGGGTACTGTTCCCAAGGTAAAGGTTGCCTATCGTCCTCACCTGTGCATGCATTGTGATGATGCTCCATGCATAGAAGTCTGCCCTGCTGAAGGTGCTGTATATAAAAGAGAAGACGGTCTGGTGATTATAGACGCTGACAAGTGTTCAGGCTGCAAGCTCTGTATTGATGCATGCCCCTTTGATGTCGTCTACTTTAACGAGGACCTGAATATAGCACAGAAATGCACTGGATGCGCCCATCTCCTGGATGACGTGTGGGAGGAACCAAGATGTGCTGATGCGTGCCCGACAGAGGCCCTGCGGATGATGGATGAAGATGAGGCTAAGGATATAATCTCTGTTGCCCGGGTCTGGAAACCTGAATTAAAGGATGAAGTCAAGCCCAGAGTATATTATCTTAATCTGCCCGGAAGATTCATAGCCGGAACAGTCTATGATCCGAATGAAAAGGAAGTCATAATAGATGCCGATTGTATCCTGACCGAAACATCAAGCGGAAAGGAATTAAATGTCAAGACAGACAGCTATGGTGACTTCTGGTTTGAAGGGCTTGGGGAAGGTGAATACAGCCTGCAGATTATAAAGGGTGAAAGGAAGGAGTCATTTGAAAAGATTGATACGACATCGGAAGATATCAATCTTGGAGATATCCCCATAAAGCCTTAACAGAATTTTAAGGATTAATCCCGTTTCGGGCTTTTAATCTTTCCCGTTGAAAGATATCGCTGCAGCAGAATAAAGAGACACAGAAGAATACCGATGAAAACCTTCGTCCACCAGGTACTGAGATTGCCCTGAAAGGTAATGATGGTCTGGATCAGCCCCAGTATCAGTACACCAATAAGTGTCCCTTCAACAAAACCAATACCACCTGTCAGGAGTGTCCCGCCGATAACCACTGCGGTAATGACATCCAGTTCCAGGCCAGTCCCGGCCAAAGGGTATCCTGCAAGTGTGTAGAGGGAATAGACCAGCCCCCCCAGGGCACAGATGGTGCTGTTAAGGGTATAGATAAGGATTTTTGTTCTCCCTACAGGCAGCCCCATTAGAACTGCGGATTTTTCACTGTCCCCGATAGCGTATATATTCCGTCCGAAACGTGTATAGTGGAGAACACAGGCACCCAGCAGCACCACAATAATAAAAATAGCCGCATAGACAGGTAACTTTACACCTCCTCCCAGGGGAATTGCTGCTCTTGAGATATTCAGAAACAGTTCGTTACGGATGGGAACAGAATCCAGGCTGATCATAAAAGACAGTCCCCGG
>JBHPCX010000210.1:0-2482 GCA_042573485.1 Thermodesulfobacteriota bacterium | reverse complement strand
GTTCGATGTGGATGCTGGTAGTTGACCTTGAATAGGGGAGTGCCTCAATGAGTAATGGCAGATTATTCTTTCCCACATTTGTGAGCATTGTCACCTGGGGATCCCGGGAGGAGAATGAATTTTGTCCCTGTGAGGCGGCAATAATGCCAAGGATGTATTTCTCTACCTCATCAGGGCTGGCGTTATCGGGCAGTGTGATATCGGCTAACTTCTCAATGTCCGGCCCCTGCCTGGTGAACTGGGGAGTATTTACAGAAAGCCGCTGAACGGCTTTCCGCTTCTCATTTTCTGAACGAATCTCCGATAATTCGTCAGCTATACGGTTAAGCGCTGACCGGATCTCTCTAAGTTCGTTCAGGATAAGCCCGGTCTCGTTTGTAGATGCGTTATCCGCATATGATATAGATGTTAAAAAGCAAGCCAGTATCAGGGTTATGTATAGAACTTTCATTTGATTTCATCTCCTTTTATTTTAGAGTCGAACGAAGAGTTTACCGGACTATGCGGAGCAGGGCGGAACACAATTCTGTTAATAGGCCATGTTAACTCACTTTTTCCATTGTCTGGTTACCACAATAAATGCATTTTATTTTTGAGGGACTTACATGCCCGCACTTTAAACATTTATACTGTTCTACTTTAATGTTATATTCTATTTTATTGTCTTTAAATAATTGTGATTCTGTGTACTTTGAAGCCAGATCTGCGTAACTTAATGCTTTTTCATACTGCGTTCCTACAAAATCAAACCATTTTATATGACCCCAATGGTCATCTGCCCCGCTATCACCAATGAATCTAAATAAATTCTCCAGGTATGGACTGTTTTTTCTAATAACCCGCACGTACAATATTTCAGTAGTAAATCCAGATTTTGGCAGTGAAAACATATTTTTTTCTTTTTTTTCTAAATCAATATATTTTATATCATTGAAGGCAATATATTCCTTTGACGTAAAAAACCAGAACGTTTTAATTTTTATTTCTATATGTTTTTTAATCCTGTCTATAACCACAGTTCTTGAGTAGAAAAAAAGGCACAAAAACCGGTAAAATATTGAAGTCCTGGCATAAAGGTAATTTTTATCTGCCCATACCTTTGGACTAATCTGAAGAAATGGTAATTTGGTTGAGTACATGTTTATAATTTTATTTTGAGTTAACGCAAAGCTTACTGAATTGTATGGAGCAGGGCAGAATACAATTCCTGGTAAAGCACAATATTGAGTGTTCAAGGGATCTTCGATAAAATCTGAAAAATTTCCTTTAGTTAATTGTCAGCCAGTGATTAAGAATTATTTTCTCAAGTATTATCCCCTTTATCACTGGTTGCATGGTGAACCAACCAGGACCCAAGGGCGATGAAAACCGCACCGAAAACCAGCCCCTTATTCATTGCCTCCTTGAAAAACAGGCCGATAAGCAATGATGAACCGATGGGGATAAAATATGAAAATGAAGCTATCAGGATTACAGGCCCGTTTTTAACACTGATTTCATATAAAGAATAGGCAATACCCACTGGTCCTATTCCACCAAATACAATCCAAAAAAGCATGGCCCCTGACCGGGGAGGAATCCTGTGCCAATCATGTGCAAAGGCAGCAAGAAGCCCGGCAATTATTGCACAAATGGCAAAATGGAAAGCTGTTCCCCCTTTTTCCTCCGGGATTTTCCATTTACGTAATAACACAACATAAAGTGCCCATAGGAAGCCACCGGATAGTGCCAGGGCATGAGGAAAGAGGTTTGCGGGCAAATGCGTAAAGAGATTTTGCCCTCGCGATATTACAACACCGAACAAACCCATTAAAATGCCTGAGATTGCCAATAGTGCTTTGGGTCTGCTTCCAAGGAATAGCATTCCCAGCACCACCATCCAGACAGGCCACAGATAATTCAGTAGATTAATCTGCCCGATATCTTCCTCTGCTACAATACCAAATGCCTTTGCAAGCATGACGGTATATAAAGCCACACCAAAAAATCCGGCAACTACTACCTTAAACGGCAGACGAACCATGCGTAGTATGGATTGTCCCCGGAAATACTGGAACACAACAGCGGTAAGTGATCCACAGCCTGTCATAAGTGTCAGGTAAACCATGGACGATCCCATAAGCTCCGAACCTTTGCGAAAACACACGCCACTCCAGCACCAAAGCAGGATCGCAATAATCCCAAGTATAATGGACCTTCTATGTGATTGTGACTCCATCGTGATTCTCAGAATTCCCTTTTGCAGGTTCCTTCTTTTACCTTTATCAGCCTCAATTAACTCAACTCGATCATGATCTTGTTTCTCGTCTCATCACGTATAGGGTTAAATTCGTTCATAGTTCCACCAGGCAGAGGTTAGGAAATTGTTTTCTGTCATGTTAGCGCGATACCAACTGAGAGTGCGGACACAATTAGTGAAAGGGGTCATCCATTAAAGGGTACGTCATCCATTAAAGGGTACGTCAAGAGAAAAAACACCTCT
>JBHPCX010000020.1:0-42252 GCA_042573485.1 Thermodesulfobacteriota bacterium | reverse complement strand
GTGTGGACTCATAACATTATATAAAATCATTTTTTACTTTTTACGAGCCCGTCAACGTTCAACTCTCAACTTTGAATAATAAAAACAAAAGATAATTTTGGTTGATCAATTTCATTAACCTTTTAATAATAGCTTTTCATTCAAAATTGGATGTTGGAAGTTCAACGTTGAACGTTCAAAAAGTTTTTTATCGCCACTCACCATAAACATAGATTATTTATTAATAAACATGACAATATTAAACTTATTCAATAAACTCAACGGATACTTTGTTGCCGCCCTCAAGCATCTGGCAATATGGATACTTGCAGCCATGATGTTTCTTACGGCTGTAGATGTGTGCATGCGCTATCTGTTTAAAAGTCCTGTTACAGGCAGTTTTGAGCTGGTAGAATTTATGATGGCCCTGCTGATTCCCTTCAGTATTGTATTCTGCGCGAGTGAAAACTCTCATGTGCAGGTTGATGTTATTGTGGAGCGTTTTCCGGAGAAAATCAGATCTTTTTTCATGTTTGCAGCCAATCTTTTATCATTTGTACTTTTTGTGCTGATAACCTGGCAGGCTGTTATCTACATAATTGAAGAATATGACTCGAAACTGACCTCTGCTGTTCTTTATATCCCGGTCTATCCATTTATCGGGATGCTGGCCCTTGCATTCGCGGTTTTAAGTTTTTTGCTTCTCGCGGAATTAATAAATTATTTAGCCCGAACGATATTTAAATGGAACCAATCGTAGCAGGTCTTATAGGCATAGGCATACTGATATTTCTGCTTTTCGCGGGCCTTCCAATAGGTGTTGGTATGTCCCTGGTCGGTTTTCTGGGTTTTGCCTTGCTCATAGATTTTGAAGCCGCGCTGGGCATATTAAAGACTGTACCATTTACGACATTTGCAAGTAATAATTTCAGTGTAATCCCCCTGTTTATTCTGATGGGCTCATTTGCCCATGCCTCGGGTATGAGTGAGAATCTGTTCAAAGCTGTCTATAAGTGGCTTGGCCATTTACGGGGCGGTGTCGCTCAGGCCACGGTAGTTGCCTGCGCGTGTTTTGCCGCTATCAGCGGTTCAAGCCTGGCTACTGCCGCTACATTGGGTGCGGTGGCCCTTCCCGAGATGAAAAAATATAAATATGATGACAGTCTTGCCACAGGGGCGGTCGCTGCAGGCGGAAGTGTAGGGATTTTAATTCCTCCAAGCGTAATACTTATTATATATGGAATTATTACTGAACAGTCCATTGGTAAATTATTTCTGGCCGGTTTTATCCCCGGTGTTATGGAAATGTTTTTTTATCTTATTACTATATGGATACTTACGACTGTTAATCCCTCCCATGGTCCAAAAGGGCCTGAAACAAGTGCCGGTGAAAAGATAAAAGCCCTTAAAAAGACGTGGGAAGTGGTTCTTCTTTTTGTCGTTGTGATAGGCGGGATATACGCGGGGATATTTACTCCTACAGAAGCAGCCGGTATTGGCGCGTTCGGGACATTCTTTTTTTCTTTTGTGAGAAAAAAACTGTCCTGGAAGGTTTTTAACACCAGCCTCGTAAACACAATCCGGACAACAGGAATGCTGTTTCTGATAATGATGGGAGCAATGATATTTGGTTATTTTTTGTCGGTATCCCAGCTTCCCTTTGATCTTGCTTCCCTGGCAAGTGAAATGAGAGTAAATAGATACATTATATTGATAGCAATTCTTATTATTACACTTGCCCTGGGCTGTGTTATGGATTCCATGGCCATAGTTCTTTTAACCATTCCCGTTTTTTACCCTCTGGTAATCGATTTAGGATTCAATCCCATATGGTTTGGGATCCTTGTGGTAAGGGTGACGGAGATGGGTTTAATTACTCCCCCGGTAGGTATGAATGTTTTTATTATAAAGGGGATATCAAATGTGCCCATAGGGACTATTTTCAAGGGCATCATTCCTTTTCTTATGGCAGATCTGCTTCAAGTCGCGTGCCTTATAACATTCCCTCAAATTATTCTTTTTCTACCTGAACTGATGTCATAAAGAGGTGTGTGTCATCCTAAAATAGTTGACAGATTTATGCCGCATATCTCTGTTCTAACTACTCCCTGACCAGTCATGCTGTCTATTCTAAAGGATGAACATTTTTTTAAACTTAATAGACAGGATTTACATTAGCATATTAGGCTGAAGGCGGTTAGGCTATTAGGAAAACCATTTAGACGTCATTCCCGCGGAGGCGGGAATCCATTTTAAATTGAGTTAACCTATTTCAGGATAGTTCATAGGCTCTTATATCCTGTATAGTCAAAAACATTGAATGATGATATGATTACATGAATATGTAAAAGTCCATAGTTTAACTGGAGATACAGCATGAAAAAGATAAAAAAGTACAAAAGAAAAAAAGTATCCCGGTTTTTCCGAAAACTTAAAAGCAGTAATGTGAAAATATATGTCGTGATTATTGTTTTATGCATGGTTATGTCAGTTTGTGTAAGTTACATGGTAAACAAGGGTGGCAATGCCATCGAAAAGGCTGAAAGATTTATATCGATTGCCGAAGAAATTACGGGTGAAGAGAGTGAGGAAATAAAAAACATGGTTCTGGATGGAACCATAAACCCAGATAGACTTGATGAACAGCAAAAGCAGGAACTCAGAGAAAAACTTGATAATATGGATGATGATAAGCTTGAAGAGTTAAAGCAGGAATATAAAGATAAATTGTCAGAAGAGGAAATAGAGAAACTTAAGCAGATGTATAAAGAATAAAACTCCTAAGCAGATAATTAAATTAGCTATGGAGCATCGAACACTCAATTTGATAACTCTTTGTTGCGTTTAACGTTTTGCCATAGCCTTATACTGAAATATATAACTGATAAAAGATAAGAAGGAAGATAAAGCTCCCATAGAAATGGATTTGGAATGCCGGTGCGGGAGATATCACCGGGAAGCTGAGCAATATTTTTCCAGTCCCAGCAAAAGGCGACAATCATCAGGAGGCCGCAGCCCAGGACTATAAGCCAGTCATACCAGTAAAAACGGATGATAAATCCCTTTTCTTCGAAATAGATAATCAATGTACCTGCTGCTGTCATCGCACAGGCTATGAGTACCGGTGTTATGACCGGCCCTACCCATGGAAGGGGAAGCAGAAAAAGAATGTCCCATGTCATGAGGCTCTCCGGCCAGCTAATCATTGCCCACAGCCAGATATAATAAAAAATATCCCAGACTCCAAAGGAGATCATAAAGAAGCTGAATTTCTGCCATCCTGTTCTTCCAGAAGCGCAGGCGATGGCCGTTAGCATCACCATTGTAGCGAATTCACGCACAAGTTCAATATTAGCAAGAGGGTGAGGGACATATTTCCCATTCTTCCATTCGATCACAAGGGGAAAGATGGATGAACCGTCATAGAAAATTTCCCTCAGGTAAACTACAAGCGCGCTCTCAACCCAGGCGAATCCTATGGCGAAAATAACCACCCAGATCCATCGCCATAGCGTTTCTTTAGATGTCTCTATAGGGGAGTTTGTTGCCATTGAATGATTCTCCAATTAGTGTCTCTCTCCGGGATGGTTGAATTGGTCATTTGTCATCGGTCATCTGTCCTCCCTGGCACGCCGAAGCCTTGGCGAAGGGGGCTGCGTCTCTGTGGTGATATTATTCTTCTTGACCCCTGATATCTGCCTGCCGCGCCGTAACTGAAAGCGAAGGCGGGTTCTCTGCATTCTGAAACCTGGAATCCTTGAATCCTTTATTTTGACTTCTGCTATTTGAGAGATTAAATTAATTAAAGTATAAAGAGGAGTATGCCATGGAAAAGCCGGGATTTCTAGAAAAATTATATAATGGTGTATTTGACGAAAAGCTATTTTTCTCATGCCATGGCCCTGGAATATCCGGCAGGGCAAAAGGTATACTGGATGAATACCTTGCTCTTTTTGATAAATATTCACCTGTTGAACTGGAAGAGCAGGGGGAAATCCCTCAGGAATTATGGCAGGGATTAAAATCATCCGGTATGTTCGCCCTTACTATTCCGGAGGAATACGGAGGTATTGGTTTAAGCCTTACAGATTATCTCGGAATAATTGAAGGGGCGGCGGCCAAGGATATGGGCCTGGCGATTATTCCCCTGGCCCATCACTCTATAGGATTAAAGGGTATTCTGTTATTTGGCTCGGAAGAACAGAAAAAGAAATATCTTCCTTCTGCCTCATTGGGCGATATGATCTTCGCCTATGTTTTAACAGAGCCGAAGACAGGATCTGATGCTCAGCACATAGAAACATATGCTGATAAATCAGATGACGGTAAATATTACATCCTGAACGGGACTAAAACATATATAACTAACGGCGGTCATGCGGGAGGTATGACGGTATTTGCTCAAATGGACAGAGAAAAACCCGGGTATATGGGCGCATTTATTGTCGAAACAGGCTGGGATGGTGTCGCGGTCGGTAAAGAAATGCCCAAGATGGGTCTTACCCTGAGCTCAACAACCCCTGTTAAATTTGATAATGTAAAAGTACCGGCGGAAAACCTTATTGGTAATGCAGGTGATGGTTTTAAAATAGCCATGACCGTTCTTAATTATGGAAGACTGGGCCTGGCTGCAGCTTCAACGGGGTTGATGCGTCAATCCGGGAGTGAGATGCTTGCCCGCGCAAAGAAACGGAAACAGTTTGGCGTTTCTATATCGGATTTTGAGCTGATCCAGGAAAAAATCGTCAATGCCCTGGTTAAAGCCTTTTTAACAAAAGCTATTACATCATTTACAACAGGCATACTTCAGGAAGACTCTATGACACGGGTGGCGATTGAAACTTCTCACGCAAAACTTTTCGGGACTACCCGGACATGGGAGGTTCTTTATGACGCGCTCCAGACACATGGAGGATCCGGATACCTGAAGACACTCCCATATGAAAAACGGTTAAGGGATTTTCGTGTTACAACGGTCTTTGAAGGTACAACGGAAATCCATTCTATTTATCCGCCCCTGTTCCTGATAAGGAATATGACAAAGGGCCCGAAATTATTTGGCAGCAGAATAATGCGTCTCTTGAGAGCGGCATTTTTGCTCTTTAAAAGGCCTTCATTTAAATACAGGTTCAATGATCCTGTCCTTGAGAGGGCAAAAAGGATGGCCCTTAAAAAGGTAAAAAGATTAAGGTTCATGATCCTGTCAGGGTTGATGCTTTACGGAAAGAATATAACCAGACAGGAGTTTTTCCTGAGGAGAGTTACTGATTTAAGTGTTAAAATATTAAACCTGCTGGGTTCCGCGGCCTTTATAAAAAAAGCCGAAGATGAAGGAAATGATATAATTGGATATAAGCTGTATCTGGAACATTATCTTGCTGAACTGAAATCATCAGGGTCAAAAACTACAAGGATAAGGCCTGATTTAAAGGAAAAAATTCATCACAGGATTTTTAAAAGAATCATCGGAATATAAATTTATGAGTAATAAGAAAAAAGAAATAGTAGCTGTCGGCCTGAGCGGAGGAGTGGACTCATCAGTAACCGCCGCCCTGCTCAAAGATAAAGGGTATGATGTTATCGGCCTTTCGATGGTCATATACGATGATAACTTTAAAATAGAAGATACAGGGAGACACGCGTGTTACGGCCCTGATGAAAGTGGAGACATTAAATCAGCGGAATCAGTATGTAAAAAACTTAATATCCCCTTTCACGTGATTGATTTAAAAAATGAATTCAACAGGTTTGTCATAAAGTATTTCAGGAATGAATATCTGGCCGGCAGGACGCCAAATCCCTGCATAGTATGCAATCGAAAGTTAAAGTTCGGATTCATGCTTGAAAAGGCCAGGGACGCGAGTATTGAATTTGATAAATTTGCTACAGGGCATTACGCGAGAATAATCAAAGACAGAGGGCGTTATCTGCTGGGGAAACCACTGGATACGAGTAAAGATCAGACCTATTTCCTTTATTCCCTTCCCCGGGACCTGTTATCAGGTATTTTATTTCCCCTGGGAGAGTATAACAAGAAAGATGTGAGGGAAATAGCACGTTCAATGGGGTTAACTACATCGGAAAGACCGGAGAGCCAGGATTTTATAGCGGGGGGTGATTTTTCTCCCTTTTTCAAACCTGAAGAAGTATGTAAAGGGGAGATCGTGAATGAAAAAGGAGAAGTGCTTGGAAAACATAAAGGTATTATTCATTTTACCGTAGGCCAGCGTAAAGGCCTTGGTATATCTTCTCCCGACCCCCTTTATGTGTCTGAAATTGATGTCCAAAATAACCGGATAGTTGTTGATAAAAGGCCCTCATTGTTTTCAAAAGGACTGACAGTGGTGGACATTAACCTGATTTCCATCGATGAGATTAAAGAGCCGTTGGAAGTCAGCGTTAAAATCAGGTTGCAGCATAAGGCAACTCCCGCCATTCTCACCCCCGCCGCAAATGGAAAGGCTGAAGTAGTATTCAATGAGCCGCAGCTGGCCGTTACCCCGGGTCAGTCAGCGGTCTTTTATGATGGTGATATTGTTCTTGGTGGTGGAATCATTGAGAGGGCTTTAAAATAAATTCAACAGCAAAGCACTATTTTCGGCATATATAAAAGGCACAAGGCGCATGGCACAAGGTGCAAGGTAAAAACTTAATAAACACAAAATAGGTGGCGGATTTATAAAAATCTATATTCTTTTATTATATCTGCTAGTTAGGCATAAAAACCCTTGACATTATTCACCCTCTGGGTGTCTAATCCTCAAGATTTTACTGCTTTACTATAAGATAATAATGATTAATATAGTACAGAGTTGATTTCCCAGAAAAAGGAGAAAAATATTATGTATTCAAAGACAGTTATGGATCATTTCAAAAAACCCAGGAACGTGGGTACAATAGATGACGCTGACGCCATTGGAGAGGTCGGAAATCCTCTCTGCGGCGATATGATGACTATTTACCTCAGGATTGAAGATGAGAAAATAGAAGATATCAAATTTCAGACATTCGGTTGCGGGGCCGCAATCGCAGTATCAAGCATGCTTACTGAGATGGCAAAGGGTAAAACCATCGAAGACGCAAAAAAAATAACCAATAAGGATGTTGCGGAAGCGCTTGAGGGACTTCCCAAGAATAAACTTCATTGTTCAAATCTGGGGGCCGATGCCCTGCAGCTGGCTATTAAGGACTTTGAGGACAGAAAGGCCGGGAAACCTCCAAAAGTGCCGACAATATCTGACAAGCATGAACATGAAGAGGGTGAAAGCTGCTATTGCCCCTATTGTGACGCGGAAATGGAAGAGGATGTAACTTTCTGCAAGTCATGTCAGAATGAACTTGTTCAACTGAAGTGATCCTGGAAGGGGAATTAAGATGAATATAATTAATCTGGATCATTTATCAGCGAACCCTGTCCTTCCTGAAGTACAGGAAGCTATGATAGAAACGATTAAAGACAACTATGGAAACCCGTCAAGCCAGCACAGGCTTGGCGATGCTGCGGCTGTTGCTCTTGAAAACGCCAGGGAGTCGCTTGCACGATTGATCAACTGCTCGGTCCCCAAGGAAATTGTCTTTACATCGGGAGGGACAGAGTCAGTAAATCATGCCATCAAAGGTGTAGCCTTTGCAAAGGGAGAAAAAGGCAAACACATTATAACATCAAATATAGAGCATAACTCTGTTATCCGCTCACTCAAGCGATTAAAGTTGTTTGATTATAAAGTTACTTCAGTCTCAGTGGATGAGTACGGACTGGTTAATCCGGAAGAGATAGCTGAAGCAATAACTGCTGAGACAATCCTCATAACAATAATGCACAGCAACAATGAAATAGGCACTCTGCAGCCGATCAAGGAAATAGCCGAGATCGCCAGGAGTAGAAATGTACTTTTTCATACGGATGCTACTGATTCCGTGGGCGTAATACCTGTGGATGTGCAGGAACTGGGTGTGGATTTGATGAGTTTCGGATCAAATGCCTATAATGGCCCGGCAGGTGTCGGGGGCTTATATATAAAGCGGGGAACAGCAATATGGCCAATGTTTGACGGCGGAACTCAGGAAAGCAATAAAAGAGCCGGGACAGAAAACCTGATTGGAATAGTAGGAATGGCTAAAGCTGCTGAACTGGCCGTTAAGGACATGGACGCCAGAGTAGCCCACTATAAAAAACTCAAGGACAAGTTTATAAAGGAGCTGCCTGACTATCTTGATGAGTATATCCTGAACGGTCACCCTGAAAAGAGACTTCCGAACCATATAAGTGTCTCCCTTAAATATATTGAAGGGGAAAGTGTAGTACTAATGCTTGATGAAGAGGGATTCGCTGTATCAACAAGGTCCGCCTGCGCGACAGGCGCGTTGAGAGCTTCCCATGTTTTACTTTCAATCGGCAGAGAATACGCTGACGCCCAGGGAACACTGGTGATAACATTCGGAATTGATAACAGTGAAGAGGATGTGGATAATTTTTTAAATGTCCTGAAAAACACAGTTACAACCTTAAGAGAAATCTCGCCGCTGTATAATAAATCACCTCAGGGGTAAAAATTATCTTGAAAGTGTGCCGGCTCATTTGGAAGAAAATCGTAAATAATGTGCCGGCGCATTTTGATTTTTAGGGTATAAAATTAATTTAAATTGTCAGAGATTAAATAATGAAGATTGTGTCAATTGCTAAAAGTAAAAAAAAGGGAACGCGTAAAACAATAGTTGATAAGGTTCTTGTTAAAAAGGAACATGGCATCGAAGGTGACGCCCACTCCGGGCCATGGCACAGGCAGGTGAGTTTTCTTTCTTCAGAAAGTATTGAAGCGGCAAAGCAGAGGGGACTTGATGTTACCTTCGGGGATTTTGCGGAGAATTTCGCCACAGAAGGAATTGACTGGAAGGATATACCGGTCGGCACCCGTCTCAGGCTGGGAGAATCCAGTATTGTCGAAGTAACTCAAATCGGCAAAGAATGTCATAACAAATGTGCTATTTATTACCAGGCCGGTGACTGCATAATGCCAAGGGAAGGTATATTTGCCAGGGTTCTTGAAGGAGGGCCCATTGAAACAGGCGACAGTGTGGAAATAATAGATAATGCAGGGTTAAAAATACTAAATTAGATGAAAGATATGAACAGGAAACAAAACGCTTTAAGTGAAAGGGTATCAGGTACGGATACCAATAAATCCTTTGAGGTGATAAGATTCGATGGTTCAAAACGTGAGAAAGACAGTCATGAACTCATATGTGAAGAACCATTATTGATTCGTGTCGAGGATGAGCCCTACTCAGTAGTTATGAGAACTCCGGGAGATGAAACTTTCCACGCGGCAGGATTCTGTCTGGCGGAAGGAATAGTGGATAATTTCAGTGACTTTAACACAGTGGGCTTTTGCGCGGACATGGACAGCAATGTAGTTGAAATATCACTCACACCCGAAAGGCTTGAAAAGGTATCACCCATCCTGGAAAGAAAGGGGTTTATCAGCCAGACGAGCTGCGGCATATGCGGCAAGGAGGTTATTGATGAGATTTCCCAGATTTTGAAACCGCTGAATATTGATAAAAAACTGACTCTGGATGAAATCAAAATTGCCTTTTCAAGATTGACAGAAACACAGAAGCTTTATAAAAAGACAAGAGGTTCTCACGCGATAGTAATCCTGGACAGTTCTCTTGAATTTCTCGCAAAGGGGGAGGATGTCGGCAGGCATAACGCGTTTGATAAGGCCGTAGGAAAAATTTTAATGGCCGGAAAACTTCAGGATGCCTATATGTCAGTCCTTTCTTCAAGGATCAGTTTTGAAATGATCCAGAAGGCGAACAGGGCCGGAATTCCTTTCATGTTGAGTGCGTCAAGACCAACCGCGCTGGCTGTTGAATTGGCGCAAAGTATGAACATGACACTTGTCTGTATAAGTGATGATACCGACCTGATAATCTTTAGTGGAAATGATCGAATTATATTCTGATGCCGAATAAAGGCT
Organism: Thermodesulfobacteriota bacterium; assembly: GCA_042573485.1. Classification (GTDB taxonomy): domain Bacteria; phylum Desulfobacterota; class DSM-4660; order Desulfatiglandales; family HGW-15; genus JAAZBV01. Next base: position 32,290 of record JBHPCX010000020.1, on the reverse strand, counting down.
AATGCTCCTGATATTTTTGGAAAAGAGGTGTTCTTGTCCGTGGAAAAAAACAAATCAAAGATTGCTTCATTTATATCAAATTTATTCACACGCTGGCTTCCGGTAATATTAACAACCCTTGTAGGTCTTATACTTCTTATTTCCAGCCTGCCAAAATCCTTTGAAATGGATCTTTTTATACGGCAGGTCGGAGACTACGATATAATATCACACCCTTTACTAACTACGTTTGGGGCGTGGTGTTTAGTTATAACCGAATATACCCTTGGCACCGCGCTCATTCTTAACTACAGACCAAGAATTACTATTCCTCCTGCCGTTTTATTGATACTCATATTTATCGGCGCAACAGGTTGGGCATGGTATACAGGTGCGACTGATGACTGCAGCTGCTTTGGATCATGGGTAGAAAGAACGCCCGGGGAGGCAATGGTTGAAGACTTTTTTATACTGGGAGCATTGATTTATTCATGGTTTTTTAACAAAACAATAAAAAAATGGCCTTTCTATATAAAAGAATCCCTAATAATAGTGGCTTTGTTGGCGGGTATTGTGGTTCCCCTTTTAACCGGGACTCTTCCGGACAGGATTAACCGTTTGATATCAGGACCGGTGGAGGAGGGAAAGGAAGTCTTCAGACTGGACGATTTCAACTCATATGACCTGTCAACCGACAGGTATTTGATTGTAGTAATGGCTACAGACTGTTCACACTGCAGGGCGCTCATGGAGGACTTGATCTTTATAGGTGACGATGATGAACTACCGCCGGTGGTTGCCCTTGTAATGAATGATGAAGAGCAGAGAGAAGACTTTATTGATGAATATGAACTCGACTTTGGTCTGTATCAGATAGCTGATGATGACTTCTGGAGATTACTGGAAGATGGAGAAATTCCCAGGACAATACTTATTGATAACGGGATAATTATTAAAAAATGGGATTTTGCTTTCCCTGATATTGAATCTATAAAATCGCTGTTGAAATAGATAAGGAATTATTAAAAATGACAAGCAAGGACAGAGGAAATTATTCAAGAAAACATCATGGTGATAGAGAATTAAATCCTGATATAGTAAAGGCAGTTAGAGAAAAGGTGTCGGATAACAAGATTACGTGTGCCGCGGTCTTTAAAATAGCTAAAAATACCGGTGCTGCACCAGGAGAAGTAGGTTTTACTCTTGATATGCTGGAAATGCGGATAATACGCTGCCAGATGGGAATTTTCGGATATGAACCTGAAAAAAAGGCTGTTAAACCGATGGAAAAGGTGCCGGATGAACTTGAAAATGCAATAAAAGAGAAATTATTAAATGGAAAATTAACATGCGGTTCAGCATGGGAAATCGCCAAAGCATATGGCAGGCCGAAAATGGATGTTTCTTCAGCATGTGAAAGATTGGGGATTAAGATTAAGCCTTGCCAGCTGGGGGCATTTTAGATTTACCCATCCAGAAAACGGCCCTTTTGAACAATCTTCCGCCGTCCCTAAAGCTATGACGGGACAAGCTGCGGGATCCAGATCTAATGTCATTCCCCGACTTGATCGGGGAATCCAGGTCCTTCGTCTTTAACAAGCTGGACCAAATAAGCACTATTCCAAATGAAACAAAGCTACAACAGTCGGGGAGAAAATTAAAATGGATTCCCGCCTGCGCGGGAATGACAGAATTGGGCGGTCAGTTAAAATTTATGAAATTAAAGACCCCCGAATTCCTGGCAAACAGTGAGATATCGTCATAAATATCTGTATACTTTACCCGTCTTTCCATCCTCCGTAGCAGGCTACTGCGGAGGACGGGCGCTCTTACGAGCTTCGCCGCGGTTTGCCTTGCCATTCTGTCGAAACATATTTTTATGAAGGAAGATAACCTCTGCCCAATGTTTTTGCCCAGCATAGTTGAAATGCAATATAGATAACCTGCAAGGCAAAAAAAACCACCATTTACAAATATAATTTGTTAATGGTGGTTTCTATGTAATGGTTTTTGTTTTAGCAGGTCGTACAGGAACTGCAGGAATCTCCTTTTGGTAAGTTAGATGAAATTGAAAACCCGGAACCTCCTTCGGTGCTGATAAAATCAACACTTATCGGTTTAGCCTGTTCCAGCAGGTTTTTGTCAACCAGGTAAGTTACACCATTATCCTTGATAATTTCATCATTTTCTCCAGGCTCATCCAGAGCCATGCCAAGGGCTGGTCCTGATCACCCGCCTTCTGAAAGAAATACCCTTATATATGAAGGATCTTTCTGAGCTTTCAGGAAATCCATAATCATTTCATTAGCTTTTTCCGTTACTGTTAACATTAATGCCTCCTTCTGGACTTTTAAATCCTTAATTATATTAGAATAAAATATACATAATATTGGATATGTCAAATTATTTTTGTGAGGCAGCCTAAAACGCCCAATTTTGGCCAATAACTTTGTCAGGCTCAAATTGTAATCCTCGAAATACTTTTTAATGTATTCCTGTGGTTAAAATTTTCGCCTTCCTTGTTCTTGAACAAACTTGAACGTTTTTGAACTGCCTCTATAGTGAATATTTCCGTTATTGCTGAGAATGAGCGGGATTATCGCAATGTCCTGATGCTTAGGGTTCTTCTGCCAGCCTGTTCTCAAGCCAGATGATAACCTTCTCAAATTCACTTTGCAGTTCTTTTACAGCCTTCCCCCTGTGACTTACACTGTTCTTTTCATCCTGTGTCATCCGGGCAAATGTCTTTTCGAGAGGCGGGTAATAAAAGAGAGGATCATACCCGAAGCCGTTTTCCCCTACAGGCACTTCCGAAATTTCACCTTCCACTCTTCCTATATAAGTGAGTGCGTGCCCCATTGGGACAGCAATTATAATTGCCGTCTCAAAATAGGCATTTCTTTTTGATATACCTTTCATCTCACTTAAAAGCTTCCTGTTGTTGTCTTCATCCGCAGTGTTTTCACCGGCATAACGGGCGGAATATACGCCCGGGGCACCATCAAGTGCCTCAACAACAAGCCCCGAATCATCGGCGATCGCGGGAAGCCCTAAAACTTTCGCGGTAAAACTTGCCTTTTTATAAGCATTATCTTCGAATGTTTTACCATCCTCGACCACAGGAGGTATGGGACCAAAATCATTAAGATTTTTTACGTTGATATCAAAACCTGAAAGAAGCTCTGTCAGTTCGCTGATTTTTCCCTTATTTCGTGTTGCCAGGACCAGTGTTCTCTCAACCATCAAACTATAATCCTCTCTAACTTTGCTGTTTCTTCCTCTATTTTCCTGGCTTTGTCTTCATATCCAGGTTTCCCCACCAGCGCGAACATAGCTTTTTTATATGCCTCAACCCCGGGCTGTATAAAAGGATTATGTCCGAACAGGTATCCGGAAACAGCAACGGATTTTTCCATTAAATAGTAAAACTGTCCGAGATTAAAGGCGTTTCTCTCAGGAATTGTAATGGTCATATTGGGCACTCCGCCCTGATAGTGTGCATAGGCAGGACCCTCTATTATTTTCCTGTTCACATAATTCATATCGCGGTTATTATCGGGAAGGAAGTTCAAGCCGTCGATGTTTTCATCATCAAGGGGAATGTTCATGTTATTATCATGCCTTTCAAGCAAAAGGAAGGTCTCAAGAATGTTCCTTTCACCATCCTGAACCATCTGGCCGTTCGCATGCAGTTTCTCAGAATACAAAGAGGGGGAAATCCACATGCCATGACCATCATGTCCTTCACTTTCCGGAAAAAGCTGTTCCATCCACCTCGCGACGGGCAACAGGTAGCCTGAGTTTGTGGCAATAACCTCTACTTTTTTCCGCTTCAGCCATGCTGCGTGCCTTACAGCAGCATGAACAAGGGCCGGATTTTCCCAGAAATTATCTGTCATGGTAATTTCTCTCATGTTCTTAAAACCTGAGACAAATTCATTTATATCTATATTGGCCATTGCCAGTCCTACCAGGCCGACATCTGAAAGAACTGAAAATCTTCCGCCAATGTCGTCGGGAACTACGAATGTTTCATATTCCTTTTTATCAGCCAGGTTTTTAAGGGCGCCTTTGACCTTGTCCGTTGTTGCAATAATTAAAGAGTTACCATCATCTCCTAGACTATCCTCCATGATAGCCCTGATGATCCTGAAGGCGATAGCGGTTTCTGTAGTTGTGCCCGATTTTGAAATCACATTAACACCGATTCTTTTTCCCTCAAGCATATCCAATGTATCCCGGAAATAATCGGGGTCCATATTTTGTCCCAGGAAATAGATCTCGGGAGCATTGCCCCGTTCTTTTCTGGATAACTGGTTAAAATAATTGTGCGTGAGGGCGCGGAATGTTGATTCAATCCCAAGGTATGAGCCTCCTATGCCAAGAGAAACAAAGGCATCTATCTTTTCAGACATTCTTTTGACCAGTGATTTTATCCTGTTGAGGTGCTGTTCATCAATTATTACAGGCAGGTCAACCCAGCCGGTCATGGGGATATTGTTGTCAAGGATGTTACCGCTGTTCTCCTTTAACATTTTATGGGCTTCAACTGTCTCTGGAATAAGGTCTTCTATATCGGTTTTTTCTATTGCAGTACCCGAGGGGCTGTTAAATATATAAGTAATGTCAAGGGAAAGACGATTCTGTAGAATAAAATTCTTAGAATCAAAGGAATTACATTTGCTGTCTCCCCTGTCCTTTTGTTTTGTAATTGTCCTGTTACCGTCATATCCTTTAAGTTTTATATTTTCCATGTTCACACCATTTATTAGGAAATTGTTATTGCTGGTTGAAAATAAATAGATTTGTCTAATTGGCGGATATGCAGATCTTATAATTGTAAGGAAATCCTATTCTTTGTCAGGATATCTTTTTGATATAGACTTCAGCATATCATAGCAATTGAAGAAAGCATCTATAATAGCCGGATCAAAGTGGGTACCTGAGGATTTCTTCAATTCATCCAGAATCTGATCTTCAGTCCATGCCTGTTTATAAACCCTTCTTGAACATAGAGCGTCATAAACGTCTGCGACCGCGACAATTCTTCCGAAAAGCGGGATATCTTCCTCTTTTTTAGGGTTGAATTCTATATCTTCATTAATGAAACCCTCGGCAGGTATATCAGAAACTTCACCTCTGTATCCAGGGTAACCTGTTCCATCCCATTTTTCGTGATGATTAAGTGCTACCTCGAGAGCTACTTCGTCGAAATCCGACTGTATTTGTTGAAATAATCTTGCCCCGAGATACGTGTGCGATTTCATTACTTCAAACTCATCCATGGTAAGTCTGGCAGGTTTTTTTAAAATCAAATCACTTATCGCGACCTTTCCGACATCATGTAACATGGCGGCCATTCGTAAAACATCCTTTTGCATTTCAATTACATTGGGAGATATTCCATTATTTCTTGCCCATTCTTCATATATCTCAACAGAGTATGCCCCGACCCTGTTTACATGGGCGCCTGTTTCCTTCGGATCCCGTAATTCAGCCATGCTTATCATTCTGAGAATGAGATTTCTTGTTGTCTGGGCACGTTCAACGGCAAGGCCGGCGCTTGTCGCAAAATGTATTATCAGCGGTTTATCATCGTCAGAAAATGAAATGATATTCCCATCGCTATCCTTGGCGTTAATGATCTGCATAACACCCAGAACATCATTGCGCTGGTTTGTTATCGGTACTGTAAGTATAGAGCCTGTTTTATAATTTGAAATTTCATCAAAGTGTGAATCAAATGAGTAAGGCACCGAATCATCAAGTTCATAAACATCTGCTATGGAAACGGTAGTCTTGTTAGCTGCCACGTATCCGGCGATTGACCTGTTATCAATAGGAATTGAAAATGTGTTATAGATAAGCTTTTTACCCGGCGGAAGCCTTTTCTGAAGAGTATCATTTTGAGAATAACTGAACTTAAGCTCTTCGTTTTCCTTTAGGTAAATGGAGCCGGCATCAGCGTTAAAGAAAAGTCTGACATTTGTAAGTATCCGCTCAAGCAGGATATCAATATCCTTTACTTCGTTTATGTCCAGGCTGATCCGTGTTAATAAGTCAATTTTCTCTTTTTCATTCATCATGATAATATTCTCCTTTTGGAGGCTATTATAAACGTTATTGAGAGAAGTAAACAGTATATAGCGTAAAATAACTGAACAATTTTAATATCATAATAAAGTACTAAAAGCAATTAGTCTTCAACGCTCAGCGATCAGCTGAAATCCAAAAACAGGTGGTTAGCTGAATGTCTTTCGACCCTGAGCTCAAGACCGAAGGGCTGGGCTGAACGCTGATCCGCCTTCGCTTGAAGCTGCGGCGGGATAAAATGGCGGGACAGGCAGCTGAAAGCTCTCTTTATTTAAATACTTTATTGATGGATACCTGCTAATGAAAGCCCACTATAATTCGCTTCTCTTTTTTTAATAAAAGAATTTTGGTTGACCAAATCAGACTCCCTCTGATAAAAATTCAGTATGAACCTTCTTGATTATATAATAATAGCCATCCTTGTCTTTTTCACAATTAAAGGTGTTTTGAAGGGATTCATCAGGGAAATAGCATCCCTTGTCGGTATTATCCTTGGTGTATGGCTGGGTATTCTATATATACCCCAGGTAAATCAGTTCTTATCAGGTTATGTTCCTGATTCCAGGTTTCTGCCCCTGATAAGTTTTGCCCTGATTTTTGCCGGTGTCGTTATTTTATGTAATATTATCGGATGGGCCTTACGTTTATTTTTTAAGAAAGTCTTTTTAGGATGGTTTGATAAGCTTATGGGTGCTGTATTCGCGGTGTTAAAGACCATTCTCCTTACATATCTTATTATTGTAATACTCACATTTTTTGTTCCCGCGAAGGCACCTCTTATCGCGGAGTCGCTCCTTGCACCCTGGGTGATTAAATCTTACCAGTCAATTGCAGGCCTGTTTTCTCCGGATCACTATAAAAACCTGAAGAAAAAGATGATCGGTGAAAAAGAAAAGGTAAGTAAATTCCTTGCCGATGAAATAAAGAAAGATGTCAAATCAGAATAAAGTATCAAAATCATTCGCTGATCTTGTTGATCTTGTTGAAACCCTTCGAGGGCCAAACGGTTGCCCCTGGGACAGGAAACAGACAATCTCCAGTGTTAAAATGTACCTGCTTGAGGAGTGCTACGAGGTGCTCGATGCAATTGAAAAGGGAGATTCCGGTGAAGAATGTCTGGAGCTTGGTGATCTTCTTTTTATGATTATTTTTTTAGCACGGCTCTCCTCTGAAAAAGGGGAGTTTGATATAGTAGATGTAATTGAAAATATAGTAAAAAAAATGAAGAACCGGCATCCCCATGTGTTTGGTGATGTCCAGGTCAACGGACCTGATGAGGTTTCCAGTAACTGGCAGAAATTAAAAATGAAAGAAAAAGTGGATATTGAGGAAAAGGCCTCTCTTTTAAGGGATGTCCCCACAGGTCTCCCGGCCCTGCTGCGGGCTCACAGGTTGAGTGACAAGGCATCAAAAGTGGGGTTTGACTGGAATAATAAATCTGATATATGGGAAAAAGTAAAAGAAGAGTTTAATGAGCTTTCCAGTGCGGTCAGTATGGATAAAAGGGAAGAAGTGGAGGAAGAGCTGGGAGATCTTATTTTCAGCCTGGTAAACCTTGCAAGACACTGGGGTTTTAACAGTGAAAATGTATTGAGTGAAGCTAACAGAAAATTTTTAAACAGGTTTGAGAGGATGGAAAAAAGGCTGGATGAATCAGGTCCCGGGCTTGATAGTGCCACCCCTGAGGAAATGAACAGTGTGTGGAATAGCATAAAGGACAAAACAGGAAAATAGCGGTGGCTGAAAAAAGGAAAAGGAAAAAAAAGTTTTTAAAAATCCTTTTATTGTTTGCAGTGAAAATCCTGTGCCTGCTGATATTAATTGCCATGGTTCAGGTTGTTGCCCTCAGATTTATAAATCCTCCTTTTTCCATTTCTTCCGCCGTTTTAATGCTGAAGAACACATATTCAGAAAAGAAATACATAATACCCAAAGGTGAATGGCGATCACTTAAAGACATATCTCCGCTTTTAATCAAAGCCGTACTGGCTTCGGAAGATCAACGGTTTATGTCCCATAACGGATTTGATTTTAGAGAAATAAACCAGGCTGTACAGGATATAATTGAAGAAAAACGGGTAAGGGGTGCCTCAACTATAACAATGCAGGTTGCAAGGACTGTATTCCTCTGGCGGGAAAGGAGTATGTTCAGAAAACTGGCAGAAGCCTATTATACAGTACTTATCGAACTGGTCATCCCGAAGATAAGGATTATTGAATTATACCTTAACATGGTTGACTGGGGGAATGGAATTATAGGAGCTGAAGCCGCTTCAAAAAAATATTTTAACAAAAGAGCTTCTGAATTAAACGCTTCGGAGGCGGCGCTCCTCGCCGCTATTTTACCGAGCCCCCATAAGTGGTCACCGAATAACCCAAATGATCAGGTCCTGGCCAGGCAAAGAAGAATATTGAAAAATATGGGTAAAATGCATCTTTAAACCCAAATCTATTTTTGGATTTTGGAATTCCCCGGGCGCCAGAAAGGTGTTAGATGCAAGGCGCCAGGGAAGTGCCGACTGAGGCGTACATGCAGTACACCGCAGGGAGAAACGACCGCGGGCAACCCGCCTGAGGCGTGTAAACACTGTCTTTCGACTGGCTCAATGCCATGAGTTTATCGAATGGCAGACTTGTCCGCCTTTATTTTGGCGGATAACATGTTGCCGGGGGATCAGGGTAGATTAGGCGGCTGCTAATTGGACAGCCGGTATATTGTCTTTTTCGACTAATGCTTGACTAATAGCCTGAAATTCGGTGCATTCATCCTTAAGTTCACATTTTTTACGACAAATACGGATATCCATGCGTGGATTATTTCGTTTTTTCTGACATACAATATATTCTGACATCTCTGGAACCCCTTTTAAATATATTTAATTATAGTTAAATTATATATTTATTTAATGTAATATTATTAAAATGTCAATAATTATTGTGATATTATATGATTATTTTTTAAAGTCTTCTTGAGTATGTTCCAGATAACTGCTATCTTCAACTGAATATAAAAATAACCGGGGATTAATTTTAATAATGTTTAATAAAAATAAGGGGAAAAAATACTATTGGTCGGGGCTGTTAATTGGAATAATAGCTTTTATATCAATCAGTTATAATAGTATGGCATATGTTATGCCGGCAGAGCAGCTGCTTGGTTTCATGACTGATAATTTTTCAGGATATAGATCAGTTGTCTTAATACAGTCTGTACTGCGGACCACACCTGAAAATGAAAAGGTTTTTACTGAACAGCTCAGCCTTTCATCGCCGGACAAATACAGCACCAAATTACTTGATCGTCTTGGCGGAAGGAATGATTCCCCCGATTTGACCTATAGACAGCTGCTTATGGCAAACAAACCGCCAAAACTTGAACATGTCCTTGGTGCCATCGGTATTGATTTGAAAACAGTCTCATATACCAGGATAGATGGAGAAATTGCCTACAGAATAGGGTCAGGAGATCCTGAGAGCCCTAAATTATTAATCGAGAAGGAGCGTTTTGTCCCTCTTTTACTAATTTATAAAGTCCCCGGCGAATTTAATGAAAAAATGGTTACTGTAAGATTCCAGGAATATCAACAGGAAGGAAAGGGATGGTATCCTTTTGAAATCATATATAGTGAAGGCAGTAATCTTGTTGAAAGATATACAGTCCAGACATTTCAATTTAATGTCCCTGTGGATTCTACAATACTGCAGCGGTTTCCCGAGCTGGAAATTCCCGAAGAAATAATCGATGATGAGGAAATAGACCATGAGGAAGACCAGCTTATTGCCAAAGACCTCCTTAGAAAAATTACTGAGGTCCCTGAAGAACAATATGAGCAACTTCTCTTCATAAATGAACCGTAACACCTTACCAGATATTGTAAATGTAGCTGTGGCCGCCCCAGTGGACGGTCTATATTCCTACCTTGTCCCTGAAAAACTGAATTCAGATATCCGTATAGGAAAAAGAGTTCTTGTCCCATTTAAAAACAGGGAGGTTTTCGGGTATGTTATAGATACTGGCACAAATGATGGTGATATTAAATACGAGTTGAAGAGTATAATTGATATTCCTGACCCTGAACCTCTTTTTACCGAAAATTTAATTCCTTTTTTTAAATGGATATCGGATTATTATCTCTATCCTTTAGGCCTTGTTATACAGTCAGCCCTGCCCGGAGGTCTAAATGTACAGCCTTACAAAACAGGTTTAATTACTGATAAAGGAATAAACGCTTTAAAAACAAATTCACTTGGGCCGGAGCAAATAAAGATTCTTAAATGGGTCAATGAAAATCCCTTAAGAAAATTATTTCCGCCTCTTTACAAATATTACCGGCTTGAAAAAATGGGCTTGATTAATATTAAAGAAAAAAGCCCCGGCAAAGGAACGGGTCCTCTTAAACGCGTTTATGTAAAGTTTGTTGAAGGAGAAAACCCCGGGTCGGCTGAGGGAAAACAGAATAATTTCAAGGCGGAAAACGAACTGGATTTTTTAAATTATATATATGATTCGGATGGTGTACCGCTAAGTGAAATATTGTCCAGGTATACAAACGGGGGATACCTGGTAAATAAATGGGTAAATGCAGGTGTTCTGCAAAAATACAGTGCCCAGGTATTTCGTGATCCGACCGGGAAAGTTTTAAACCCATCACCGGAACCTTCCTTCCTGTTTGATCAGCAGAAAACAGTATTAAAACAGATCCGGCTCAGGCTTGAAAAAGACAAATTTTCCACATGCCTGTTGCATGGCGTTACAGGCAGCGGAAAGACTGAAGTATATTACAGGGCAGTGTCTGATGCTATCAGCTTGGGGAAACAGGCTATTCTGTTATTACCGGAAATAGCACTTACTCTATTTATTGAGGGAATATTCAGATCCAGGCTTGGCAACAGAGTAGCCGTTTTTCACAGCGGCCTGTCAAGGGGGGAGAGATATGACCAGTGGATACGAATGCTTAATGGTGATATAGATCTTGTTATCGGAGCACGTTCTGCTGTCTTCGCGCCTCTGTCAAAACTGGGACTTATCATTGTTGATGAAGAATATGATTCTTCCTATAAGCAGGAGGAGTCGCCCAGGTACCAGGCCAGGGACGCGGCAGTGGCCAGGGGCAAGATAGAAGACGCGGTTGTAATACTGGGGTCGGGCACACCGTCAGTCCAATCTTTTTATAATGCTAAAAATAAAAGATATCATCTTCTTTCCATGCCGGAGAGAGTGGAAAAACGGCCATTACCGGAAATTACTATTGCTGATATGAAATCACTATCAGAAATTGATAAAATAGACAGCGATACACTGCTCAGCCCGGTACTTACCTCCTCCCTTAAAGAAAACTTTGAGAAGGGAAAACAGGCGATCCTGTTTCTCAATCGAAGGGGTTTCAGCAGAATATATCTTTGCAGGTCATGCGGAGAATCCGTAAAGTGCCCCAATTGTGACCTTACGCTTACATATCACAAACATGAAAATAAGCTGGTATGTCATTACTGTGAATTCCGAATACATCCTGAAGACCGGTGTTCAGGGTGCGGACACGTGGGAATGAAGGCCTATGGTTTTGGTACTGAAAGGCTTGAAAGAGAACTTGTCGAAACAATACCGGGAATACGTATCGCAAGGTTTGACAGGGACAGTACAAGGAAAAAGGGTGATATTTACAGGATATTAAAGAGTTTCAGCAATAATGAACTGGATATGCTGGTTGGTACCCAGATGGTTACCAAGGGTTATGATTTTCCTGATGTTACCCTGGTTGGAGTTATTTCTGCTGATTTATCTCTTGGTTTTCCCGATTTCAGGGCAGGTGAAAGGACATTTCAAATTCTTTCCCAGGTGGCAGGCCGCGCCGGCCGAGGTACGGAAAAGGGAAAGGTCATAATACAGACATTTAATCCCGGGCATTATGCCATTGAGGCTGCCAGAAAACATGATTACACCGGTTTTTTTGAGAGAGAGAGGGAACTTCGTGAGTTATTGGAATACCCTCCCTTTTCCTACCTGGCCTGCCTGAGATTTTCAGGAAACAGCAGGGAAAATACGGAACGGTATGCCCGGGAGATCGGTGCTGAATTGAGGAAGATATTAAACGGCTGGCCTAAAAGAGGAAAGGAAATTCATGTGCTTGGACCGGCTGAGGCCCCGCTTGCCAAGTTGAGGGGTAAATACAGATGGCAGCTGCTTCTAAAAAGCAAAAGGAGTGAGTTGCTGCATTATTTCCTGCGCAGGGTTAAGGATATTTCCCGGCCTATACTCAACAGAAGCGGGGTCAGCATGGTTATTGATATTGACCCTTACCAGATGCTTTAGCATTTATCAATGATCAATTAACAGTTATTTTTTAACAAACAAGACCGAAGAATATCCTACAACCCGTCCCTTATCAGCACCCGGCACATCGCCGGAATTGGCATATTTTAAGACCTCAACGTGATTCATTCCCATACTTTTTGAATAAAGCAGGGCAGTTCCGACCCCGCCGCTTGAGCATATGGCGGTTTGCAGTCCTGGCATTTCAGGGTCGGCAAGCTGTTTTCTCACATGTTTGAAGAAACGGTTTATATCCATTTCCTTTATCAGGTTAAGGGTCATATTATCCATTTTGTAGGCTGACTCATGGTCAGGGTAATGTGACATGTCAGTGCTGGCAAGAATGAATACTTTTTTATTCCCTGAGGTGGCTTTAATTGCCTTCGCAAGGGTACTGCAGTTGGCAGGAGTCGGGTTTCCGAACATCATTGGAACAATCATGCAGTTTTTGTTCATTACCTGCAGGAAAGGTAGCTGGATTTCAATTGTGTGATCACGTGAATGGATTTGTGTAAAGGGTTTTATACCTTTATCATAGGCATGGAGTTTGGTCAGCATTTCCGTGTCAACAGGTATTTTCCCAAGGGGGGTTTCAAAAAAATCTACCGGGCATGTATAGGCCACTGCGTCTCCGCCGGCATCATGACCGATAATAACCAGAGTATCAAATTCAATATCCTTTATGCTTTTAAAAGTAAGTGCTGCAATACTGCCTGAATAGACATACGACGCATGCGGGGCCATTGCGGCCAGTATCTCTCCCTTTACCGACGTTTCAGGAGTGTTTTTCAGGAGGGCTGATATTTCTGCTCTCAGCCTGTCAGCATTATTTGTATAGTATCTTCCTGCAGCCTCGGGATGCCGTATAGACACCTTTTTCTCTTCACTTTCAATCACTGAAATTGAAAAACATAAAAACAAAAAAAGCAGGGACGCGAGGATTTTTTTAAGAATGTTGTCTGTCATTTTTCCCTCTCTATTTTGGAAACTGCTACATTATATATCAATACATGAAATATTTGAATTTTTAATTTTATATTTTTTCAGGATTAGCTATTAGGGTTTCGGGATTCGAGGAATTCAGCGATCTTTTTTCCCCTGGTCCCCACGGTTTCCGTGGGAACTTGTTCTTTTAACGCTCCGTGTTAATAGTCAAATAAGATATACATATGACATGAAGTAGATATGAAATATTTGATAATTAGTATCCCTATCTTTTAACATGCATAATTGTTGAATGGCCGCTTCTGTTTTTTACTCCTGCCGTGGTTCAGATTATGCTTGATTCATTACAATCCAATATGCAGAGGATATGTTGATAAACCTGAACACTGGCGATATTCAAGTGCAAGGAATTATGCTGGAAAGAAGTGATTGATGTTTGTGCAGATTGGTAATGTTTGACGCAGAGCGTCGGATAAGCGTTCCCACGGAGACCGTGGGAACGAGGGGTATTGAATTGGATTAATACGTCATTATGCCCGACCATATTCATTGCATAATAGACATAGCCGCTGGAAACAACGCGGGCGGCCAGCACCCCTACACGCATTCATAACTTAGAAATATGTTCAGCGAACTGTTCTGGCAGCGGTCTTTCTAAGCCATTTCATCCACTAAAAAAGAAAAAACACATTAATAATTTGAAATTATAGTATTTATTAGTATATTGAATGTTATACAAAATATTACCAATATAAGATTTGTTTAGAGAGGGTGTAATGGTATTTAAGAAGCCGATAAAAGTTATAAGTATTCTCGTGATATTATTTATTATAGGCGGGTGTGCCCCGGAAACTGATGTGCATATAATGAAAGACGCACCCGATTTTACTCTAAAATCTCTCACAGGTGAAAAGATAAGCCTAAAGGACTTTAAAGGGAATATTGTTCTGGTCGATTTCTGGGCAACCTGGTGCGGACCATGCCTGATGTCCATACCTGAACTTGTCCGTCTACAGGATAAATACAGGGGCAGGGGAGTTGTGATCCTCGGTATTTCCCTGGATGATCCCGCAGAGGTCGATAATGCACAGTTACAGAGATTCACAGAAAAGTACAAAATGAATTATTACGTGATGCGGGATGATAAAGATGTAATGAGAATATACTTAGGTGATTCAGCTCCTATACCTACAATGTGTATCATAAACCAGGATGGAAAAATTGTAGACACTATTATTGGCTTTTCCCCCGGAGAAGCAGAAAAAACTATTGAGCGTCTTTTATAATGATAATTGACTTTCATACTCATATTTTCCCTTCCCTGTTCAGGGACAAGAGAGGCCTGTTCTTCAATGATGAGCCTGATTTTGAACTCCTCTACAGGGAGGAGTCATCAAAAATGGCAGGTATTGATGACCTGATAAACGCAATGGACAAAGATAAGGTTGATATGTCTGTTGTGTTCGGTTTTCCATGGAAGTCTGCTGATAATTTCAGGTGTAATAATGACTACATAATAGAAGCAGTACAAAAACATCCTGATAGATTAATTGGGTTCAGCTGCTTTGATCCTCTTTCTCCTGATGGAGCTGAAGAAGCAGAGCGATGTTTCAGGGAGGGCCTCAGGGGGGTAGGGGAACTGGCGATTTATGATTCCCCCATGACTGATGACATCATTTCTAAAATGAGTGATGTAATGGCTTTATGCCTTGAGAAAGACGCACCTCTTCTTATTCATACAAACGAACCGGTCGGCCATCAGTATCCTGGCAAGCAGGATATGACATTAAAACAGATTGAAAGCCTCATAAAAACTTATCCTGACAATAAAATCATACTTGCCCACTGGGGCGGGGGCATCTTTTTTTACATGCTGCTCAAAAAAGAGGTAAAGGAAGCATTTGAAAATGTGTGGTTTGATACAGCGGCATCACCATACCTGTACAACAGTGGAATATATAAGACAGCAGGTGAAATAATAGGATTTGATAAAATTCTTTTTGGAACGGATTACCCGCTTATCAGGCCTGAAAGATATTACAATGAAATTGAATCAAGCGGTATTGAGCCTGAGGCTGTTGATATGATAATGGGCAAAAATGCGGTTAACCTTTTGGGAATTTAAAATTCACCCCGTTAGAGATTAAAAACGCTTGTCAACAAGGTGTATAATCTTCCATTCTTTTCGCTTAATACATGTCTGGTACATTGCTCCTGGTCTCTAACGGGGAAAATCCCCAAACACCGTCATTCCCGCCTCCGCGGGAATGACGTCTGATTAGTTTTATCTGGTATCGTTGACTTTAATCAACTTGTTTTTAAAACCCTCGTCTTATAGACGAGGGTAATTTAGTGTGTTTCGTTGTTCTATTCCACATGCCCGGTTAATATCTCACCCGTACTTGATTTAAGCCCTTCCCATGCCTGTCGCATAGAGACGAGTGATAATACAAGATTGCTTTGGGCGTTCACAAGGTCACGCTGGGCTTCATTGAGTCTTACAAGTGATCCCTGGCCCGCAGTGTATTCCTTTTCTACAAGGTCTCTTGTCTGCCGGACAAGTTTTGTGTTTTCTCTCTGGAGTTTGAGCTGATCCTGGGCCGCCTTCAATCTTGTCACAGCAGACTCCACATCCGAAATAACACTGATTTTTGTATCTTCAATATTCCTTTCCGATTCCCGCAGTCTTGATTTTGCTTCACTTACCCTTGAAAGTGTCTGTCCTCCGGAAAAGAGATTATATGTAACACTTAGCCGCACACTTTCACCAAAATCCTCACTTTCAAATTCCCTGTCATTAACCCTGTCCCCATCGATCGAGCCGGTGATGCTGACAGTTGGGTAGTAGCCTGATCTCGCGGAACCGACATTTGCCTTTGCCTGTCTTCGCATATAGTCCCGCTGGATCAGGTCAGGACGATGCAACAGGGCGTACTGAACTGCGCCTCCGGCCTCGGGTATCGCGAGTTCATCACCTGTTTCATCTTCAAGCTTACTCAATTCGATATGTGGAGGCAGTTTCGCATCGGAGATACCCATAAGGCTCGCCAGGGCAAAAATTGCCACTTCATAGCCCTGTTTTGCCGCGATAAGCTGGGATTTTGCCGCGTTTATCCGTACCTTGAAGTTATATACATCGCTTAGTGATCCTGTACCTACCCTATATCTTGCCTCGGCCTCAACAAGCTGTCTCCGGTTGAATTCCTCATTGGCCCGCGTAATATTTATATTCTCCCTTGCAAGCTGGGCATTGAAATAGCTTGCCGCGACCTGGTAGAGAAGCAGCCTCAGCACATTGTCACGGGACTGGATACTGCTGATTTTCCCATAACTGGCGCTTGCATGGGCATATTCTCTCTGAAAACCGTTAAAGAGTGTCCAGGAGGCGGATATTCCCGCATTGTAAATATCAGTTGTATCGTCTGTCCCTGGTATGGTTACCAGTGAATAGTCATTTTCAGAAAATATGGAACGGATACGGTTGCCGCTGGCGTCTATCCTTGGAAGATACGCGCCCCATGCCTGTATAAGCTGATGTTTTGCCTGGATTACTCTTTCCCTTGCAGCATCAAGTGATGGGTTATCCTTTATGGCGATTCTCTGGGCAGTTGTCAGGTCAAGTACCTTTATACTGTTGAGTTCACTTGAGCTTGAGTACGGAATGACCTTTTCACCCGCTGATGCAGTGCTCTGGATTGATAAGCACATAATTGAAAGTGTTATAAAATAAAATATGTTGTACAATTTGGACATCAACAAATCTCCCTTAATAGTCCGGATCAGTGAGTGTTTTAACTATAAACCCGGGATCAGTTCTTATGCCGGATTTTATTTATTTCTGAATCAATACAAGTATGTAACCTGCATACTCAAAATCTTTGATAAAAAAGCTAAGAGCTCGAATCAAATAATTTCGCAGGAGCGCCTGACAGAGCGTCTTTTTGTTGTTTCTGCTCAATACCTCGTCTACTGGCGGGTTCGACTTCTTCTCTTGTTACCCACCTGCCATGCCATAGCCTATAATAGAGAAGTCTTAAATCATTCATGATTATTAACAGGCTCGGAATCAAAACCAGTGTAAGCGCGGAGGAGAAAAAGACCCCGGCAGCTATTGATACGGCCATTGGAATAAGCATCTGTGCCTGGAGGTCTTTTTCCAGGATAAGGGGCATCAAAGCTCCTACCGTACTTACTGTTGTCAGAAAAATAGCCCGGAAACGTCTTGCTGCACCAGCCTCTACGGCTTCAAACAGGGACATGCCTTCAGCCAGGTTTTTATTAATCCTGTCAATAAGAACAATCGCGCTGTTTACAACAACACCGGTTAGAGCAACTATACCAAAAGCGCTCATTATTGCGAGGTTAACTCCAAGTAACAGGTGCCCGACAATTGCGCCTATTATGCCAAAGGGGATTGTAAAAAAGATTACAAGTGGCTGAATGTATGAACGGAACATGGTTGCCATAACAGCAAATATGCCGATTAACGCTATAGGGTATGTGATTAACAATGCGCCAAAGGATTCAGCATCACTGGCCTGATGACCTTCTACCGAGATATTCAGCCCCGGATATTTTGCCTTCAGTTCGGGAAAGTAGTTCGGTATTAATTCGCCCATAATTTCACGTACATTGGTCTGCTCATCATCAACCTGGGCGGTTACTTCTACTCTTCTCATCCCGTCTGTTCGTGTAATAGTTGCAAACCCGGGGCCATAACTGATATCGGCCACTGATAGAAGAGGTACCTCATGACCCTGGGGAGTTCTGACCCTAAGCTGTTCAAAATCAGATAATTGGGTCCGTTCTTCTTCAGTATAACGTATCTTAACTCTTATATCGTCACGGCCTCGCTGTATCCTGAGTGCCGTATTACCATAGTAGGCTGAAAAGATCTGCCTTCCGAGGTCACTTACAGTCAGGCCAAATGTGCGGGCTTCCGGCTTGAGTTTTAATCTTAACTCGTTTTTGCCGGGTGTAAAGTCGTTTTTTACCTGATACACACCCTCAAACTGTCTCAAACGTTCTATTAAGTCATCAGAAGCCTGGAGTATCATGTCCATGTCATAACCCTGAATCCATACTTCTATGGGGTTCCCACCAGGACCGAAGCCACCGCCCCCAAAAGTAAGTGATTCTACTCCGGGTATGAGCCCTGTTTCCTTTTCCCACTGTACGGAAAGGTAATTTGAGTGTATTCCCCTGTCTTCGGAAGGAAGGAGAAGTGCCTGAACAGAGCCCACGTTGGGGCCGCTTCCACCCCCCCCACCCCTTCTTCCAAGGGTCTGTCCTACCAGAGTAATTCTGTGTTGAACCAGTGGTTCCCCGGTCAAGGTTTTTTCCCTGGCTCCTACTTTCATTAGAGCCTCTTCAAGGCGATCAACTGCATTCTGGGTTATTTCCTGTGGTGTTCCATTTGGAAATCTTACTGATGCCGTGAGGCTGTCACCGTCAATATTGGGGAACATCGTGTATTTTATTATACCACCCACTATCAATCCAATGGTAACGATGAGTATTGCAATAGCTGTTGCAAATGATATGTAACGCCATTCCAGGGCCTTTTTAAGAAAGGGCATGTAAATCTTTTCGACAAATCTTTCCATCCCCCTTGCGGTATATTCCTGAATTCCATTCAGTTTTTTCAAAGTTGTACCCAGTTTTGTCCTTGGGCTATGTGTGTTTTTCTCACTGCTTATATTGGGATCAGGGAGGTGGTTAAGATGGGCAGGTAAAAGAGAAAGACATTCCACAAGTGACATGACTAGGCAACCTATGACAACTACCGGAAGAAAGAAAATGATTTTTCCTATTACACCACCAACAAATGCAAGGGGGATAAATGCAATAACAGTAGTCAGAACAGCGGCTACTACCGGCATTCCTACTTCCCATGTGCCGTCAATGGCAGCCTTAAGTCGTGATGCGCCGTTTTTGCGGTGTACATATATTGCCTCGCCTACGACTATGGCATCATCAACAACTATCCCCAGAATAAGGATAAATGCAAAGGTGGTCATCATGTTAATGGTTCCATCAAAGGCAGGGAGAATTACCATCCCTCCTGCCATGGCAATAGGTATTCCCATCCCACACCAGAAGGCTATTCTAATGTTCATGAACGCCCATAGAAGAACAAAAACAATAGTAAGGCCGATTATTCCGTTTGTAATCACGAGTTCAAGCCTGGAACGAACCTCATCAGTTGAATCACTGAGCACCTTAATTGTTGCACCTTCAGGCAGGGACATTTGTTTCGTGTTAACGTACCTTTTTAATGCCTCTGCAGTCTCAATGGCATCTTCTTCCAATGAATTAGAGACTTGTATAATAACTGCTTTTTTTCCATCAACCTTATTATTTATGGGGTCCTCGTTGAATCCGTCATTTATATCAGCAATACGATCAAGGGTAATTATTTCACCTCCGGGTTTTGCAAGGACTACTATTTCAGAGAGTTCACTGCCTGTATATTTCCTTCCAAGAGTTCTTATTCGAACCTCCTCACCCTCGGTTCGAATGGTTCCTCCTGACATATTCATATTGCTCATTCTTATGGCGCTGGCAACCTGGTTTATAGTTAAACCATATTCTCTCAGGCGCTCTTCCGAGATCCCGATGTTTATTTCATATTCACGGGTTCCAAACAGCGAAACATTTGATACTTCGGGAAGGTTCTGTATTTCATCTTTTATTTGTTCAGACCAGGCCTTAAGCCTCGCTTCAGACATGTCAGCCTGAACGTAGATGGTCATAACTGATCGTCGCCTTGTCAATTTATTAATAATAGGCCGTTCCGCGTCCACAGGAAATGTCATTATCGACTGGACTTGGGTTTTTACTTTTTCAAGAAGTTCATCAACGTCATATCCGGTTTTTACCTCTATAGAAACCGATGCCGAACCCTCTGACGAATTGGTCGTAAATTTGTCAATACCTTCCATGCCCTTTATTGTTTCTTCAATCTTTCTGCTTATTGCCTCTTCAACCTCTTCCGGGTCGGCTCCGGGATAAAAAACAGATATGCTGATGGCATCCAGGCTCATCTCGGGCATTGATTCTGTGATCATGGAAAATGCAGCAAAAAGGCCTGACAGTAGAATCATGATCAGCATTATATTCGCAAATACTCTGTTTGCAGCAAAGGCTGCCAGTAATGATTTCATAATCTATCAATCTCTCTTTTATAGAATTATCAGCTTTGAATTTTCCAGCGGGTCTACCAATCGTGTTATGATTACCCTGTCACCGGGTTTAAGTCCTTCTGAAATATATGAGTCCTCACCCTGGGCCCTGGCAATTTTTACTTGAACTGTTTTAAGCCTGTTATCAACCGCTACATACAGGGTATTTTCAAAACTGACAGCCCATCTTGGTATCTTGTATACATTTTTTAACGTTTTTCCCGGGATATCAACGGAGCAGAACATTCCTTCAACAAGGGGCAAACTGCCGTGATTAAGAGACAAGGCCTCTGCTCCTTCAATTCGGATAGCTACAGTAACAGTCCTTGTTTGTTCATCAAATTTAACCACTCTATTAAGAATGCCTTCCCAGTAAGCATCCGACTCTGATTCAGTCCAGCGAACTTTGCACTTTACCTGTTTAAGTCCCTTCACCCAGGCATTTGATGTGTTATTATCACTTTCATAAAAAGGGAGCCATTTATTTGCATCACGGCTGTCCAGCGGTACCTGGATTTCAAGAACCGAATCGTCAGCAAGGGTAATGACACTCTTTCCCGGGGACACATATTGTCCCTTTTCAACCGATACACTTTTTATGCGACCCTGAAAGGGGGCTCTTAATGTACATCTTTCAAGACGTGTTTTTGCAGTGTCCATCCTTGATTTTGCTGAAAAAAGGCTGCTTTCAGCCTCCTGTATCTGCAAAGGATAGAGTTCAACAGTTTTTTCCATCTGTTCCTGCTGGTCTTTGGAATTGTTGCGGGCCTGTTCAGCCTGATCAACACCTGACTGGGTTCCCACCTTATCTTCTTCAAATAGTTTTTTAACCCTTTCATACTGCTGCCTGGACAATTCACCGCTTCTTTGAATAGTTTTAAGTCTTTCCTGATCTATCTCATACTGCCGCTTCATCCGTTTGAGAGAACTTTCCAACTGGGTAGCAGTAGCGGTTGCTTCAACAAAAGCCGCTTTATAATCCCTGGGGTCGATCTGAAAAATAATCTCACCCTTTTCGATAACTTCACCTGTCTCCAACCTGGGATGTATTTTGACCACTTTCCCTGAAACCTCAGGTGTAATTGATACTTCATTGAGTACTTTTACCTCACCATATCCGGTTATTGATACAGGGATATTTTCAGGTTTTGCATCGAGTACTTCAACCTGAAGCGTTGGCTCGGGGATCGGCATCTGTGGCGGTGGTCTTCTCAACAACAAAAAAACTGCCAAAATGACCATAGCTAGAAATATAATTGAGGAACACATTATTATTCTAAAAAATATTGTGTTTTTTAATGCTTTAAAGAATATTCTGCTTCCAGATTTTAATATGTCTTTTATTTTCATCTACTTTCTACTCCATTATGCTGTAATATTTTTAAAAATACCCGGATGTTTTAAAGTGCAATTGTTATGCCTGTATAGCTTATTGGTATAAATTAATATTATATTAGCTAGCTGTTTATAAACTAGTGTAATCTATGTAAAAAGTGGTTACTATATATGCAGCAAGCTCCTTCTTGCTGTATATTATGTACCCACTGGTTATTCTTTTCCAAACAGCAGTGAATCCTACTAAGTATATTGAGGGAGATTTTCTCAGGCAATATAATTGGATAAGAACTAAGGGGAGTTTCTTATAACAGGACCACTGTAAAGGATGAGTGGATTGGAAAATATTTAATGAAATTATGCCTTATTTTATAACTCTTTGACCTCCAGATGAACAAATCGATATAATTTTTAAAAAACCTTACCAAAAAAGTCAATTTATTTCAAATATATTATGTTTTCAGAATTAATGTTTAGTATGAATTAAAATTAGAATTCACAATGCTTTCTATTGTAACATTAAGCATTCCTGTTAAAAGTGCTATCTTGGAGTTGAGGAAAAAAAGCCTTGACATATTGCCATTATTAATTTAATTAATTCGTTTTTCGATTTTAAGTTTAGGATATATAAAAAATGAAAACATATGTCGCAAAAGAACAGGAAGTAGAAAAAATATGGTACCTTGTTGATGCCAAGGATATGGTCCTCGGCAGGCTGGCTACCCAGATTGCTGTACGTCTTCGAGGAAAACATAAACCCATTTTTACTCCCCATGCTGATACCGGTGACTTCGTGGTTGTGATCAACGCAGACAAGGTCGCTTTAACAGGAAATAAATGGGACAAGAAAATATACTACAGGCACAGCGGATACATAGGCGGACTGAAACAGATTTCTGCCAGGAAGCTTTTAGAAAAACAGCCGGACCAGGTTCTGTATTTGGCAGTAAAAAGAATGCTGCCTAAAAACAGTCTAGGAAGACGACAGCTGAAAAAACTAAAAATATACGCAGGTTCTGAGCATCCCCATGAGGCCCAGAATCCTCAATTGATGAATATTTAGGAGGTCTTAATGGCTCAAGATTTATGGCATGCCGTTGGCAAAAGAAAAACCGCTATTGCCCGTGTTTGGGTTAAACCGGGAAGCGGCATTATAACAGTGAATAACAAGGCACTTGATGAATACATTTCAAGAGAATCAGGTGTTGAAGTTGTTAAACAGCCGCTTGAAATTACCGAAACCGCGGGAAAATACGACATCAGAGTGAATGTAAAGGGTGGCGGAGTGTTAGGACAGGCCGGAGCTATCAGGCATGGTATAAGCCGGGCCCTTGTAACGATTAATCCGGAATTTCGAATTCTCCTTAAAAAGGCTGAACTGCTCACCAGAGACCCCAGGATGAAAGAGCGTAAAAAATACGGTCAGCCTGGTGCCAGGGCACGCTTCCAGTACTCGAAACGTTAATCCTTTCAATAACTTCTTTTAATAAAAGAAATTTTAAGATATTTTGAAGGAAGCCGTTTACGGCTTCCTTTTTTTATTAATAAAAAGATGAATGAAAAATTAAAAAACATAAAACTGGTTCTCCAGTATGACGGTAAAAATTATCATGGCTGGCAGAGGCAGAAGAATGATATAACCATACAGGGTCTGCTTGAAGAGAAAATTGAGAAGATGACCGGAAAACCAGTTACTCTCTACGCGTCAGGGAGGACAGATGCTGGGGTGCACGCGTTACACCAGGTATGCAATTTTAATTCTGACACAAAAATTGACCCTGAATCCCTCAGGAACGGGCTTAATTCATTGCTTCCCGATGATATATATATAAAAGAAGCAGAGTATGTTGATTCGGAATTTCATTCCAGGTATAGCGCCAAAAGAAAATCCTATGAATACCGGATATGGAACATGAAGGAAAGGAACATTTTTTTAAGGGATTACACTTGGCATATAGCGCATGATCTCGACTTACAAGAGATTAAAAGATGTCTTTCTATGCTGGTGGGTAAACAGGATTTTTCATCCTTTAAATCATCGGGAAGCGGAAATATTAATCCCGTAAGAGAAATGTATAAGGCGGATCTGATAGATCATAATGAAGAAGGAATGGTCTGTTTTTTCTTTGAAGCTGAAGGGTTTTTAAGGCATATGGTCAGAAATATTGTAGGAACGGTTACAGATGCCGGGCTTGGAAGGATTACCGGTAATGATTTTAAAGAGATATTAAGGTCCGGGGACAGAAAAAAAGCAGGTATTAAGGCTCCTCCTCAGGGGTTATTTTTAACAATGGTCAAGTATTAAAACCGTAAATTTTTAATACCAGACTCCGGGGATATGGGTTTTGCACATGTAGCAGCAGCCCTTTTTGAGATAATTCCCCCTGACATTAAATCCATATCTATCAATAAGCAGTTCTCCGCAATTGTGGCAGCAGGTTTTTTCTCCCTCATCTCCGGGAAGGTTCCCCGTATATACATATTTTAACCCGGCGCTGTAGCCTATTTCCTTTGCCCTTTGTATTTTATCAGCAGGCGTGGGAGAGATATTATTTAACTTATATGTCGGGTGAAACCTGCTTATGTGCCAGGGTATTCCCGGACTCTGTTTAAAAATGAATTCCGCGATTTTTTCCAGCTCTGATTCCGAATCATTCAATCCGGGAATAAGCAATGTTGTAATCTCCAGCCATATACCCATTTCAACCATCTTTTTAATTGTGTTTAAAACAGGCTCCAGTCTTGCTCCGCACTGATTTTTATAAAAATCATCGCTAAAGGACTTTAGATCGATATTAGTGGCATGAAGGTTGCCTGATATGTCCTCAAGACACTCCTCGGTCATATACCCGTTTGAAACAAACACATTTCTAATTCCCCTGGATGAGGCGATCCTTGCAGTTTCACTGGCCAGTTCATAGTAAATGGTTGGTTCCGTATAGGTATAGGCAATTGTCGCGGCGTTTCCTGAAGATGCTTCCTGTACCAGTTCCTCAGGTGACAGGGGCTCACCGAAAATCTGGTTAAGATCATTCGGCATTTGTGAAATATTACTGTTCTGACAGAATGAACATTTAAAATTACACCCTACGGTTGATATGGAATAGGACCCGCTTCCGGGAAGAAAATGGAAGAGAGGCTTTTTTTCTATAGGATCTAGATGCCTGGCTATTACATGATCAAATACAAGAGACATAAGTGTCCCTTTTATATTATGTCTTACACCGCATATGCCCTTTGAGTTATCCGGGATGATGCAGCGGTGATTGCACAGGCAGCACCTTACTTTATTATCCGAAAGTTTTTCATAAAGAAATGCTTCTTTCACTCTCCAATACTCCATTGAAATTACTGATAGTATGCACGCCTTCTACCACGGGACTTTTTCTTCGTCTTATCTTTTCCTTTAGAGATAATTTATCAGTTTTGTAAGTGTATCTCAGAGTTATTGAAATACCAAGGATAAATCCGAATGGAAGGTGGTTTATAGAAAAAAACTTTTTTAAAGGGAGTTTATATTTTCTTATAAAATCAGGTAAATAGGCTTCACTCTGCCACTGGATAGGGGCGGACCCATAGGCTTCATAAATGAGGGCCTTTATATCCCAGAGACTGTAGGTTCGTATTCTGGGAAAAATATTTTTATTAATGAGCCCGCTTAACTTTTTCCACTGGCAGTATGTTGCAAACCGGTTAAAGACAATTATAAAGACTTTTCTGCTGGCGACTCTGCCCGCTTCTCTTAATGCTTCAAGGGGATTATCAAGAAACTCCAGAGTATTGATGAGAAAGGCAAAATCAAACTCATTATCCTCAAATGGCAGTTCCCCGGCATAGGCCTTCTTTATTTCGGACCGGCGGCCCAAACGGCTTCTGGCCAGGTCGATCATGTATGGTGACGCATCAATACCTGTTACGGAAAGCCCGATTTTATTTGCATAAATAAGGTGGTTCCCGGCACCGCAGCCAATATCGATTACTCTTTGCTGTTTTTCAGGTTCTAAAAATTCAATGAGGAGTCTTTCAAAAAATGATTCCATCCTCGATCCCATAGGGGAACGGTACCAGTTTTCATATAATCTGGCGGAATTAATATCAAAGATGAGTCCCATATTTATTCCCAGTTGATAGTAATGCTTATTTTTACATAAACCTATTCAATCATACGATTATAAGCTGGCTCAAACTCATTCCAGATTTCAAGACCGATCCTGTTTTGAGTTTCTTTTATTTCATCAAGTACTTCTTTTTCTGTGAGAGGATTAATGAGTACTGCCCTGAGCACAACGATATTTTGCGGCCTGTAACGGGTAGATTCCAGAGTCGTCCTTGAGACAAAAGTTGTGTCGTCTTTTCTCAATGCTCTGTGGAGTTTTATATTCAGACTGTTAATGAGCCTGTTTGTTTTTTGTATTTTCCTTTTAGAATCACTGGATATATTACCTGATGAGTTCCTGCTGTTCCATCGAGCAATCTGCCTTTGAACCTGATCAGGGATAAAGCGGTAGTTGAGAATAAATAACTCCGGCTGGTTAAGCATCTCAAAATTATCATTTTTATCGAGGATATTTTTAAAATAGTCGGTTGATTCCTTGGCATGTTTGAATAACAGCCCATACCCTTCTCTGCCTATTATTTTAATGGATGCCCATGGTTTGAGACAGGCGAATGGCCGTGATCCTTCTACCGTAAACCTGCCTGTATCAACAGAATTTTTTCTAATTACATATTTTGAGGAATGACGAATAAGACCCAGATCTTTTTCGCTCCTGAACAGGGCAAGCCCCATACTCATAGGACAGTAAAGCAGTTTATGAGCATCAAAGGCAACCGAATCAGCTTTTTCAATCCCCTTGAAAAGATTTCTGTATTCTTCTACAAGTAAAGCCGGTCCTCCCCAGCAGGCATCAACATGAAAGTGGGCACCGGTTTCACTAGCGATTTCATTCAGTGCTTCAAGGTTATCCACATTTCCTGTTTCTGTAGTCCCAGCTATCCCTATTATGGCGATTATTTTTGTTCTTTCATTATCCCTGTTTTCCTTGAGCCTTTTTATCTTTCTTGCAAGTCTTTTTATGTTGATCCTGTTATATTCATCAACTGGAATATTTATGACATTTGATTCTCCCATACCAAGGAGGTTGGCCGCCTTTGTTATGGAATAATGACCTCTTGTTGATACAAGAACAACTCCCCGTGTATATTCATAGTGCCTGAGGGCCTTTTCCATCCCTTCAACACGAAGACCCTGGAAATTACCATCAGGAGGAAATGCCTTTTCTCTTGCAACCATAAGCGCGGTTACATTTGAAAGAGTCCCGTCCGAAGTTACATTTCCCAGTGCAACTCTTGGATTTTGTATGTTTTTTGTATAGAAGTTTTCTTTTTTATTGAATATCAGATTGTGCAGCCAGGCTACCAACTCTCTTTCAACAAAACTTGACGCCTTCGCGGTTTCTATTTTTACCTGGTTCTGATTAAGCGCGGCAATAATCATTTCAAGCAGTATCATGAAGTATGGGATGGCACTGGTCATATGGCCGATATAAAAGGGATTTCCAACCTTTACAGAGTGGTCTATTATTTTAGTCTTAATTTCGGAAAGGACATCTTTTATTAGTAGAGGGCCGTCAGGTATAGAGGTCTGATTAAAAATTTCGCTTAACTGGGGGAGTGTCGCGCTGCTGTGAATACCTCCTTTTTCCTGGAAAAAATCATGAATTAGTTCAAGCAGTTCATGACCGAATTCAACAAATTTATCCGGTGACTCCGGCATTATAAAAAGTTTTTTAAGATATTCCAGATTAGATATTATTTCTTTTGCTTGATCCATATATTTTCTTTAGTCTTTTAAACAACCTTTATCAATAATAAATGTGATTAATTCAAAGCCTTCACATGTAAAATATCTATTTTTGGAGACTCCTTAAATCTCCAAGTATATACATAAGCCTGTCAAGATCATCTTCATTCAATTCCTGTTCATTTTTCTTCATGTATTTTTTAAGATTGTTTAACTCTTTTTCTATGTCAACAATACTGTTATGCATTGGATCATAGTAATTAGCGTGCTCTTCCGGAGCAGAGTCTTTTTCGCTGATTATTTCTCGTGGCTTCAGGATTAATCGATCCCTCCATGCAGGTGCGCGAACTTCAAAACCAAAGGTGTTTTTTACTTTATCCGCAAATGCCTGACTTGAAGCAGGTTCACCATGTACTACAAATACTCCGGGATTTGATTCTTTGAAATTGCCTACCCAGTCAAGCAGATCTTTTTGGTCCGCATGTGCTGAAAAACCCCCGATTGTGTAAATTTTCGCCTTCACATCGACATTTTCTCTGAATATTTTAACTGATTTGGCACCTTCTACAATCTTCCTTCCTGTAGTCCCCATTGCCTGGTATCCTATAATAACAAGGCTTGCCCCGGGTTTCCACAGGTTATGTTTCAAATGATGTTTTATTCTGCCGGCTGTACACATACCATTCGCGGCTATAACAATCGCAGATCCTGAATTTTCATTTATGGCGATTGAGTCTTTTGTTGCCAGTGTGAACTTCAGATTCGGCATATCAAATGGATCAAAACCCTCTTTGACAATAGCCATTGCCTCATCATCATAGTATTTCCTGTTTTTTCGGAATATCTGGGTTGCCCTTATTGCGAGGGGACTGTCAAGGTAGATGGGTATGTCAGGAAGGTCCCCATTGCGCTGGAACTCGCCGAGAATATAAATAATTTCCTGTGTCCTTTCAACCGCGAATGCAGGGATTACAACTTTCTCATTATTGGAAGCAGCATAATTGATCGCTTCCAGAAGCTCGGTTTTACTGTCTTCAAAGGTCCTGTGTAACCTGTCACCATAGGTTGATTCAATAAAGAGATAATCCGCTGCAAATATTTCATGAGGATCCTTAACAATCAATTGATTATGCTTTCCAATATCTCCCGAAAAGACTATTTTTGCTTCACCCCCTTCTGTTTCCACCCAGAGTTCAAGAATTGATGATCCCAGAATATGTCCCGCGTTTCTAAGCCGGGCCTTTATTCCGGGTTCAACCTGAACGACGTTATCCCTTTCAACAGGCGAAAACAGGTGGAGTGCTTCTTCCGCGTCCTTTGTTTCATAAAGGGGTTCTACCGGTGATTTTGACTGTCTTTTATTTTTTCTTGTCTGCCATTCGGCATCCATTTCCTGTATATGTGCCGAGTCAAGAAGCATGATTTCACATAGTTCCGCGGTAGGGGGAGATGTAATAATTTTGCCCTTGAAGCCGTCTTTAACCAGTTTCGGGATCCTTCCGCTGTGGTCAATATGGGCATGAGTTAAAAACAATGTACTTATTTCCGACGGATTGAAACCCCAGTCAGCCGAGTTGCGTTTTTCCATTTCTCTGCCGCCCTGGAATAACCCGCAATCCACCAGCACTTTATTGCCCTGAACATTTTCGACTAAAAAACAGGAACCCGTGACTCCTCCGGTACCGCCCATACATGATACTTTAATCATAATATTAACCTTTCATATTTTTTGAAGGTAAAAGAAAATAAATAGTATTTTATATATTCCGCTCTCTGACATTTTATATATGATTATAATATTAACACTTAATTGATAGGGTAATAATATTCAAGCCCTTTGTAATTTTTTATTACCAGTTTATCACCCTTTATCCCCTTTATATATTGAGGAATTACCGGAATTTTACCTCCTCCTTCCGGAAGATCAATCATAAATCTCGGAACACCAATCCCTGACAAAAAGCCCTGCAGTTCTTCCATTATTTCCAATCCCTTTTTTAAGGGTGTCCAGAAATGTGATGTGCCTTTTGCCAGGTCTGCCTGGAAGAGATAATATGGTCTTACACGAATCGTGAGTAACCTCCGCATTAACTCCATCATTATATCAACATTATCATTTATATCCTTTAAAAGTACTGTCTGGCAGCCAAGGGGGATACCTGCGTTTGTAAGTATTTTACATGCTTCGGCGGAAATGCTTGTTATTTCTGAGGGATGATTAAAGTGCGTATTAATATAGACTGGGTGAAATTTTTTAAGGATCTCTACAAGGTTTGGGGTGATGCGCTGGGGGAGTGTACAGGGGACCCTTGTTCCTATCCTTATTATTTCAACATGTTGAATGTCCCTTATTTTTATGAGGAGCTCTCTTATTTTTTCATCGGGAAGCAGTAGCGGATCCCCTCCTGATATCAATACGTCCCTTATTGTTTTTGTAGCCTTTATATATGCCAGCCCCTCTTTTATTGTATCTTCACTTACCATAAAGTCATGTCCGACTTTTCTTTTACGATTGCAGAACCTGCAATACATCGCGCATCTGCTCGAAACGAGAAATAAAACCCTGTCAGGATATTTATGAGTAAGGCCCGGTACCGGAGACAGGGCTTCTTCAAAAAGGGGATCAATATATCCTTTGCCGTCATTTATTTCCCTGATGTGAGGTACTGCCTGTTTGTATAACGGAGAACCTGATCCCTTTAAAAGGCTGAAGTAGTATGGATTTATGAGCATCGGGTATTTTTTTACGACAGTATCAATGTCTCTTTTATCTTTATCTGAAAGGGATGGGATATCATCAGATTTTATTATGCTTCGGGAAAGAATTTGTTCCCATGATTCCGGCGCGGTATGATTTTTTAGAATTGTAAGCAATTAATTCCCAACACTAAAACAGGACATCCATCAATTCATTAACAGATTGTACCCCGACTAACTCTATCCCGTTTAGAGCATTACAGTTTTCCATATTGGTTTTTGATAGAATGCATTTTGTAAAACCCATTTTTATTGATTCTTTTATCCTGGCCTCAGGCTGGCTTACTCCCCTGATTTCACCGGCAAGACCGATTTCACCGAATATTACAATATCGGGCTCTACCGGTTTATTTAAAAAGCTTGATATCATAGCTGTAACAATTCCTAAATCAGCAGCCGGTTCATCCACCTTCAATCCTCCTGCCACATTAACGAATATATCCTGGTCTCCCAGCTCAATACCAAGCCGTTTTGCCAGGACAGCTACAAGTAATGATATCCGGTTGTGATCCACTCCGATGGATGTCCTTCTCGGCATGCCCAGGGGACTTTGTCCGACAAGTGCCTGAATCTCTAAAAGAAGGGGTCTTGATCCTTCAATGCATGGAAGAACAATTGAGCCGGAAACTCCTTCGGGTCTTTCTTCCAGGAAGATCCTTGACGGGTTTCCAACCTGTATCAGGCCATTTTCTTTCATCTCGAATACACCGATTTCATTGGTTGATCCGTAACGGTTTTTTACAGCACGGATAATCCTGAAGGTATGACTTGTATCACCTTCAAAATAAAGGACAGTGTCCACAAGGTGTTCCAATACTTTCGGGCCCGCGATTGATCCGTCCTTCGTTACATGACCGATTAAAAAAGCAGGAGTTCCCATTTCTTTGGCCCACCTGAGAAGCTTTGCCGATACTTCACGGATTTGTCCTACACTGCCGGGAGCCGAAGGAAGGGCATCTGTGTATGTTGTTTGTATGGAATCGATGATTAAAGCGTCTGTTTTAAAGCCTTTAATCTTTTCAAACAACTCTTCTATTTGTGTGCCTGAAATTATGAAAAGATTATCAGAATTAACAGAAAGACGCCTGGCGCGCTGTTTTATCTGCTGAGGGGATTCTTCGCCGGAAAGATACAGGGATTTTAATCCCTGTTCCGAAAGTTTCCCCGCAACCTGGAGAATTAAGGTGGATTTACCTATCCCTGGATCACCGCCTATCAACACTAATGAGCCCGGGACAATACCTCCCCCTACGGCCCTGTCGAACTCTTCAATTCCTGTTTTTGTCCTTTTATCATCAGCGATGATTATTTCGTTTATTCTCTCCGGATCAGTCATAGATGAATCAACAGCCGTTTTACTTTTCTTTGTGTAAAATTCCTCCGCGAAGCTGTCCCATTTATTACAGTCGGGGCACTTCCCCATCCATTTCGGAGTCTGGTATCCACAATTCTGGCAGGTATATATTGATTTCGGCTGGCTAGGCATTGAATTGTATGATCTTAGTAAATTTCATATCATTTTATTCTTCTTTAACTTCTGTGGCTTCCTGTTATTTAAGTGCTACACCCTGCTCAACAAAGAGTTTATCCAATTCAGCACGCCATTTTTGAATCTCCAGGCTTCCCTGTTCAATTTTTTTGTTTCCCTGGATGATAATGCCGTCATCATTATTCTCTATCCCCAGCATTTTAGTTTTAAAACCTTCCAATATGGATTCAGCCGCCCTGATATAAATCCCGTGAACTCTCCGGATATCCTCAATTTCAGTAGTAATGTTTCTCAGATTATCAACAAACCTGCTATAGGTCGGGATGACGAAATCCTTCAAAGCCTCGTATACCTTCTCATCAGTTGTATAATTTTCACCTGTTACGGAGGCGTAC
>JBHPCX010000209.1:0-2499 GCA_042573485.1 Thermodesulfobacteriota bacterium | reverse complement strand
ATATGCTAGGAGGAACTGAAGATATACAAGCATATGAACTGTATTTAGATGCTAAGGGAAAATTTCAAATAATTCCAAGCAGTGTCACACAAACCCTGGAGACTATAAATTCAGCAATTGATATTGATCCAGAGTTCGCGCTTGCTTGGTCAGTAAAGGGCAGTTATCACTTATTATTAGCTACTATTCGCTCTTCTGATCGTGTTTCTTTGGAATTTGAGCAAGCAGAAACTGCAGCAAAGAAGGCTATTGAACTTGAACCGAATTTAGGGCAAGCATATCACTTGCTAGGAGATATAAAATCTTCTAGACGTGATTTTATTGGAGCTGAAATAGCTTATAGTAATTGGAAGAAGCTGACAAATCAATCTAAATTAGGAATAGCCGCACATTACGCTATGGTAGGCTATTTGGAAAAAAGTCATGAAATTGTTAAAGAGGCAGAAAGAAATGATCCCCTAGATACATTATTGAAAGCGTTTAATTTGATATGTCTGTCCTATTCCGGAGATATTGCGGAAGCTGAGGAAAGGTATGAAGACCTTAAAACGTTAACCGCAGGACAGAAATTGCCCGTCATAATTAATCGAGCTATTAGTCTTATACGCCTTGGAGCTAAAAACAATGTACCTGTAGATGAAATACCTGAAATGCTGGAACTTGGTCAGTGTTGGGAAGTAGGAAGGAATAACATAAATTCTCCTAAAAAAGGACTCGAAGAACTTCATCAGATTTATAATAGTAATGAATATCTTAGTAGTAACAATTTTATGAGTATTGCAATGTGGGCAGCCTATTTCGGCGACCAAGAGTTTGCATTAAATGCTTTAGAGAGATCTATTAACCTACAGGCGTTAGGCTTATCTTCCTATTGGACTCCACTTTTTCATGAAGTAAGAAAGCTACCTCAATCCAAAGAATATATGAGAGAAATAGGTCTCGTAGACTACTGGAAAAAGTTCGGCTGGCCTGATCTTTGCCATCCGATTGGTGATGATGATTTTGAGTGTGATTGATAACCCCCTTGGGTGTTTATATCACGGAGTTTTTTAAACCCCTTGAAATGACCCAAAAGTGTTTATATCGATAAGCTATAGAAACTTTTGGCCTTCAACAATATTTCAAATCTTTTATTGAGGACATAATCTATGAGATGTATCCTATTTGTATTTAGTGCCTTTTATTTAATAGTTACTCCTGCAGTTTTCGCGGAGGAGTCATCCACATCGGATTTCACCCCAATCAGCAATGAGGGTTACAAAGCAATCATCCAATTCTATCAGTATGACACTACCATCCCACTCAATACCCGGGTTTTTGTTGAAAGTAGTCCAGCTAAAACCCGGGAAAAGATTGTTTTCACCGGTTCAAATGATAAACAGGTGCCTGGTTATCTGGAGTTACCTAAAAAAGGCGATGGACCATATCCATGCGTTCTTCTTATCCATGGACTAGGAGAATCGAAAAATAATTGGTGGGAGGATAACAACATAGCTCATTTGGGAGATATAAAAAAGTACCTATTAGAATCAGGGTATGCGGTGGTTGCCCTGGATGCCCTATACCACGGGGAAAGAATAGCAGAGAACCAATATGAAAATCCCGGGACTTTCTTATCTAAATATGGGTGGTTCTTTAAACATCGAAATATGATAATCCACTCGACAATCGATTATAGACGCCTGTTAGACTATCTGGAAACACGAACTGATATCGATATGACAAAAATAGGTGCAATAGGTTACAGCCTGGGTGGCACGATGACATTTTTATTAACAGCTGTGGACTCACGTGTTAAAGTATCTGTTGCTTGTGTGGTTACGCCATGGTCAAAAACTATATTTGAGCTTGGAAAAATCCTCTCTTCACCAGAAGATCTAAATGACTTTAGACGCTCTGCCATATCTCCAAATAATTTTGCACATGCTATCGGTTCTCGCCCGTTTCTAATGATTATGGGGAGGGAGGACCCTTTTTATACAGAGGAAGAAGGTAACCAGTTATTTGATTTAGTTCCTGGTCCAACGAAAGAGATAATCTGGTTTGACAGCGGTCATGTACTACCAGCAAAGTATGTTCAGAAAGCTGTGGGTTGGTTCCAGTCGCATTTGAAATAGATTGAATTACATGAACAGTTTCTGAAGATTTAAAAGATTTGGTATTCGTTGCCAATCTATTTAATATTGGTTAGTTTTTTGTTCCAGTATGCTTACATAATACTTGAATACCCGTAAATTCAACTATTTATTCTGCATACAAGAACCTTGAAGCCAGAATTTGAAAAGGTTATTATATCATGCAGTTATTGAAACCCCTACAAATGACCAAAAAGTGTTTATATCGATAAGATATCAACGGCTGTGACGTATTAGAACTCTCAATTCAACCCACTATTATATCACTACATCTTGTGGTGCAGAAAAGTACTCCAAAAGTGCAGATCGCTTGCCATTATCTGTAAATTTCTTGTCCCTAAAAATCTGCAATTACATCAGAATA
>JBHPCX010000208.1:0-2502 GCA_042573485.1 Thermodesulfobacteriota bacterium | reverse complement strand
GTTATAAACACGGTAAAACAGATAAAACAGAAGTATCCGGATATTGAACTCATTGCCGGTAATGTTGCCACGCCGGAAGGCGTGGAAGCACTTATTGACCAGGGAGTTGACGGAGTCAAAGTTGGTGTCGGTCCCGGATCAATCTGCACAACAAGGATTGTCGCGGGAGTTGGTGTTCCACAGATGACCGCCATAATGAATTGTTCGGAAGCAGCGGGAAAATATGACATACCAATTATCGCGGACGGCGGCATTAAATATTCCGGTGACCTGACAAAGGCCATTGCCGGCGGCGCAGACACTGTTATGATAGGCAGCCTGTTCGGTGGAACAGAGGAAAGTCCTGGTGAAACGATTCTATATCAGGGCCGTACATATAAGGTATACAGGGGAATGGGCTCTATTGAGGCAATGAAGGAAGGAAGTAAGGACAGGTATTTTCAGGCTGAAGTAAAAACTGAAAACAAGCTCGTACCGGAAGGTATTGTGGGAAGGGTACCTTACAGGGGAAATCTTGCGGCAGTAATTTACCAGCTTATTGGCGGGTTGAGATCAGGTATGGGTTATCTTGGATGTGAAAGTATAAGTAAACTCCAGCAAAAACCCAGGTTTATGCAGGTAACACTGGCCGGGCTGAAGGAAGCTCATGTTCATGATGTGGATATTATAAAGGAAGCTCCAAATTACAGGATGGAATAATGGGAAAAAGCATATATGAAAATAAAATACTTGTTCTGGATTTCGGTTCTCAATACACACAGCTGATTGCAAGAAGAGTTCGTGAAGCACAGGTATACTGTGAAATTCATCCCTATAATTTAAGTATCGAAAAAATAAATAAATTTTCACCAAAGGGAATAATACTATCAGGGGGACCAGCTGATGTATTTGCCGAGGATGCCCCGCTTTCCGATGAATCCATATTAAATCTGAATATACCCGTTCTCGGTATCTGCTACGGAATGCAGTACTTGACCCAGGTGCTTGGCGGTGTTGTGGCCAGGGCAGAAGACAGAGAGTATGGAAGCGCCATGATAAGCATCCTTGATGACGGTGATTTATTCCATTTCTTTGACATGAATAAAGATGAAAAAGTCTGGATGAGCCATGGAAACAGAATTGATAATGTGCCCGCAGGTTTTAATGTAATTGCCAGCAGTTCAAGCAGTCCTGTTGCTGCCATGGCAGACCCGGAAAAGAAAATTTTTGGAGTGCAGTTTCATCCGGAGGTAGCCCACACTCCTAATGGATTGAAAATATTAAATAATTTCCTTTTCAGGATATGCGGATGCACACCTTCATGGACCATGGAATCCTTTGTCAAGCAGACCGTCGGGGAACTTCAGAAAAAGATAGGTGATGAGCGTGTTGTATGCGCACTTTCAGGAGGAGTTGATTCTACCGTAACAGCAATTCTTCTACACAGGGCAATTGGTGACAGGCTGATCTGTATATTTGTGAATAATGGGCTTTTAAGGAAGAACGAGAGCCAGGAGGTAATGGAGCTATTTACGGACAGGTATAATATTAACATCAACCTTGTGGATGCTTCAGACCTGTTTCTGGAAAAACTTGATAAAGTTATTGATCCTGAGAAAAAGAGGAAGATCATAGGGCATGAATTTATCTCGGTATTTGAAGAAAAATCAAAAGAGATTGGCGATATCAGATATCTGGCGCAGGGGACTCTTTACCCTGATGTTATAGAGAGCGTGTCCTTCAAAGGTCCCTCTGCGACGATAAAAAGCCACCACAATGTGGGAGGTCTTCCTGAAAAGATGAATATGGAACTTGTTGAACCCCTCAGGGAATTGTTCAAGGATGAAGTGCGTGAGGTTGGAAGGGAACTTGGACTCCCTAAGGAACTGGTCTTAAGGCAGCCTTTCCCGGGACCCGGCCTGGCCGTAAGAATTCTTGGAGAGATAACAAAGGAAAGACTTGATATTTTAAGAGAAGCAGACGCCGTTTTAATCGAGGAGATCAGGGAGGCTGGTCTTTATGAAAAGGTATGGCAGTCCTTTGCAGTGCTTTTACCTGTTAAGACGGTTGGAGTTATGGGAGATGAAAGGACATATGAGAATGTTATTGCAGTAAGGGTTGTAGACAGCCTTGATGCCATGACCGCGGACTGGACCAGGGTTCCCTATGAAATCCTTGAAAAGATATCCAACCGGATAATAAATAGTGTGAGGGGAGTAAACAGGGTTGTTTATGATATTTCTTCAAAACCTCCGAGCACTATTGAGTGGGAATAATAAAAGCCGGTACAAGGTATAAGTTTTAAGGTTAAAAAATTAAATAATTTATTAAATCAGTTGGACGACGATCTAAAGCTAAGGATGTATATAATTATTTGATTGAACATCTTCGAACATTTTGGTTCATTAGTATTGTTGAGATTTGCTCCCATGAAATTAATGGTGGGGTGTAAAACCCAATGTTGTTGACTTAAGGAAATCTTCCTACAAAAAATTCCCCTCCCCTGGTGGGAGGGGTTAGGGG
>JBHPCX010000207.1:0-2583 GCA_042573485.1 Thermodesulfobacteriota bacterium | reverse complement strand
ATAATGTTGTCATTTCTGCTTTTATCAAGTTTCAGCTTGTTATTTTTAATCAGAAGTGCCAAAGAAACTGCCGCGAAAAAAGTGGCCGTCCACATCAAGGGGACCATATTTCCATGACCTTCGTGTCCGGCAAACAGGTATACTATCGAATGCATATGCCCGGGGATCTGGCTGTAAAAAGCTGTGAACACTTCAAGGAGCATAAAGAACACATTAAATATCATTGCATAGGCGACAATACCGCCAAGTGTGCCGATCTGCTCTTTTCCAGGATCAAACTTTGTAAATTTTCGTACTACAATACAGAGGAGTATCAATAAAGATGGACCTGACGCAAATGCGGAGGCCAGAAACCTGGCGGCCATAATCGCCGTGAGCCAGTAATGTCTTCCCGGAATGCCGGCATATAAAAACGCTGTTACTGTGTGAATACTGAAGGCCCATGGAATGGATATATAGCTAAGAACCTTAACCCAGGGCTGGTATTTGACCCCCTTCTGTTCAGCACTTAATACGTTCCAGCCTATTACTATGTTTAAAAGCATGTAAACATTCAAGACTATGGCATCATAGAAAAGGATCGATTTCGGATTGGGGTAAAGCATGAGGTTCATAAATCTTGGAAGATTCCCGAGGTCAACAAAGACAAACAGCAGACACATCACAATAGAAGCAACTGCCAGAAATTCCCCGAGAATTGTAATCCTGCCGAAAGCCTTGTAGTCATGCAGGTAATATGGCAGTACAACCATAACACCGCCGGCAGCCACACCAACAAAGTAAGTTAACTGGCCGATATAAAAGCCCCATGATACATCTCTGCCCATTCCTGTAACTATCAGTCCTTCTTTCCACTGGAGCATATAAAAGCCAAAACCGAGCCCTATCAAGGCGAGTAAAAAAATTACCCAGCTCCAGTATTTTCCACTTCCCTTTATTGCTTTATCAAGCATAATTACCTCATTATACTATGTAAAATATATTGGGACCTGTCCCAAGTTCAGGTTTACGTCTTATTGTGTAGTGTTCTCGAAGTGCCAGCCTGACACTTGAGGCATGATCACTCAAGTCACCAAAGGTAAGAGATCCCTTAACTTTTTCATTGGCAGCTTCCACACAGGCTGGGATTTGACCTTTTGCTATTCTCTCCGCGCAGAAATTACATTTTTCAACAACACCCTTTGTCCTTGTTGGGTAGTCCGGGTTTTCAGGAAATTCCGGATTAAGTTCCTCCGGTGCCTTTCTGGGGTCTCCCCAGTTGAAGCTTCTGGCGCCGAAAGGGCACGCAGCCATGCAGAACCTGCAGCCAATACAACGGTGTGGATCCATAACAACTACACCGTCATCACGTTTAAATGTTGCCGTTGTCGGGCACACCCTGCAGCACGGAGGATTTAAGCAGTGATTGCACAACACAAAATAATTCTTATCAAGCAGATGTTCATCCATGTATTCATGTCCCTGCTCAGGGAAGGTGTGTTCGAAGGTATCACTCCAGTTCCATTTTACTTCAATCCTCGCATCACCCCAGTCCGGAACATTATGAATTCTATGACATGCATTCTGGCAGCTCTTCAGGATATCATCTGTCATCTTATGCATGTCCACTACCATACCCCACTTGGTTGCCTTGGTGAGTGGAATGTTTTTTGTCAATGCATCAACATCACCCGGAGCCAGCAGCTCAAAGGCAGTTTTTCCACTTACTCCCACCATTGCTGAAATACCTGCAATTTTAAGAAACTTTCTCCTATCAATGCCCATTATATACTCTCCTTCGGCGCGATGTGACAATCCCAGCAGAATGGAACAACCCCCATATAGTTATGGCACTCATCACAAAATTTTGACTTATTGGAATGGCATTCCATACAGGTGACCTGAAGGCTTTTATAATATGTTTTCCCTTCAGAGCTGGTATAATATCTTTCTCCATCGCGAACGACTTCATTCCGCCACTGATCCAGCAATTTCATATGCTGGGTTTTCATAAAATCCTTTGGCTCAACACACTTAACTGCCTCTTTTGCCCTATCCGTAAGTTCAGGTACAGGTGCATCACCAGCAGCCTTTCCCATCTGGTGCCATACAGGAAAAAGCATTAAAGCTATAAAGATGATCAACAAAGTTATGATTTTACTGCCGTCATACATCCTCAGCCTCCTATGATTACTCAGCTCGAGCTATCAGGCTCTTGAGCTTCGTCTTCTTCATCGACATCTTCCATTCCAGGGAGCGGTTCACCCCTTAGGTCAGTCGTCCTCTTCTTCTCACCCTCAAGAATAAGGGCATTACCTACCATTTCATGAACACCTATTACATCAACTGCCGGCACCCAGTATGACATCAGATCAGGCAGGGCAGCCCTGTCGATGGCGCATATTGTGGAAAGCATATTTACACCGTGTTTTTCGTGAACATGCTTAACCGCGTTTGCCCTGGGCAGACCTCCTCTCATTCTGAGTTCCATGTCCTCTCCAGCGTTCAGGCCTGATCCGCTTCCACAGCAGAATGTCTGTTCCCTGATCGTGTTTTCAGGCATTTCATAAAAATTATTACAGATATTATTAATTACATACCTCG
>JBHPCX010000206.1:0-2600 GCA_042573485.1 Thermodesulfobacteriota bacterium | reverse complement strand
TAATAAAGATCCTCAACACTGGCATAAAGTTGCCGAAAAAATCAAAGGTGTTCAAGTTCTCCCAGGCGCAATTTTACATTCCCGTTTTCTTCTTTAAAAAGTTTTCTGGCCTGCTCCAGCATTACAGGTGAAGAATCCACTCCCACAGTTACAGCGGCAAAATCTTTTAAATGGTAGAGCAATTTACCGGTTCCGCATCCCATATCAACCGCAAAATCGCACGTGTCAACATGTTTTAAAATTGCTCTGTTTAAATCAAAATCACCGATAATCTGCTGCTGCAAATCATCCCATTCATGGGCAATTGTATTAAAAA
Source organism: Thermodesulfobacteriota bacterium (assembly GCA_042573485.1). GTDB lineage: Bacteria > Desulfobacterota > DSM-4660 > Desulfatiglandales > HGW-15 > JAAZBV01. The sequence continues at coordinate 2,284 of JBHPCX010000206.1, read as the reverse complement.
ACTGTTTTGATTTCTTTTTGCGGTCATTCATGACAATATCTGCATTTTTTAAATCTTCTGTTAATGCAGACTCATCATGAAAAAGAAACTGGATGGCCCTAGCGAATTTTTCTTCTTTCCCTTTTTTTGAAACCGAATAGAAGGCCCAGATACCGTCTCTTCTACATTGAAGAAGTGCGGAATCAGTCAGTATCTTAAGATGTCTTGAGATCCTTGACTGTCCCATATCCATTAGAGAAACCAGTTCATTCACACTCAATTCATGACTGAGAAGTATGTTAAACAATCTTATTCTGGTTTCGTCTGCCAGTGATTTAAAATAATTTAAGCTTTCCATAACAATATATCTATATATCTTGATATATGGATTATATGGATTTTTTATAATGTGTCAAGGTATTTATTCAGGTCGTAGAGACGGGTTTAAAACCCGTCTTGTGGAAAATCCAGGATATGCCTGTTCTGTTATGAGGAATTTATGGAGGTTAACCACCAGTGCAGAGGCACAGAGAAGGTTGTAGAGACGGGTTTAAAACCCGTCTCTACAATGAAATAAACTATTCTGTTGTACTTTCTCCTATTTTACTGCTTTCTTAAGGGTATCAATCATATCTGTCTTTTCCCAGTTCAACTCAGGAAGTTCTCTCCCAAAGTGCCCGTAGTTACTTGTTTTACGGTAAATAGGCCGTAATAGATCAAGTTTCTCAATAATGGCGGCAGGTCTTAAGTCAAATTCCTCTTTGACTATCTTTGTCAACTCGCTGCTGGAAACAATCCCTGTGCTATAGGCACCCACCAGCACCGAAACAGGTTCAGGTCTTCCTATTGTATAGGCCACTTGGATTTCACATTTTTCAGCCAGACCTGCAGCGACGATATTTTTGGCAATATAACGGCACATATATGAGGCGCTCCTGTCTACCTTTGAGGGGTCTTTACCTGAAAAGGCGCCTCCGCCATGGTATCCAAATCCGCCATATGTATCCATAATTATCTTCCTTCCGGTCAAACCGCAGTCACCCATTGGACCGCCAATCACGAATCTTCCTGTTGTGTTGATAAAAAACTGGGTCTCTTTGCTCAGCATTTCATCAGGAATAACTTTTTTTATTACTTCTTCGATTATGGCTTCCCTCAATGTATCATAGTCGACTTCAGGATCATGCTGGGCTGCAATTACCACAGTATGCACCTCCACAGGTTTTCCATCAACATATCTCACCGTAACCTGGGACTTACCATCCGGCCGCAGCCATGGGAGTTTCCCGGATTTACGTACATGGGTCAGCCTTGAAGTCAAACCGTGGGCAAGATAAATGGGCATAGGCATCAGGGTTTCTGTATCCTTACACGCAAATCCGAACATCAAACCCTGATCACCGGCTCCCTGCTCCTTAAACATGCCGTCACCTTCATCAACGCCAACCGCAATATCAGCACTCTGCTTATCAATGGAAGACAATACAGCGCAGGTTTCATAGTCAAAACCCATACCGGAATTTGTATATCCTATATCCTTAATTGTATCTCTTACCACTTCCGCCATATCAACATAGGCATTTGTAGTGATTTCACCGGCAATCATTGCCATTCCGGTTGTAACCAGCGTTTCACAGGCCACCCTTGAATATTTATCCTGTTCAAGAAGTTTATCCAGGACATGGTCCGATATCTGATCCGCTACCTTGTCAGGGTGACCCTCCGTAACAGATTCCGATGTGAAGAGAAAATTTGATTTTTTCATCAGTTACTCCTTTCAAACATATATTTAAAGACTATCTATTTATCATTATTATCTGCCAATAACAGGCAGTTATCTATCAACCTTGTGTTCCCCACTTTTACAGCCATCGCCATCAGACTATTTTTCTTCAGGATACTTGTATCTTCCAGTGTCAGGGAATCACAAATATTGATGTATTCAACGCTGGTAAACGGGTAAGACAAAATCATTTTTTTTACAGTTGATATTATTGCCTGAGAATTTGTTTCGCCATCCTCTACCATTTCAACAGCAGTGTCAATCGCTTCTTTCAGGGAGAGGGCTGACTTCCTTTCTTCCTGGCTCAGATATTTATTACGGGAACTCATTGCTAGACCATCATGTTCTCTTACTGTCGGGACATCAATAATTTGAACATCCATATTAAGGTCCTTTACCATTCTCTTTATAACCGTGAGCTGTTGAAAATCCTTTCGGCCAAACATGGCGAAGTGTGGTTTTATTATATTTAACAGCTTTGCCACCACTGTCGTTACGCCCTCAAAATGTCCTGAACGGGAT
>JBHPCX010000205.1:0-2643 GCA_042573485.1 Thermodesulfobacteriota bacterium | reverse complement strand
ATTAATCTCTGGTGCCACTGTCCTCATTATCTTCAGGGAACAACTCATTTCGGCCTATTGTTTCACCTGGGAAACATTATTTCCGAACTGGGAGGCTTCTCCCTTGAAACTGACGAGCTTGCAGTTACATGGAATGAAATAAACAGGCAGATACAGGATTTAATAAATAAAAATCCTGAGCTTAGCGGTATGATCGATGATCTGAAGAAAAATAATTATAGAGGAAAAAATGATAAGGATGATCCCCGGGAAAAACAGGGCAAGATAATTCAGTTTGAAAATTTCAGAAGACCCGCCAAGTAAAATTCAAATTCAAGATTTTATAAAAACCTCATCTCACGCCCGCTCGCTTCACTCGCTCGAGTCCACATCCGCCGTCGCCAAGGCTATGGCGGGACAGGGAGAAAACAGAGAAAAAACTATAAAGATTGAACCACGAAGCACGCCAAGGACGCGAAGAGTAAGTCATTCCGCGACCCCGCATCAAGTGCGGGGCAGGCTTTGATCGCGGAATCCAGTGATTTTATCTTATGTTAATTTTTTTTATATCCACAGATTAACACAGATGTAAAACCTTAATGAATGCATATTTCTTAAATGCCTGCTACGCAGGTAATCCCATAGGGATTAAATCAGGATTGGCCTCAGATAAAAATGAATGAATTCATTTTTATCTGAGGCCAATCCTGAACTATTTAAGAAATATAAACCCTTTTCCTCCTTGCTTTTTCTCTTTGCGATCTTTGCGTACTTGAGCGCAGCGGGCGGTTAAGATTTATTACTGCTTTTGCTCCATATTTATACTCTCTGTGACCTCTGTGATCTCTGTGTGAGACAAATGATATTTTAAAGAAGCCGCTTAGATCATTTCTTCAAGTATCTCAACCAGATCCATAATAATCTCCCCCGCGTCCCCTTCAAGGAAAAGATCCGTGAGGTCTTCCGTAAGGAAGGTCTTCTCCTTATTGATTTCAATAATTTTAGCATTGTTCCGGGCAGCAGTTACAGGAATGCTGTTTGCCGGCATTACCTGTGCAGATGTTCCTATTACCAGGACCACGCCTGCTGATAATGCCAGTTTATAGGATAATGCAAGGGCCGTCTCAGGTATGCCTTCACCAAAAAAAATGACATCCGGCTTTAATATCTTTCCACACCCGCACTTTGGAGGAAATTCCGATCTCTTCTCATCCATTTCATATTTATTATTGCAGAAAAGGCATGTAAGTGTGCTGTGATTCCCATGAAATTCAATTACATTACCGGAACCGCCATCCTGGTGAAGATTATCTACATTCTGGGTAATAATATGCTGGAGCAACCCCATCTTTTCAAGTTTACCCAGGCCAATGTGGGCAGCATTCGGTTTCGCCTTTGATATCAGTTCATCCATGGCCCTGAGCATATTCCATACTTTTGAGGGATTTGCCATGAAGGCATCGATGGTAGCATATTCGGAAGGTTCATATATGGACCAGAGGCCGTTTTTTCCCCTGAAATCAGGTATCCCCGAGGCAACGGATATTCCGGCACCTGTCAAGGCTATGGAGGGCTGATTATCAATTATCAGCTTTGCTGCTCTGATTAAAAGGTCTGTGAAAATTGCCAAGGTACAGTCCCGAAAGATTAGCACATGTCCTTCCTGTCGGATGAAAAGCTTTTAAAATCTATTAGACAGGATTAACAGGATTATTTGGATTTATTTTTCACTCTTTCCAGATGAAAGAGTGAAAGTTCAATCCCGCTACGTAGAAAAAAAATAAAATCACTGGATTTCCCGATCAAAGCCTGCCCCGCACTTGATGCGGGGTCGGGGAATGACGGAAAAAATGGATCCCCGCTTTCGCGAGGATGACGATTGGCCTTGCCGTGTTTTTTATATCCTCAAAATATGATTTCTTTTTGCCTTTCTTCCGGAAAGGCGAAAAATATCTTGTTCATCCTGTCAGATTAAAAGATTTGCTTCCTCAACTTTTACTGATGGCTAGAGGCTGATCCACCGTCGCCCATTCGATAAACTCAGGGCTATGGCGGGACAGGCAGCTGAATGCTATTATACAACCTCTAGTAAAATCCTGCTGTCAGAACCATTATAGCTTTTAATCTTCGCTTTGATGTTTTTCTGTTCACCAAAAATACTTATCATCTTTATCTCATCGCCATCGACTTCCAGCTGGTCAACATTTTCCATCAGCTTCTGTTCAATACCGTCTTTAATCAAAAAGGCATGTGCTTCACACATTTTTTATCTCCTTTAAATCACTCGAGCCCCTTGAGGGCCTTTTTAAGACATTCCGTGCTCTTGATGTTTAGTTCTATCATTTCCCTGATAGCTTCCGCACTCTCTTTTTTTCCCTCCTGCTCAAGCTGGTTCGCGAACGCAGTATAATCTTCAATATGGTGATCACTGTGTTCCACCCAGTGTTCAATCCTGATTTTTGCTTTTTCTATAAAATCCATATATTCCTCCTGTTATTCAAGGGGAAGCCTGACCTCAAAGCTGGCCCCCCTCCCCTTGTTACTTGTTAAAGTTATTTCCCCTCCCATGTCCTCAACGAGAATAAGGGCACCGGCCAAGCCAAGACCATGACCCCTCAGGCACTCATTTCTTTCATCCTCGAGCTGAAAATATTTTTCAAAAAT
>JBHPCX010000204.1:0-2669 GCA_042573485.1 Thermodesulfobacteriota bacterium | reverse complement strand
ATATAAAACAGGTGATGCGCTTCCCAGCGAAACAGAACTTGCCCGTCAGTTCGGTGTAAGCCGGCCTGTCATCAGGGAAGGTATCAGGGTCCTGCAGTCAAGAGGATTTCTGGAGATCAGAAGGGGAATAACGGGCGGAGCCTTTGTAAGGGAGTTATACCAGCTGCCATTTATGGAGGACTTTGCCGACCTTATAAGATACAGAAGGGTTAAGGTGGATGACCTGTCCAGGGCCAGACTGCTCCTCGAGCCCGAGGTTTGCAGACTCACAGCCCAGAATGCCTCCCAGAAAGCACTCAAGGAGATGCAAAACCTCCTTGATTCCTATGACATTATAAAGGAAAGAGACAAGCTTGATTCGTTGTATGCGATGTTCCACAGGCTGGTGGGGCGGGCCTGTGGAAATCCAATATACTCCATCATAATGGAAAATATAATGGATTTCACCGAGAGTTTCATCAGGACCATGAAACCTGTAACTACCATAATACATAATGAGAGCGACCATGATGAAATCATGGATGCCTTCAGGCAGAGGGACTCTGAAAAGGCGGCGGAGGTGGGAACCAGGCACGCAATGGATATCCTGAGGGAAATGAAAAAGCTGGAAGATACCTATCTTGAATTACTTGGGGGCGATATCTCTGATCCATATGTTGAAGATGAAGAAGAGGAGGAGGGATAAGTTCGAAGTGGGAAGTTGGAAGTTGGAAGATCATTTTTCTCTTCTGCTATTATGAGAAAACCGGCCGCTGGAATAATAAATGAAGTTAGGCTGACCAACTCCGTCATTCCCGCGCAGGCGGGAATCCATTTATAGTCAACTCTTATTGTAAATTGTCTATGAATAAATCCGCATTGCAACCCTGACTAGTTAAAGACAACAGGTTGTGGATTCCGTGGTCAAGCCACGGAATGACATAATCTGGTATGCGGAATACACCAATCCGTCATTCCCCGACTTGATCGGGGAATCCAGGTCCATCATCTTTCGCAGACTTGACCAAATAGGCGTTATTCACTATGAAGCTTGGCTAAAAATCGTCAGAGAGATAGGTTAAAATGGATTCCCGCCTGTGCGGGAATACCTACTTTTTACAACTGAAGACGATAGGTTTCAATCATCCCCGGGTGGAATACTAATCATCCTCCAGCAGTAAAGGAAGCCATGGCATAAACCTTGGCGGATGAGATTCGGCGTCATTGGGTAATGTTTCCTTCAAATACTCATTCAAGTTAGAAAAATTATCCCCGTCCAGGTCTTCATCAGCATCATCACTCAATGCATCGAGACCGTACTCCCTTTCCCACTCATCAGGCATACCATCAGAATCTATATCACCGAGTCCATCCAGCAGCCGGTTATAAAAGGTCTCCGTAAAGATCGCGATACCAGCAGGGTTATCAGGGTCAGGACCACCAATGCTTTTATCTATATATTCTTCAGGATTACGGGGATCAATACGGCAAATTACGGGTATATAATCTGCAGAATCATAATCCTGGTACTCCGTAGCGGGGTTCTTATATATGTCAGAGTACCAAGGAACGTAATTTTCCATGATTACCTGTTTAACAGGAGGATCATCTTCCTCACAAACATTGGCACGCAACGCATTACAATAACGTCATGTATCACTGCCTATGACGAGAAGTATGTATTTCCCTTCACTTAAGGCTGTTTCTATGGCTTCATCCCTGGATGTAATCCAGGGAATTTGATCATCTTCCTCGCCGGACGCGCTGAAAGTGCTCAGAATTATTAAAGGTATTAATGATATATACAAAATGAATCTATAATAGTTGAAACGATCTTTTTTCATTTGTATGACTCCGGCTATAGCTGGTATCAAGCATCTGGTCTCTGGTTTATCGTTAAAACCGGAAAAAATGGATCCCCGCTTTCGCGAGGATGACGGCTTGGGGGTTCCCCCATAACGAAGAGGGAATGCTGTATTAAAGCCGTTTATCGTTCAAAACAGTTTCTGGTCTTTAGTTATATACTATTACTTACCAGCATCAAGTATCCAGCATCTAAATATAATCACTCACCTATACAATAAAGGTTTTTATCGCCCCTAAAAAGTATCCTGTCCTGTACAAGGACAGGTGATGCGACAAAATTATCATCGAACTTTGTCTGGTTCAAGACCTGCATCCCCTTTGAGGTGACTTCACAAACATAAACAGTACCTTCCTCCCGGCAGATATAGAGTTTGTTTCCGGCTAAAGTAGGTGAACTGTAGATTGCACCGTTTACATGGGGGAGTTTGGACTCCCAGAGTTCCTCGCCGCTCTCAATGTCCAGGCACCATACTTTGCCATTAAAGCTGACAATGTAAATCTTGCCGTCGTGAACAACCGGAGTAGCAACATCGGAGCCAATTCTTCTTTTATTCCATAACCAGGCCGAGTCTGTGACATCACCTTTACCGCCCATTTTCACACCGGCCAGAAAATCCCCTCTTCCATAAGACACTATGGCAATGTCCTTGAAAATCACTGGTGATGCAATCATGCGCCATGAAGGTCGATTTGAGGGATTAAACCCGCCGATCTCCCAGATCATTTCACCGGTTGCCGCGTCATGGCCCGTAAGGTGATCAGCACCTAAAACTACAAGCCTGGTCTTATCATCTTTTCTTACTACCAATGGAGTAGTGTATGCC
>JBHPCX010000203.1:0-2703 GCA_042573485.1 Thermodesulfobacteriota bacterium | reverse complement strand
TCCACAACGTGTTCAACGCCAATACGGAGCCTGGTATGTACGACGTGATATCCGTTTTTTAGCTATTATTATAGAATGATAGAGGCTGTTCTGGGTCACTGGAATAAAAAAAAGGAGGTTGTGGTAAAAAAATTATTAATCGTGTTTCTTCTTATAGCAGGTTTCGCCTTTCCCGGCTGCAACTCTACCCACAAAACTATCAATTTGAGCAAGCTTTCGGATAAAGAGATCAAAGCTTACAATAACAATCCTGACAACACTATCAAGATAGTATGCAGAAAAGAAAGATCTATAGGCACCCGAATACCAAAAAGAATCTGCCGTATGCAGGCTTCAATGGATAAGAGGAGTCTGGAGGATCAGGAAGCTCTTAAGAGGATTCAGTCCACTGTAAGGCCTCTTGAGTAAACGAGGTCGCTCTTTTTTACAGCTCCATAAAAATATATAATTCATAGGGTTTTAAAACATGCTGAAGATACAGGGGCTATAATTACTTTACTAATCCTATACCGGTAGAAAGATATATGGGACAGGAGATGTGTCATGCCTCAAATGTCGTCTCGACTCCCGCTATAATAACAGAGGGATAAACTTTGGAGTGTCTCCGCACCCTCCGTCATCCCCGCGAAAGCGGGGATCCATTTTAACCTTCTCCTCGACTATTTTTTGTTATACTTCATCGCGAATAGCGCCTATTTGGTCCAACTTGGAAAAGATGAAGCATCTGGATTCCCCGATCCAGTCGTGGAATGACAAATATTTGGTAAAATTTACTACTTCAAAATATGATTCCTTTTTGCCTTTCTTCCGGAAAGGCAAAAAACATCCTGAACATCTTGTTTACCCTTTTAAATGCTGCTTCGCAGCCCGCTGCACGGATTTAACAGGGTGAATCCTGTCGAATACTCAATGCTCCTCTGTAAATGACATAAGGCCGAAATTATTCAAAGGTCTCTCCTAACTTGTTTTAAGCCTATTTCCTTTAAAAAGATCTGCTTTTTCAGGTCTCCTGATTTCTGAGACAATAATTCCGGTCAGCATCAGGATCCCTCCGGCCCACTCCTTTGCAGAAAAACTCTGGTCCAGGATGATAAAGGCAAACAGGGTGGCAAACACGGGCTCCAGGCTGAAAATCAACGCAGTGTGATTCGGGTTGGAATATTGCTGGGCCCACCCCTGGATAAAAAAGGCTGTGCCCGTAGCAAGTACACCCAGAATAAAAAGATAGAATATTAACCAGGAATCCCAGATGACAAAAGGCGATTCAAGTAAAGGTACCATGATGGAACATAGAATCGCGCTGCAGAGTATCTTTATAAAAATCAGGTGACGGTAGTTGATTTGCCGGACAAAACGTCCCACGAACAGGATTTGAAAGGCGAACATAACGGCGCATATCATTGTCAGAAAATCCCCTGAATGCAGGCTGAAGTCGCTGGAATCGGCAAGCAGAAGGACCAATCCAGCTACTGCCATGAGAATGCCGGCGATTGTCTGAACCGTCGGCCTGTGACGAAATATCAGGAATCCCAGGACCGGCACAAGGAGAACACAGAGGCTGGTAATAAACGCGGAATTGGAAGGAGTAGTATCACGCAGGCCCAGCGTCTGGAACAGGAAACCTCCAAGAAAGGTTACGGACAAAGCCAATCCTCTCAGAACGGTTCCGGACTGGATATCCCTGAACTTTCCCTTCATAAAAACGGCAACTACCACGGCCGCGATCCAGAACCTCAGCGCAACCAGCAGTACGGGAGAAACCTGTAACAGTGCCTTCTTTACAATAGTGAAAGTGCTGCCCCATAAAATCGTAATAAGAAGCAGTAAAATCTCGGCCTGTACCAGCTTGGTTATTTTCATGTTTCCTGCCTGCTGTTTCCTGCTTAAATACTGCACTGAACAACTATCTTCTCAAAGATTATAGATCAAGAGCAAGTTGAATAAAATCAACTGTTTTAGAGTATCAATTAGCCGTCATTCCCGCGAAGGCGGGAATCCATTTTAACCGTCTCCTCTGACTATTTGCAGCAATCCTTCATCGGGTATAATGACTATATGGTCCAGTCTGGAAAAGATGATGGACCTGGATTCCCCGATCGAGTCGGGGAATGACGATGGGCCTGAATTCCCAGGTCCCCGAAAACAGCACCGGGACAGGTAGTCGCGTAAATGACATGTCGCCTAAGTCCTGTTTTAAAACTATAAACCAGAGACAAGAAACCAGAAACTGACTTTAATTGGTAATTGCTTATTGGTAATTGATAATTATCTATCGATCACTGTTCAGGGATGGTCACTGTCTTTCTTTGTTATTTCCCTTAGCCGTCCAATTTTTGATTGATACAGCAGGCGATTTTTCTCATCATCCGTCAGCCTGGTTGCCAGTTCCAGGCTTTCTTCCGCATCGTCATGCTTTCCCAGGCGGGCATATATTTTTGCCGCAAGGAAATGAAAGCGGTATTCTCTTTCATACCTGCGAATGGCCCAATTAATGTGCTTCAATGCCGGATCCGGCTGGTTGTTATCCAGCAGCTGCCTGGCCATAAAATATCAATAACCTGCAGAGTCTTTATGTGAGGCAGGGTAATGCCGAATTAGCGGAATATTACAGAGAAGAAGCGGAACGTTCCCGCATGAGGAATCCATATTATCGATATTTTATGGCCAGGCAGCTGCTGGATAACAACCAGCCCGATCCGGCAT
>JBHPCX010000202.1:0-2708 GCA_042573485.1 Thermodesulfobacteriota bacterium | reverse complement strand
AAACCGACCTTTTTTTCATTCAAAGTTCCTACTGGTTTATATGGTTTATATAAAGAATCCAATCAGAATAATGCTATGGAAGACTACAAAGAAATTTCTGGTTCCAAATATTCATCTTTTCCACTTTTTCTTTTTAAAAAATATTTTTTACCCTATAACATTGGATGCCCGAAATCGGACGTAAAGAGAAGAAAGGAAGGGGAAATATATATTTTACGTAAATCAGGATCACTATGGTTAAAATATCTTTTTCCATGGTTGAATACTCTTGAGAAAAGCAGGAGTTATAAAATTAGCGTATCGGAACCCAAGGAATTTTATGAGCAATTATATGTTGCCTTTGAGAAATGGAAACGTACAAATGTGAAGGAAAATCAACAATCTTAAATGTACGGTAAATATCACTATATCTTGTGGACCTGATAAGCTTTGCAAAAGTGCATGTTTCTTGCCATGATCCAACATTTTTATACCCCCTAAAAACCTTGGATATCTTCATCATATCTGTACTTAATAATGTTGTGACTTCTGCTATAAACCCATGTAGCATCTTCCTCTTATTTATCAGGATCGTGTTATAAGCAACCTCCTGTATCATATAATGCTTAAATAAATATTCAAACTCCTTCACTTCTTCTCTTTCAAGAATAAGCTCCAATCCTTTAAGTTGACTGAGATGGGATAAGACATCTCCCTCTCCATCAATGACTCTTTCAATCAGTTTTTTTGAAAACTCTCTTCCGATAACCGATGCGTTGAGAAGTACATCTCGTATTCTTCCTTCAAGCCTATCGATACGGGCCATGACAACACCCTGGACAGTATCCGGTATCCCTGATTCCAAGTTTTCATTGTTCAGCTTTAATTTACCTTTTTTTACCGAGATAAACTCATTCTCAACAAGTGTTTTGAGACTTTCTTCAATAAAAAACGGGTTACCTTCTGTTCTTACCTTTATCAATTGAAGAAGCTCATCAGGAACTTCCTTGATATCGAGTCTCATTTTAATGAGTCCCAGAGTGTCTTCCTCTGATAATCTATCAAGATTAATCAATTCACCCCGGTTCATTATGTTTTTGTATTCAGTGTACTCAGGTCTGAAGATTATGTAGAACAAGGATGGAGCAAGCTCATCCTTCCTCATCAGAAACTCTAAAAGTTCCTTAGAGAACCTGTCTGCCCAGTGGATATCTTCAAGGATAAAAACCGTAGGTTCACGATGGCCGAACTTCTCTATAAATTTGTACATTGCTTCAAAAATGCTGTTTTTTCTTTCCTGATCATCTTCAAGAAGTATCTCTTCATATCTTAAGGATAAAAGTGTGGCTAAATAGGGTTCCTCTGCATTCATATTAAGGATGGAGAGAGTATCATGAAGCTGTTTCCTGGTTTCATTCTCCGAGGCTTCAACAGGCATACTCATCATGTCCTTAAGAAGTGTGTTCCATAGATAATAGGGAGTTTTTGTTTCAAAGCTGGAGCATTTGCCCTCAAACACGCTGAAGCCTTTATTTACTGCATCAACTGTAAGCTCATCCTTGAGCCTGCTTTTTCCAACTCCCGGTTCACCGCATACAAGGATTCTTTCCTCTTTTTTATCAAGTACACGGGACAATGCCTGTGAGATTATCTCCTTTTCTTCCCTTCTTCCTACAAAGCCCTTTTCTCCTGCGGCAGAAGTGTCGATAAATTCATCATCGATTGAAAGCAGTTTGTGGACAGTTACCGGTTCTTCTTTTCCTTTCAAAATGACAGCCTCTGCTGGCTCTGTATCCAGTTGAGAAGAAAGGATCTTGTATGTGCTGTCACTGATATATATTTCACCACTTGTAGCGTGGTCAGCTATTCTTGAACAGAGGTTTACCGTATCTCCTACAGCTGAGTATCTCATTCTCATATCATTACCTACGTTGCCCACAACAACGAGGCCAGAGTGTATGCCTATGTGCATACCTAAAGGAACAGGCAGTTTATGAGGGCTTACTTTGTTGAACTGGTTTATATAGGGCATCATCTCCAGGGCTGCCCGTATGGCCCTTTCGGGGTCATTTTCATGTGCCAGCGGTGCACCGAACACAGCAAGGATGCCATCACCGAAGAAGTCGATGATGAGGCCTTCATATTTTATGATTATAGTGATTAACCCGTTGAAGAGGTCATTCATGACCATGCTAACAGTCTCGGGATCGAGTTTTTCGGATAGTGATGTGAAGCCGGAAACATCGGCAAAGAGGACTGTCACAAATCTTCTTTCGCTTTCAAGCTGTCTTCCTGCGTCAATGATTCTCTCTTTTAACTCAGCGGGGACGTAGTCACTGATAAGAGAAAAACGGTCATCCTGTGCGGTAGTTTCTCCTAAAGGAGAAGCACATTTATTACAGAAATTTGCATCAGCAGAGTTCTCATGTTGACATTTAGGACACTTCATAGTTTATGCCCTCTTTTTAAATAGTAAAATGAATTGAAAACTTTTAAGGCTGGTTTTTAGCTGGAGTATAAATAAAATGGATTTTACTGTCAAATATGGAAATCCCATATATTGTATATACGAAAATACAGTCAAAAGCTGTTATTTCTGCTATTGATACCAAGCTTTCATATTGTTGTGATATGTAGAGGATATCTCAAGTTTAGACTACTTGCCATATACTTAAAAATGGTGAAATTTGAGATTATTAATTCTAATCAAAAGGTCAATACTGATTCTT
>JBHPCX010000201.1:0-2768 GCA_042573485.1 Thermodesulfobacteriota bacterium | reverse complement strand
TGATGAGCGACAATTAGAATTCCGGTCGAACGACAAATAAAATTCCCGGTACCTTGTAAGAAAATGTAGTCTACCCGAACTTTGGTTGAAAGGAGGTTCGGGTGATAACAGACAGACAAGTGAGGGTACTTATGGAAATGCTAGGAAAAGGAAAGAGTCTAATTGTTGCAGCAGCAAAAGCGGATATGGACGAGAAAACAGCTCGGAAGTATCGTAATTTAGGGAAACTACCAAGCGAGATTAAAGTAGAACACACATGGCGAACCAGGGAAGATCCATTCAGTGTGGTATGGGAAGAGATAGAGGAGAAGCTGGAAATCAACCCAGGTTTGGAGGCAAAAACTTTATTTGAGGATCTCCAGCGTCGTTATCCCGGCCAATTTTCTGACGGACAACTAAGAACACTACAGCGCCGGGTAAAGATTTGGAGAGCATTAAAAGGACCACCAAAGGAAGTATTTTTTCCCCAGAAACACTACCCCGGAGAGTTGTGCCAATCGGATTTCACTCATATGGACTATCTTGGCATAACAATCCAGGGCCAACCGTTTAATCATCTTATTTACCATTTTGTACTTACCTACTCAAACTGGGAGACAGGAACGATCTGTTTCTCTGAGAGTTTTGAATCATTAAGTGAAGGTTTACAAAGAGCACTTTGGGAGTTGGGAGGAGTACCAAATAGGCACCGGACAGACCGTCTTACGTCAGCTATAAATAAGCTTGGCAACCCTGAAGAGTTCACACAAAGATATAAGGCTCTTCTCAGTCATTATAATTTAAAAGGATGTAAAACCCAGGCGAGCAGTCCTAACGAAAACGGAGATGTAGAACAGCGCCATTATCGGTTTAAGAACGCTGTGGAACAATCCCTGATGTTGCGTGGAAGCAGGGATTTTTCCAGTCGAGAAGATTATGAGAGTTTTTTAAAGAAGTTATTTACACAACTCAATGCCGGTCGAAAGGATCGATTTAAAGAAGAGCAGGACCTTTTAGGTCGATTACCGCCCAACCGTCTTAACAGTTATAAAAGACTTAAAGTCAGAGTAGGCCCGAGCAGTACAATAAGAGTTAATCACAATGTATATTCTGTCCATAGCCGATTGATTAGAGAAACCATAGAAGCCCGTCTTTATATGGAGTATCTGGAGATATGGTACGCTCAGCAACGGATAGAAACGCTTCCACGTTTGCGTGGAGAAAGTAAGCATCACATCCAGTACCGACATATTATAGACTGGTTAGTACGGAAACCCGGAGCCTTTGAAAACTATCGGTATAGGGATGCTCTCTTCCCGACACATCGGTTCCGAATGGCCTATGACTGGTTAAAGGAAAGGAAGTCTTCAAAGGCCGCAAAAGAATATCTGCACATTTTACACCTGGCCGCAATGCGAAATGAAGCTATGGTAGATTATGCTCTCAGAACTCTTATTGATGAAGAGAAACCTATAAGTTCTGAAGCAATAGAAAGTGTTATGGACTCTATAGATCAGATACCTTCCCCTGCAGATGTTACAATCGGAAAGATTGATCTGGGGTTATATGATGCCCTTCTGAATCCCGAAGAGGAGGTGCAGTCATGTTACCAGATGAACTAAAATCCTCCCTGACAAAATGTCTTAAGGATTTGCATTTACCTACTGTAAGGGCCTGTTATGAGGAGCAGGCTGATCAGGCAAGAAAGGAAAACCTGACATATGAGTACTACCTGGCAGAAGTTATGGAGCGGGAAAGAGAGGTTCGCAGTCATAACAGGATACAAAGGATGCTACGCGCTTCCAAACTACCATTAGAAAAGAATCTTGATTGTTTTGAGATGAATCGGTTGCCATCCAAGTTAAAAATACAGGTAAAAGCTCTTATAGATGGTTCCTTTGTAGAACGCTCGGAAAACCTCCTGGCTTTTGGAAATCCCGGAAGTGGGAAAACACATTTACTTTGTGCAATTGGGCAGGAGCTGATCCAGCAAGGATGTAAGGTGTTATTTACCCCTTGTAGCCTTTTAGTGCAGCAATTACTTATTGCCAAACGGGATCTTAATCTCCCCAAGGTGCTGAAAAAAATAAGCCGGTATGATGCCATAATCATAGATGACATCGGATATGTTCAACAAAACAGGGAAGAAATGGAAGTGCTTTTTATCCTTCTTGCCGAACGTTATGAGCGTGGAAGTTTGATGATAACCAGCAACCTCCCGTTTTCCAAATGGGAACGTATCTTCAAGGATCCCATGACGGCTGCAGCTGCCATTGATCGCCTTGTTCATCACAGCATCATTTTAGAGTTAAATTTACCAAGCTATCGCCTGGAAAAGTCCAAAGGTAAAGCAGGCTAGAAGGAGAATAAATATGGAAGAAACAATTTACAATCCCCAAAAGGGCAGATTAGAGACTATACAAGTAGAATACACTGAAGAGAACACCACATGGTTTGATACTTATAAAAGAAGTGAGGATATATACATGGTCACGGATTATAATGGAGGTATTTTAATAAAAGAATGTAATTATACTTATCCAGTCTGGATTTATGATTACACACGAGCTAAGATTGGCAATGATCAGGAAAAAGTAAAGAATATCAGAAATCAATGTATAGAATAGGCACAAGGAAGAAGGGAGAGTCAAGAAACGCCAGCAGGTGAAACTCCGGTCGCCCTACGGGCTCCCTACGTATCACCTGCTAAATTATAGGATATTTATTATGGTAATGGTAATCCGGGAATTTTAATTGTCGTTGATGGGAAAAATAGTTGACGTCAATCA
>JBHPCX010000200.1:0-2773 GCA_042573485.1 Thermodesulfobacteriota bacterium | reverse complement strand
CCGGTACGTTATATCGAACAATAAGATTAGATTATATGGTGAGAGATTGCATTGCATTAAGGGACAATAAAATCGCTGTTATTGGTGAAGAACTCTTAGACGGATCAGGAAAATGGAAACAACATGTTTCGATTATTGATATAAAAACAGAAAAAGAAGTGAAAGTGATCAACTTTTTTGAAGAAAAGAAAAATATGTTTATCTCTGTTCAGAATGATAAACACCAAATGACTTTGAGAAATCCGTTCAGGGATTTCAATACATGTATTAATAGGACCAAAGCTGGTGACTTAATTGTCGGGTATCCGGAAAACAGGGAGATTCATATATTTTCACTGGATGGAGAAGAGATAGGCCTAATAGAGTTAGATTATTCGTCTATACCTATTACTCAAACAGAAAAGGATGATCATTATAATGAATTGATAGCTTTTAATTCAGAGAGGAAAATAGAAATTAATGCTGACGAGTTAAAGGTGATTAAATCCAATGAATATTTCCCTGAACACTGGCCATATTATTATGATATCAAAGTAGATACTGATGATAACATTCTCGTTTTCAAATACACTAAAGATAAAGATCAAACCTTTCGTGTTTATCAAGTCTATTCGAAAGACGGTAATTTCATTTGTGAAACAACAATTGATTCGGCAGGGTACCAAGGGCCTAATATTGGGCGTATGAAATTTTTTAAAGGTGATCTCTATGGTTTATTAAGTCAGAAGTATGGTAAAAAAGAAGATGCCTTGGTGAAGATTGGCTTAACCGGGAGAAGTGGAGCAGTTGAGACCCAAAGCCGGCAATCAGCTGATTTATCAGGTAGGTGGACACGGGTATCTGGCGGAAGCACATTAAACCAGCCTGCAAAATACGGCACCAGAGGTGTTGCTGCCGGGACCAATAATCCGGGTGCCCGTTGTGGCAGTGTCAGCTGGACAGACAGCAAAGGCAATTTATGGCTTTTTGGCGGACAGGCCAGTAGAAACCGCGATATGCTGCTTAATGACCTTTGGAAATTTGACGGTGCTGACTGGATCTGGGTATCAGGGGATGACGAGGCAAATCGGCCTGCCAGCTACGGAACAAAGGGTGTTGTCTCCAGCACCAATAATCCGGGCGGAAGGTATGGGAGTGTCAGCTGGGCAGACAGCAAAGGCAATCTATGGCTTTTTGGCGGGTATGGGTATGGCCAGAAAAGATTAAAAAAGGGATATCTCAATGACCTGTGGAAATTTGACGGGACAAACTGGACATGGGTATCGGGGGATAACCTGCTGGATCGCAGCGGTGTTCAAGAGACCAAAAGTGTCACAGCCCCAGCCAGCAAACCGGGGAGCAGATCATACAGCGTCAGCTGGATAGACAGTAAAGATAATCTGTGGCTATTTGGCGGGTCCGGATATGCCGGTACAGGATTCCTGGGATATCTTAATGATCTGTGGAAATTTGACGGAACAAACTGGACATGGGTATCAGGAGATTTCCGAACGGATCAGGAGGGTATTTACGGTGAAATAGGTGTTTCGGAAAACAATAGTGTACCGGGCGCCCGGCAGGGTAGTGTCAGCTGGACAGACAGTAAAGACAATCTATGGCTCTTTGGCGGTGTAGGAGCTGATCGATATAGAATAGGTGGTGACATGAATGATCTATGGAAGTTTGATGGTGCCAACTGGACATGGGTATCAGGAGAGTCTACCGCCAATAACTGGCGGGGGGTCTACGGGATCATGGGAGTTCCTGACAAGTCAAACAGGCCGAAAGCCAGAAGCGGAGGTATGAGTTGGATAGACAGAAAAGATAATCTCTGGCTTTTTGGCGGTGTGAGTTCCAACCTCATCATGGGACGAAAACCTCTGCTTAATGACCTGTGGAAATTTGACGGGGTAAACTGGACATGGGTATCAGGGGATAATCCTGAAGATAAATTTAAAGATGAGAATCTTTCTGATGCGAAACATCCGGATGCAAGGTTTGACAGTGTCAGCTGGATAGATAACGAAGGTAGTATGTGGCTATTCGGCGGGCGTAGAATAAGAAATGACTTATTAAATGATCTGTGGAGGCTTAAACCTTAGGGCAGTTAATCCTGCATATCGTTATCAGCCGTGCATCATTCCATGCCCCGCTGCTTGCAGTGGGGTAGTTTAATTTGAGCCGAAACAGCTTCCTTAATTATACCGGGCAGATAAACAGGTATTGTCCCACCGGATGAGGTTGATGCCTTTTGACGGACTGCTCTATATATGGCAACCCGACTCATTAATACAGGATTTACCGGCTCTTTCCCCCTGACGGATACTTCCCCCTGATGAATCAACTTTAAGTTTTCCTTTGACATTGCCAACCTTAATTCTGTCGCCTGATGTTTGTGCATCTACATCGCCGTCTATAACATTACCAATAGTAATGCTGTCATCGTTTGTTTAATTACGCTTCCCAAACAGCCGTATAAGTCCTTTCAAAACCCAAGACAACCGCAACAACAGCAACAGCAAACTGTTATTGTTCCTAGGATTAATGGGAAATCAACAGATGATTGCATTCGAGAATGTAAAAAAATGTTTTTGAAAGGTAAATTGAAAGGCCATATAGACCAGTCTTATTATAAATGAGCTACGTACAATATCTTGTGGTACTGAAAAACACTGCAAAATTACAGATCACTTGCCAATACATGAAAATTTCACACTCCCTAAAAATCTTGGATATCTCCAATATGCACGAAACCGCTACGCGGTAGCTTTAACTAAGTCTTTTAACCAGATTT
>JBHPCX010000001.1:0-173870 GCA_042573485.1 Thermodesulfobacteriota bacterium | reverse complement strand
AAAGTATATTGACATACCAAATCCCGCTCCATATACTTCTATCTACAAAAAAGAATTGTTATCAATACTGATAACATAGACCTCTCACCTACATCAAGGAGCATACATGACGACCACAGAGCAGCCATCACTCTGTCTTTTATCAGTAAACCGTAACCTTTCAGTATATCGTTCCACCAGAAACACTCGTTTCATATTTTTTATATTGGTTATAGCAGGGATGCTTGTTATCAACGTCGGTATTTGTATTGGTGCGGACAGTGAGAAGGGGAGCTCAGAATCCCTCGCGGGTACCTGCACCGAGTCCAAACCCGCGGGGACGAAAGTATCAGGAAGCGGGCCACATGACGTAATCGTTGAAACGAATTCCGCCCCTGGAATCAACAAGGGCACGATTTTCCGGCCTGCCGATGTGGGTGGAAAAGAGAAATACCCGATCTTTATATGGGGAGAGGGAGGTTGTTCACAGAACGGACTGTCGAACGCCGCCGCAATGGCCGAGATCGCCTCCCACGGATACTTCGTGATCGCTGATGGGACGCCCAATGGCAGGGGCAATATCCGCATGGGCAGCGGGAACATGGAAGCCATGGGCAAGCCGATGATCGCATACATTGACTGGGCGGTCGCCGAGAACGAGAAACCCTGCAGTGCCTACTACCATAGTCTCGATACAAAAAAGATTTCTACCAACGGTTTTTCGTGCGGTGGGCTGATGGCCATAGGTACTGTCGGTGATCCGCGAATAACCGCCTGGGGGGTTACCAGCAGCGGTATGGCCCGTGTGAACGATGATTTCTACGATCTGGTCCACAAGCCCGTGCTTTTTGTAGAAGGTGGTCCGAGCGATATAGCATACAAAGGCGGAACAAAGGGCTATGAAAACATCAGTAAACTGGATGTTCCGGTCCTGTGGTTCAGCAAGGAACTCGGCCACGGGGGAGATCTGTTCAAGCCTGGCGGTGGCGACTTCACCAGGATCATTCTTGCCTGGCTCAACTGGTGGCTTAAGGGTGATGAAACAGCAACCGGCAAGGGCCTGCTCATTGGCCCGGACTGCCCTTACTGCATTGACAGCACCTGGGAAGTTAAATCGGCGAATGTTCCGAAGTAAGATAAAAAAACGGGTCAAATCTCCGCTTAACTCTTTTTGCCACCACGAACAACTTACCGGCAAAGTCATGCCCGCCACTTTTACATTATAAGGAGAAGCTATGAGATCAAAACATTCAGTCTGTTTTTTTGTATTAATGGTTTCTATTTTATTTACCTTTGCATGCAGTTCACCGCCTCTCACAACAACCGTTAAGGTGAACGAAGGCACTATTGAAGGTGTCGAACAGGACGGTATTATTTCATACAAAGGAATTCCCTTTGCAGCACCTCCGGTCGGCGATCTGCGCTGGAAAACTCCCCAGCCGGCTGAGGCATGGACTGGTGTAAAAAGTGCAGACACATACGCCTGCGGATGCATGCAGGATTCGAGCATGGCCGCCATGACGGGCGCCCCCGCGAACTTCGGCGAGGACTGCCTGTACCTGAACGTCTGGACCGGAGCGAAAAAGGCCGATGAAAAGCGGCCTGTAATGGTATGGATTCACGGCGGCGCATTTGTCGGCGGAATGACTGGAACGCCAATGTTCGACGGAACAAAATTTGCCAGAAAAGGGGTGGTCCTCGTAAGCATTGCCTACCGGCTTGGTGTTTTCGGATTCATGGCGCACCCGGAACTCAGCAGTGAAAGCGGGAAAGGATCCGGTACTTATGGTCTTCAGGATATGATAGCCGGTCTTAAGTGGGTAAAGGACAATATCGCACAATTCGGAGGGGACCCGTCGCGCGTAACGATTTTCGGCGAATCTGCAGGAGGAATCGCAGTCGGTATGCTGTCCGCCGCGCCACCGGCCAAAGGGCTGTTCCAGCGCGCAATTTCCGAAAGCGGCGGTTCCTTTGCTCCGCCGAGGGTCGTAGAAGGGGCGGGAATGAATGTTGCGGCACTGAAGCTGGCGGAGTCGGATGGAGAAAACTTTCTGAAGAAACTCGGTGTCGACAGTATAAAGGCTGCGCGTGCGCTGTCGGCCGAACACATCCAGAAAGCCACCGGAGGAGGAATGGGCGGAGGCTTCCGTTTCTGGCCCGTGGCCGATGGATATGTGATCCCGGGAGATCCCTACGAACTATATGAAAAAGGTCAGTTCAACGATACTCCGATCCTGGCAGGCACCAATTCCAATGAAGGCGGATTGTTCATGCGGGGACCTGTTACCCCCGAACAGTTCGAACAGCAGATTAGATCCGGTTATGGAGAACGGGCGGATGTAATTCTGGAAGCATATCCCCATGCAACCGACGCCGAAGCGGCCCGTGCCTCGGCCGATGTTTTCCGCGAATTCGCGTTTTCGTGGCCTACCTGGGCCTGGGCCCGGCTTCAATCCCGGATGGGAAAGGGAAAAGCCTTTGTCTACTATTATGACCATCGGACTCCAAGATCCCCTGACGGTGCCAATCATGCTGACGAGGTATCCTATGTGTTCGGAAACTTTGGAGGAATGGGCGGCGAACCCCGGCCGGAAGACCTGTCTCTTTCCGACATGATACAGGATTACTGGATCAATTTTGCCGATAAGGGAGACCCGAACGGACCCGGTCTGACGGCCTGGCCCAACTTTACCGAGGATGACCAGAAGGTACTTTATTTCGATGACAGCGCCGCCGCTAAGCCGATTCCGAACCTGGAAAAACTGAAGGCCTATGACGCGTACTACGCGTGGCGCAGGGAACAGGCCGGGAAAAACAGCGGACAGTAGCGAAAACTAAATAGTGCCCATCCATAAACTAATTGCAGGTACCAGGGAGGAATCTCTATGAACTTACCCGCGTCACAACCAGCAGTTTCCAGGCATCGCCTCAAGGTGGGCGAATACACTGGTTACGCTCTTGGTGACACAGCTTCTAATTTCTTTTTCCAGATGTTCAGCATTTTTCTCGTCTATTACTATGTAGATGTATGGGGTATTGACGCGGTAAAAATAGCATTGATGATGCTTGTTGTCCGTCTCTTCGACGCTGTCAATGATCCAATCATGGGTATAATCTGTGATCGAACAAGTACCCGCTGGGGTAAGTTCCGGCCTTACATTCTCTTTGGCGCAATTCCTTATGGTATCTGCGGCTATATGATGTTTGCCGGTCCGGACTTGAGTGAACACGGCAAACTTATTTACGCGTATATTACCTATGCATTAATGCTGGCTACTTACACAATCATCAATGTACCCTACTCATCACTAATGGGTGTGCTTAGCCCATCATCGAGTACACGTACGGTTGCATCAAGTTTTCGATTCGTAGGTGCATTTACAGGCGGATTTATGGTATCCACGTTTGTCCGTCCGCTCGTTAAACAACTCGGTGGCGACAATGAAGTTCTCGGCTTTCAGTTAACTCTCGCGATTTTCGCGGTAGTGTCTGTGCTCATGTTCTGGGCCACATTTTTTACGACTAAAGAGAGAGTTAAACCTCCAAAGGACCAAAGAAACCCTGTTGGACAGGACTTGTCGGATTTAATTGCCAATGGTCCATGGCTTATACTTCTTGTAGCGGCAGTATTGTCTACAACATTTATTGCACTGAGATCAGGCTCAACTGTTTTCTTTTTCAAGTATGTTGTTGCCAGTGATAACACGCCGATCTTTAATATAGGTTCCCTCGAATTCGACCAGACCACCATATTTCTGTCCACAGGTATGCTGGCACAAATTGCCGGAACAATAATGCTCGGTTTTATAGCCAGAAAAATCGATAAAAAATACGCGGCAGCAATTTTATGTACTATTACAGGATTGTGCTTCATGTCATTCTGGTTCCTCCCCAGAGAACAGTATGTTCTTCTGCTTATTGTCAATGCAATTGGCTATCTCTGTATGGGACCAACTTCGGCCCTTACATGGGCGCTTTATGGAGACGTTGCCGATTACGGCGAATGGAAATTCGGCCGTCGGGCTACAGGGCTTGTTTTTTCGGCTTCGCTATTCTCGATCAAAACCGGCGTTACTGTCGGTGGATTTCTGTTACCCTGGTTCCTGGCTATCTATAGTTATGTTAAACCGCCGGAAGGCATGGATTATATCGAGCAAAGCCCCAGAGCTATATATGGTATCACCCTGGCCTTCTCACTTGTACCGGGAATCATCGCGTTATTTAAAGCCGGTTCGCTCATAATTTATCCGCTCAACCAAAAACGCGTTATCGAAATCGAACAGGAACTCGAAGCTCGTCGTGCCGCCGAATCCGGTGGATAAGGAGTAATGATGAATATTAAGAATCCGATACTTCCAGGCTTCAATCCTGATCCATCTATCCTTCGCGTTGGCGATGATTACTACATCGCCACATCGACATTCGAGTGGTATCCCGGTGTACAGATTCATCACTCCCGTGATTTAGTCAACTGGCGGTTACTTACCCGTCCGCTCAATCGTGCAGGCCAGCTTAATATGATGGGTAATCCCGATTCATGCGGAATCTGGGCTCCCTGCCTGAGTTATTCAGATGGCTTATTCTGGCTTATTTATACTGATGTGAAGCGTTTCGGCAGCTCAAGTTTTGGTGGTGCAGGCGGTGCATCATTTCGTGATTTCCATAATTATCTTGTTTTCAGTCCGGCTATTGACGGTGACTGGTCAGACCCGGTTTATATAAACAGCAGCGGCTTTGATCCATCGCTTTTCCATGACGATGACGGCCGCAAATATTTCGTCAACATGCTCTGGGACCACAGGCCCGGGAAAAACAGGTTTGCCGGGATCGTGCTTCAGGAATATTCACATGAGGAACGCAAACTCACTGGCGAAAGAATAAATATTTTCAAAGGTACTTCTATCGGCTTCACCGAAGCACCGCATATATATAAACGTGATGGCCGGTATTATTTGATGACAGCCGAAGGTGGCACAAACTGGGGACATGCCGTGACACTGGCCCGCTCTAAAAACCTGACCGGGCCCTACGAACTTCACCCCGACAAATACGTTGTCACTTCACGCTTTCGCCCGGATTGCGAATTACAGCGTACCGGTCATGCAAGCATTGTCGAAACTCAGAATGGCGAAACATATATGGTTTATCTTTGCGGCAGGCCGCTCAGAAATCGCGGACGGTGCGTGCTTGGACGTGAAACAGCTATCCAGAAAGTGGAATGGGCAGAAGACGGATGGTTATATACTTTAGATAAGCAGGGAATTCCAACAATTAAAACACCCGCACCAAACTTGCCGGAACATAAGTACCCGGAAAAACCGGTTCGTGAAGATTTTGACTCAAAGGAATTACCAATAGATTTTCAGTGGCTGCGCACGCCCTGGCCTGAGGAATTATTCAGCCTTACCGAACGTCCCGGCTTTTTACGTCTATATGGACGTGAATCAATCGGCTCCTTTTTCAAACAATCAATGGTCGCAAGAAGACAACAGGCATTATGTTTCAGCGCAGAAACAGTGGTGGAATTCGAGCCTGAGCATTATCAGCAAATGGCCGGACTGGTTTGCTACTATAACAGCACAAAGATGCACTATATTTATATCTCCCGTGACGGGAAATATGGCAAACATTTGCGCGTAATGTCCTGCATACCCGACTCAATGCAGTCCGATGCTTTTACAGACCCTGTCGAAATTTCAGCCGGAAAGCCGGTACATTTGCGGGTCGATGTCGATTACGAGCGGCTGCACTTCGCTTATCGTGTAGAAGGTATGGATAAAGACTGGAACTGGCTGCCTCAACAGTTTGACGCAAGTATTTTATCAGATGAAGCCATCGCTCCCGGCCAGTGTAGTTTTACAGGTAATTTTATCGGTATGGCATGCCAGGACCTTTCCGGCACACTGCATCATGCTGACTTTGATTATTTCGAATATAAAGAAAGAGATTATAGGGCCAATCCTTTTTCAGCTTAATGTTCTAAGGTGCGAATAAATGAATAACCAGACTGTTACAACCATCCAACATTAGGGTATTATTAATGATTCTCACAAAACATAAAATCAATGATTCGGAACGCTGGGTACTTGATGGTTTTTTTCTCCCGTCTGATTTTGACATAAAAAAATCGTTGAGACTGAAAGCAGATGAATTTACTGCAGCTTTGCTGCAAATGAAAACCGATGAAACTGCAGCAGGCGAAATATTACCTCCGATCGAATATGACCATGAAGTTTGGGCCTGTGGTGTCACCTATTCACGAAGCCGTGATGCACGTGAAGCGGAAACCGACATTAAAAATATCTATGACATGGTCTATGAAGCTGAACGTCCGGAACTCTTTTTTAAAGCCATCGGATGGCGGGTCAAAGGGACAATGACCCCGATTCGCATTCGAAAGGACAGCCACTGGAACGTGCCTGAACCGGAGTTAGCCCTTCTTATCAACAGCTCCGGTGAAATTCTCGGGTATTGTGCGGGTAATGATGTGTCCTCCAGAAATATTGAGGGAGAAAATCCTCTTTATCTGCCCCAGGCAAAAATGTATGACGGCTCATGCGCACTGGGCCCGGGTATCTGCCTGGCGGATGTGAAACAGATGGAAAATCTTTCTATCACCCTGGTGATTGAAAGAGCAGATAAAATCATCTTCAGGGGTGAAATCAATACCTCGCAGATAAAACGTTCCTTTGAAGAACTGGTCTCCTACCTGACCATGGAGATGAGCTTTCCCTTTGGTGCCTTTCTGCTGACCGGGACCGGGATTATCCCTGATGAAGAGTTTTCCCTGTCCGTGGGAGACAGGGTTGTCATTACCATAGATGAGCTTGTTCTCGAGAACCGGGTAGAGTAAATACAGAAGATAAAATTGAGGGGTTAAAAAATGGAATACCAGAAAGTATTGATTGCCGGAGAATGGCGGGAACCTGAAAGTCCTGCCGGCCATTTTAATGCGGTTAATCCGGCAAGTAAACAGGCGCTTCCGGAAAATTACCCGGTATGTGGAGAAGAGGATATCCTTGAGGCAATTCAGGCAGGTAAAGAAGCTGCGGTTGAACTAAGGATAATCCCGCGGGAAAGGCTGGCACGGTTCCTGGAACTTTTTGCTGACAAAATTGAAGCACATGCTGATGAGCTTGTAGAAACAGCCCATATTGAAACAGCCCTGCCAAAGGAACCCAGGCTTAAAAACGTAGAACTTCCCCGCACCACGGGTCAGCTTCGTGAAGCAGCCAGTGCTGCGCGGGGCCGGAGCTGGTGCCGTGCAACCATTGATTCGGCAGTGAATATCCGCAGCATGATGGGGCTTCTGGATGGCCCGGTTTCGATTTTCGGGCCGAACAACTTTCCCTTTGCATTCAACTCTGTTTCAGGGGGCGACTTTGCTGCCGCTGTTGCAGCCGGTAACCCGGTAATTGCCAAGGCAAACCCCGGGCATCCGGGAACCACTCTGATATTGGCCCGGCTCGCTTTTGAAGCAGTGAGGGAAGCGGGCCTGCCTCCTGCCACGGTCCAGATGATTTACCGCACCCCGCCCGCGCTGGGATTCAGGCTGGTCTCCGATCCTGCTATCGGGGCTTCCGCTTTTACCGGTACAAAATCAGCCGGACTGAAACTTAAGGAAGCTGCGGACAGGGCCGGAAAACCGATCTATCTGGAAATGTCCAGCGTCAATCCGGTGTTTATTCTTCCAGGGGCTATTGAAGAACGCTCCAGTGAAATAGCCGCCGAACTCTTTGGCTCATGCGCCATGGGTGCAGGACAGTTCTGTACCAATCCGGGATTAATTATTGTTCAAAAAAGTGAGGCTTCGGAACAGTTCATCGGGGATCTGTCGGAGCTGTTCAGCAGCAACCCGCCGGGAACTTTGCTCTCTCTCAATGGTGCGGATGATATTGTAGATGCAGTGAAGATTCTGATTTCAGCAGGGGCTCAACTCTTGGCCGGCGGCAATAAGGTTGAATCGGAAAGCTGTATGGCGGAAAATACCCTTTTGAGGGTTGACGCGAGTCAATTTATCAAACATCCCCATGAACTCCAGACAGAGGCATTTGGAACAGCAAGCCTGATTGTGGTCGCAAATGACATAAGAGAGATGAAGGCTATTGCATCTGTTATGGAAGGAAATTTAACAGGGACAATATATTCACATCTTCAGGGAGATGACGATAAAGAATACGATATTCTCGAACCTGAATTAAGAACCAGGGTTGGCAGGCTCCTTAATGACAAGACCCCTACAGGCGTGGCCGTGGTCTCAGCCATGAATCATGGAGGCCCTTACCCAGCAACCGGTCATCCGGGTTTTACTGCCGTGGGTCTGCCGGCTTCCATGCTTCGTTTTGCAGCCCTTTACTGTTATGACAATGTGCGTCCGCATAGGCTTCCTGTTGAGCTTCGGGATAAAAACCCGACCGGAAAAATGTGGCGTATGATTGACGGAGAATGGACTAAGAAAGATATTTAACAGGATAAAATAATGGCCTCAAAAAAAGCACCTGCACTCCCGGACATTCTGGGAGACGAATCAACCATTCCTTCAATGCGTCTTTATGGAGTGAGTCCCCGGGGGAAACTCCCTCTCAGTGAAGAAATGCTGCTGAATGCGCCCAGCGGGGATCTGTTCGGACTTACCCAGAACGCTGGCATGGGATGGAATCCTGATGATACGAATCTTGATGAATATCTCATTCTCAGCACACCCGGCGGTTTATGCGCGGATAATGGACAGCCTGTTGCTTTGGGTTATCACACGGGCCATTGGGAAATAGGATTGCTTGTTAAAGAAGCAGCAGGGACTTTTAAAGATCATGGGACCCTCCCATTTGCTGCATACTGCAGTGATCCCTGTGACGGAAGAACCCAGGGTACTGAAGGTATGTTCGACAGCCTTCCCTACCGCAATGATGCAGCCATTGTGATGCGAAGATTAATCCGTTCGCTCCCCCGGAGAAAAGGTGTAATGGGAATTTCCACCTGCGATAAGAGTCTTCCGGCCATGATGATGGCCCTGGCTTCGACAGGTGATTTACCCGGCATCATTGTCCCGGGAGGTTCGACTTTACCCACAAAGGATGCTGAAGATACAGCCAGGATACAGTCTCTCGGCGCCCGATTTGCTCATCAGCTGATTGACAGGGATTATGCTGCTGAAATGGGATGCAGAAGCTGTGGTTCGGCAGGCGGCGGATGCCACTTTCTCGGTACAGCTGCTTCTTCACAGGTGGTTGCCGAGGCCTTTGGTTTGACACTTCCACACAGTTCCCTGTGCCCGTCCGGTGAAGAGACATGGCTGGATATGGCCCGGCGTTCCGCCCTGGCCCTCTTAAATCTTTCCATTGAAAATATTCCGCTAAACAGAACGTTAACACAGGAATCTCTTGAAAATGCCATGCTTGTTTTTGCTGCGTTCGGTGGATCTACCAACATGCTCCTGCATATACCCGCCATTGCCCATGAAGCCGGATTAAAGATCCCCGGGCTTGAAGACTGGAAAAAAATCAATAAACAGGTTCCCCGGCTGGTGGATGCATTACCCAATGGACCGAATAACTTTCCCACTACACATGTCTATGCCGCCGGAGGAGTGCCGGAAGTCATGCTTCACCTTCGTGATATGGGACTGCTTAACCTGGATGTTATGACAGTAACCGGGAAGACGCTGGATGAAAATCTTAACTGGTGGGAGACCAGTGAAAGACGCAGGGCTATAAAGGCAAGGCTGAGGGAGCTGGATGGTCTGGACCCGGATTCAATAATAATGGACGCGGATTCCGCTAAAAAAGCAGGATTGACAAGCACCGTGGTTTTTCCTTCAGGAAATATTGCTCCTCGGGGATCTGTGATCAAGGCCACTTCAATTGATCCCGGCCTGATTGACGGGAACATGGTGTACTCACATACATCACACGCGAGAGTGTTCGTATCAGAAAAAGATGCCATACGGGCCATAAAAGGGCAAAGTGATTCTCCCGTAAAACAGGGGGACATTATCATCCTTATTGGCTGCGGCCCCATCGGGACAGGTATGGAGGAGACCTATCAGCTAACTTCCGCGCTTAAATATATTCCCTGGGGGAAACATGTGCCCGTGATTACCGATGCAAGGTTCTCGGGTGTCTCAACCGGAGCCTGTATAGGCCATGTGGGTCCTGAAGCCCTTGCCGGAGGCCCGATCGGTAAACTTCGGGATGGAGATTTGATTGAGATAATTATTGATCAGAAAAACCTCACCGGCAGTATTCAGTTTGTGGGCGAAGGGGATGAACGTTATTCTCCTGAAAAGGTAGCTGAAGTGCTCAACGCCCGATCACCGCATGAAGAACTGAAAGCAGCGGAAAAATTACCCGATGACACACGCCTTTGGGCTGCGCTCCAGAATGTCAGCGGCGGCACATGGTCAGGATGTATTTATGATGTGGACAGGATAATTGACAAGCTGGAAAGTTAAATTTATTTTTATCAGATAACCACTTTTTTTTATTTCTATCTAACTATATTTTTTTTTGGAGGATTCAAAGATGAAACGAATAGTATTATTACTCATGACGATCTGCCTTACATCACTCGCATGTGCTACGGTCTCAAATGTTCAGACAGTAGGAGACAGCTGTTCACGCGAAGAACTTAACAAGATAACTGACATGTACTTCAAGTCCATTCAGGCACACAGTACATCCGGTCTACCCCTTGCGTCCACAGTCAAATTCACTGAAAACGCCGTTATAAAAGAGGTTGGAACGGGCTTTTGGGAATCTGCCGGCAAACCCCTGCTCAAACGTACTTTGATAGATACCAGAAAGTGTGTTACTGCCACAATTTCGGTTATAGAAGAACCATTCAGCTCTAAAACGGTTGGAGAAGGATTTGGCAGCGGCGGAGCTCCCGGAGCCCCGGGTGCACCCAAAATTCCTGCCGGTGTAAAAAAACCCCCCGCAGGTCAATCCGGTGACGGCAATGTTGCAGCCCTGTTTGCAGGCCCAAAAGAATTGCCCGAAGAGGGAACTGTCCGGCCGATCCTGTTTGCCAATCGCTTAAAGGTCGAAAACGGCAAAATCACGGAAATTGAAAACATCATAGCTAGGGAAAGGGATTTTGCCTTCACAGTAGAAAAGGAACTGGAAACAAAGGACCAGGACTGGGAGACTATCCTGCCGCCGGAAAAACGTATACCGCGCAAGGTACTGGCAGATGCAGCCAATCATTATTTTGATCAATTCATGAAAGGCTCGACAGTCAGCGTCCCCTATGCCAAGGTATGCGATCGCTGGGAGAACGGTTTTTTAACGACAGGACGGGACCATGACTGTTCACCCGTTACGTTCATTAATCGAAGAGGCACAAGTATAAACCACGGACCGAGACGCGTCTGGGTTGATACTGAAAAAGGCATTTCCATAGCCTTTATGATGTTTGGCGGCGGAGCAACCGCGAATGCGGAAAATCCTACAGGAAGCGGTCTTGTGGATTGCCACATGTTCAGGATGAGAGACGGTAAAGTGGATCTGATCCATGCCATTGTCGGGCCCAGGGCCCAATCAATGGGCTGGCCCCTTGAACCGATCGAATAGCATCTGTATTAAGATTACCACGGAGGTATATATGTTTAAACAATTTCATGCTCACAAAATGATTACGATTGTCTCCACGTTTCTCTTGACTCTGCTCTGCATTTCGGTTCAAACCGCACCAGCTGAGGAGTGTGACAGGGACTGCCTGAAAGGAATGATCACACAGTATATTGATGCCCTCGTGGCGCATGATCCGTCCGTCCTGCCACTCGCTGACAATGTCCGTTTCACCGAGGACTCAAAGGCCCTGAAACTTGGCGAGGGACTCTGGAAAAGCGTGACAGCAAAAGACCCGTTCCGCCAGGACTACCTGGATACAGAAAAGCAGATTGCAGCCTCGCATGTGGTGGTTCGCGAAGGCAATAATCCGGCGCTCTGTTCGGTTCTGCTTCATATAAAGGATATGAAGATCGCCGGTATTGAGACTCTTATACAGCATATTAAACCGGATTCATTCTTCCAGCCGAATCAACTGGGAGCGCCAATCAGGGGAATGAATGATCCTGTTCCGGCCGGTAAAAAACAGTCGCGCAAATCTATGATAAGGACGGCACTGACATATACAGAAGGCCTTCGCATAGGCAATTTTACCGATGCAGGAACACCTTTTGCCCCGGAAGCCTACCGTGTTGAAAATGGAGTAATAATGGCCGGCAAAGGATGCGGCAGAGATGACTGCGGCATGTACTCGCAGTACATTACTCTGCACCCTGGCATCGTAGCAAGTGTTGCTGCCGTGGATGAAGAAAAGGGTATCGTTTTGTTGTGGATGAATTTCGGTCACGCCGGTTCTGCCTATGGCGAAGGAAACTCTCTGGTGACCTTTGAAGCCTTTAAAATATGGGGTAACGAGATTCACTCTGTTTTGGCTTTTTTCCGTGCCCTGCCACTTGCGACAGCGCGTTTCTGGCCGACATGCGACCCTGGTCCCAATTATTACCAATATAAAAAATAAAGATAAAGAGGGGACAGATCTTTATCATTGGAGGCTACAAGATGAAAAGAATCTTCCTTATGTTTTTAACACTTTCAGTATTCGTTTTGACCGCAAAAAATACTCCTGCCGGTGATATCCTGCCAAAGCCGGAACTGGAATTTTTATTTGAGGTAACTGCAACGCTCGATCCGCCCCAGGAACTGGGGAAAACCAAATACGGCATCCGCCGGATCATTAACATTACGGGCGGCACAGTTGCCGGGCCGAAGATCAATGGAAAGGTACTGCGCGGCGGCGCGGACTGGCAGACCGTGCGTGAAGACGGTACCGCGGACCTTGTGGCAAAATACAGCCTGATGACCGATGACGGTGTGATCATCTTTGTTGAAAACACTGGTATCAGGACTGCACCAAAAGAAGTGCTGGCACGGCTTGCAAAGGGTGAAGATGTACCTCCTTCGGAATACTATATGCGTACCTCAGCAAAGATGGAGGTTAAAGCCGGCAGTAAGTATGACTGGCTCAATAAGTCGGTGATTATATCCACAGGGATGCGCAAAGCCAACAGTGTGGTCATCCATTTTTACCGGGTAATGTAGCTTTACCAAAAATGATTTGAGGCGGGGAATTATGCAAAAGGCACTGAACAGTCTTATTTTATTTATTTCTTTTTTAATATTTTTTTCCTGCACACAAAAAAAAGATGCTGAAAAATCAGCGGGGATGGATGAAAAACAGATAACCGAATACCGCGAAAGAATAAGAGTGCTTAAAGCCAGGGCTCAGCGGATAAAAGACAGCAATGACATTAAACGGCTGCAACGTATATTCGGTTATTATTTTGACAGGGGTCTGTGGGATGAAATGAAGGACCTTTTTTCAGAAAACGCAACCCTGGAATATGCACGTGACGGTGTATATAAAGGAAAAGAAAAAATAAGAGAATATTTTTATGCGCTTGGAGGTAATAAACCCGGTTTGAGAGATGGACAGCTCAATGAACATTTTCAGCTTATGCCGGTCATTACTCTCTCGGATGACGGCCTGACAGCAAAAGGACGCTGGAGGGATCTCAGCCTGCAGGGGCAGTATGGCAAAGAAGCATTCTGGGGAGAAGGCCCCTATGAGAATGAATACATCAAGGAAGATGGAGTCTGGAAAATAAGTAAGCTCTGCTGGTACCAGACAGTTCTTGTCCCCTATGGAGGTGGATGGGGAAAAAATGAGGATGCAAATCATGGAATATATGTTTCAGAAATACTAAAGCCGGATATGCCGTATAATAAGGATTTTGGTTACTGGCCTGAAACCTTTTTACCTCCTTTTCACTTTAAAAATCCTGTTGCCGGATATAAGGAAGAGGAGGAATAAAAAATGTCAGTGCCATTATATTCAGCCCTTGCATTACTCCTGATAATTCTCTTATATCCGCGAATCCAATATTCAAACCAGGATGAATATCGTGAACTGGTTATTGAGGCTGATTTACTTGAGCAGGAAATCGAAAGCCTGGAAGCGGAAAACGAAATAGAAAACCTTCAACGAATCTTTGGTTTTTATTTTGATAAAAAGTTGTGGTCCCAGGCTGCCGACCTCTTTACCGACAATGCCACAGTGGAGCTGGGCGGCGATGGTATTTACGTGGGGAAACACAAAATTCTGGAATATTTCAGGACTTTTGGTGCAGAAGGTCCTGAAGAAGGCGTTCTTAACGACCATATGCAACTGCAGCCTGTCATTAATCTGCTGTCTAAAACCGAAGCCAGGGGGCGCTGGCACCTATTTTCACAGGAAGCGGAGTTCGGTAAAAACCATTTCTGGGGAACCGGAGTCTATGAAAATGAATATAAAAAAGAAAACGGCATATGGAAAATAAGCAGGTTACATCTATACTCCATCATGCGCACGCCCTATGACAAAGGCTGGGCGAAAGCAGCCCTGCCACGGTCCACACCGGGCGAATATTTTCCGCCCGATCAACCCTCCAGTATTGATTATGAAAACTATCCATCGGTTTTTGTGCCTCCCTTCCACTTTAAGAATCCCGTAACAGGAAACAGAGAAACCTTAACAGAACCTGAACACAAAGAGTTGTCAGCCCAAGGGCTGACGGCCTTGATGGATGATCTGGAAAAACGTATCGTTTTGTTACAGGATGCTGATGAGGTGGAGCGCCTGCAGGCTGTTTATGGGTATTATCTTGCCCGTAACCAATGGGATGATTTGACAGGAATTTTTGCGCCGGAGGGGACTATCGAAATTGCCCAGCGCGGTGTTTACAGGGGGCATAAAGGTATAAGGCGCAATCTGAATCTGTATGGGGTTCAGGATCAGCTCCCCGGTCAACTCCATAACCATATGCAGTATCAACCGGTAATTCATGTTAGCAAAAACGGGCAAACAGCTTATATGCGTTCCAGGGCTTTTTCGATGATGGGATCATATGAGGGATCGGGCATGTGGATGGGGGGTGTATACGAGAATATCTTTGTAAAGCGCAATGGTGTCTGGATGCTGTATAAAGACCAGGTCTTTAACACCTATTTTGCGACTTATGATCAGGGATGGAAGGACCTTCAACGCCGTAATCCGCCTGGAATAAACAATGAAAATCCGCCGGATTCACCGCCTTCAGTTTATTTCGAAATGTACCCTTCAGCTTTTTTACCGCCCTTTCATTATCCTAATCCGGTGACAGGCAAAAAGTAGGTTAAAAACAAGGAAAAGACAATGATTAAAAATAATGAAATCCCCGAAGTAATATATCCCGATCCCGTTCATGAAGATGTGGTTATTGAAAAAAATATCCATGCCGAAATGCGGGATGGAATTAAAGTCGCCATGGACCTGTACAAACCCGCGCGGAGTAAAGGCCCGTGGCCCGCTATTATCGGCTATTCCGGATACAGGAAGGAATATTTTTTTGAAAGTGCTTTGCCTCGATTCTATTGCCCGAAAGGATATGTCCTTGTCCAGCTCCAGGCAAGGGGAAGCGGTTTCTCCCAGGGCAAGTTCTGCTTTCATGGTCAAAATGAGGCGAAAGACGGATATGATACCGTGGAATGGCTGGCAGAGCAGTCATGGTGTAACGGGAATGTGGGTATGATGGGGGCCTCATATTTCGGGGTTAACCAGTGGTTGACTGCTATACAGAATCCTCCTCATCTCAGGTGTATAGTACCCTGCCCCGGGACCACTGATAATTACAGGGGAATGATCTATCCGGGTGGTGTCCTGCGTTCATCCTTTGTTATCTACATTGTATCCAAGATTTTACAGGAGGCCATATGGCCCGGCCTGATCCCCGGCAAGGAACTCCCGGAAAACGTGATTTCCGGGATATTCGCAAATAGTGAAGACGGTCCGTTTTACTGGGAACACGGCGGGGCATGGCGGGATATGGACAGAATAAAGACCCCCGTTCTTAGTATTGCTCCTGCCGCCAATGATCTCCATATCACACAGCATCTTTCACATTACAACAGCATTAAATCACCTAAAAAATTAATAATATCTCCATGGGCGGGTTCACGTTATCAACCCTTTATCTTTGAGACTGAAGCCATAAATGAATACCTGCTCAGGTGGTTCGATTACTGGCTTAAAGACATTGATACCGGGATCATGGATGAGCCCGAAGTCGCCATTTATGATAATGGAACCGGTAGATGGCAATATGAAAATGAATACCCGATCAGGCGAACCGAATGGAAAAGCTTTTATATAAACAGGGATGTGTCATCAACTGCACCATGGGGAGTTCTTGGCGAAGAATCTTCCGACAGACAGAAAGATTCAAGCTCATTTAAACACCCTCCCGTTAAAAAACAGATGCCTGGCTCCTTCATTTTCCTCCCTAATTCGGATAACAAAGAGTTCCTGGCCTTCACCACACCGCCACTGGAAGAAGATGTTACGATAAAAGGTCCTGTCAGTATGACTCTTTATGCTTCAACGACCGAGAAGACACCCTCTGACTGGACTTTTTTTATCAAGATAGGTGAGATCGGTCCGGATGGTCCGGCCCTGAATCCGGTGACAGGGAAACCATTCCTAAGACCTGACTGGACTGATGTCTGGACACCCAAAGAGGTTAATCTGTGGAGTTATGGAAATCTCAAGACAAAATTCAGAAAGCCGGACGAATCAAGATCAAAACCGGGGAATCCCTGGCACTCATTTACCGACCCTGAAATTCTTAAGCCGGATACCATATATGAATTTCAGATCGAGCTTGTACCCATTTTTAATACATTTAAAAAGGGACATAAAATCTGGTTGCAGATAGCGTGTGAGGACAAGGATTATAATTCGTGGGATTCGGGAAGCTCCTATGTCACAGGACCCTCTCCGCTCTCGATTGATATCACTGTTTATCATAACAGGGAGTATCCGTCTCATCTGGTATTACCGGTGGTGCGGGATATGGAAGAAAGTATAAAAGTAGTATCACCATTATGCGATTTTTTACCGCGTTTAACAGTCTAAAAAATTATTACTCACCTCCCTGATCCGCTCGTTGTGGAGACGGGGGTTTTATTTTTGAAAATCCGGTTTTTATCTCAAGAGGATCGGCGACATACATGTATTTATCATCCTCTTTGTTGTAGGCCGGCCATTCTATTATTCCTTCAGCATTGGGATTTCCTGTTCTGGCGAACTGGGTCCACATTTTCATCATATCTTCAGAAACCCTTTTGTCAGCTTCTGTAAGACCGGGATCTTTTGTGTCTTTTGCATCAGCCCCTGTCATAAGGCTGTACATTATGGGCCATATTCCGCTCCTGTTGTCATAGTCCCCGAACAGATACAGACATTCCATGGAATGTGCAGCCACTGCACCTTCGGCCCTCCATTTAGCGGGGACATGATCGAATATGGCGGCATATCCCCTTCCACCTGCTTTGTTGTGATATTCCAGCATGCTTGTATATGCGGGAATAAGTTGGGGTAAAAGCAATCCTCCGGGGCCTGTTATCTCACCCATGGTGGCCATTGTGATTAACGGAACAGTATTATATTCCCCCGATTTAAATATCTCGGCAGGAGTCTTCGGCAGGAACCATCCGTCCACAGCGGAATCATCCATGTTCATTCTCATTCCGCCTGATTCCTTTATCATCGCTTCCCTTGCCTCCAGGATCTTTTCAAAGGGAAGCTCTCTTGCCTCTTTAAGGGGATCTTCGGCTTTATCAACTCCCAGCGCGGCAAAAAATTTAACGCCCAGGCCTTCAAGCTCAGCGAGCGGCTGTCCCATTGAAAAACCGCCTATGGCCGTACCGCTCTCGCAGATGGCCCGGTGGAACAGGCCTTTAGCCAGGGGGGATGCCATAAGGGTGCTGACCTTTGCCCCGCCTCCTGATTCACCGAAGATGGTAACATTTTCAGGATCACCACCAAAGGCAGATATGTTTCTCTGTACCCATTTAAGGGCGGCTATCATATCGAGAAACATGTAATTGCCTGATGAATTATCAGGTGATTCAGCGGTTAAAAGGGGATGGGCGAGAAGTCCGAAGGTATTTATCCTCATGGTTACATTGACAAAGACCACACCATGCTGGGGCAGGCGGTGCAGGTTGGTCATGGCATCATTTCCGGACCCGGAAGAATACCCGCCTCCATGCATCCATACCATTACAGGCAGTGACTCACCTTTGTTTTTGGCCGGGGTCATAAGGTTAAGGTAAAGGCAGTCTTCACTCATGGGCGGCGGCGGAAAGCCGGACATGGACAACTGCGGACATGCCTTACAGAATTCAGTGCATTGCAGTATCTCTTCCCACTGGGTTACCGGCTGCGGAGGTTTCCACCTGAGATCACCGACAGGCGGTGCCGCGTAGGGTATACCACGATATGCCCTTACCGGGTTATCAACATCTCCTATTAACGTCCCTGATATGTATCCGGTATCTATTTTAATGGGATCGGTAAGGGGTTCAGGTTTAACAGGTTGTTCAACTTTTTCTTCCTGTTGTGTGCAGCCTGACAGGAAAATCCCTGTGATTAAAAAAACAAAAAATATCACTGCCGACAGTTTCCTGATCGTCATTTTATCACTCTCCTTTTAACAGAATTACGTGACCGGGCGTATTACGGCCCTGCATGGACCGGCATCACCTTTATCCAGCCTTAAGGGCAGGCAGATCAGTTCGTAGTTGCCCGGGGTTACGCCGTCAAGATTGATTGCCTCAAGGATGTATATACCCTTTGTTAAAAAGGCAAGGTGAACAGCAGTTATATTTTCCGGCGGATTCATGTTGGCAATGGTCAGGAAGTCAAGGCCCACCAGCAGGATACCGGTGTTCGCAAGATATTCTGCTGCTAGAGGAGTAATAGCCACGTAATCACCTTTATATACCCTGGTGCTGTATACGCGGGGCGAGTTTTTTGTTTTAAACAGGATTCTCTCCCCCTTCCTGATCCCATGCGGTTCAAGCTCCTCGACCGTGATCTCCTTTTCGTTCATGATCTCTATGACCCTTGCAGGACCTATGGCTGTACTTATGGGCATTTCATCTATCGATGTACCCCCTTTAATGAAATGGAGGGGTGAATCGATATGGGTCCCGTCATGGGAATCCATTTCAATCCTGGACATAGTGACCTTGTCACCCTTTTCCACATCAAAAAAACGCTTCACACCTGATCTGGGCACATCACCATCGGGTGTTTCAAGAGCAAGTTCGGGTATTTCTTTTCCAAGGGGGATCGAGATATCAATCCAGTCATGTTCAGACATGCGGTCTCCTCTTTTTTAATTTTCCGTAACAATTTAGCTTTTATCAAATCCCAACGACTGGATACCGCGATCGAGTCGCGGTATGACAACAAATCTATGAATACTGTCATTCCGCGGCTTCGACCGCGGAATCCATAGTTTTGCGCCCATTTTTTGAAAAAGCTAAAACATACCTATTTCCCTTTATTTGTTTAATCAACAAGTAC
This sequence comes from Thermodesulfobacteriota bacterium, assembly GCA_042573485.1. Taxonomy (GTDB): domain Bacteria; phylum Desulfobacterota; class DSM-4660; order Desulfatiglandales; family HGW-15; genus JAAZBV01. Next base: position 154,436 of record JBHPCX010000001.1, on the reverse strand, counting down.
CGCATCATTTTCCCGGGTTTACATCGCGGACCTTAATTAGCCACCTGCCGTTTATCCTGACAAGTTCATTTGCTTCGCGCCCGGCTGTAACAATCTCTCCGCCGGTTTCAAGCACCCCCATCCAGTAGGCATAATAGCGTGCATGATCCTCATCTATAAACTCAATATGAGGGTTTGTAACTATGTGATACATGTGAGACTTTTTTTTATCACCCTCATTATCCGCGTCCATTTTCTTCCAGGCATCCACCACCATTTTCTTCAAGGCGTCCCTGCCTTTTGCCGTACTCTCACGGCTTAGGAATTGTCCATCAGGTGTAAATTTATTAACGAATGCTTCGGCATCGTGAGAATCAAGAGCTTCGATGTATTCCCACATCAACTGTTCAATTTCCACCCTGTCCTGGGCACGCAGTTGGACCTTTTCCGAAGCGGATAACGCGGAAGCACCCATTACCAGAAATACGGATATTGATAAAGCCAGCAGTTTTCTAACAGTCATATTCATCCCCCTAAATTGTTGTGAATACCCATTGAAACCTGCCTTACTTCCCGGCAGGGATGATATTAACGGTAAAATCCCTGAAGGGTTTGTCATTCCTGTCCAGGAACCTGGCACAAAAGTCAGTCGCCCCTCCGCCGTTGATTACCGCACACCTTATGATGTTATTTCCTTTTTTAAGGGTCAGCCGTTTGGATACACCGTCGTCAATGACCGTCTGTCGGTCGTTGTATATCCCGATGACTTCTTTCCCGTTGATCCACCAGAGCGATGCTGCATTGGAACCTATTGCCAGACGCATGTCATGCATCTCCTTCGGACAGTTGATTACCGTAACTGCCCAGAACAGTACATTGGAGGTCGGTTTTCCCAGATTATAGGAGTAATAATACAGGTTGACATTATATTTGTTAGTGTCAACGGCATGCCATGTAAGTATATCCTCTCCAACTGTAACCCGGTCACCGTCCCGGGGAACAACAGTGAACTGTTCCGGAAAATACTCCCTCTTTACTGCTGCCTGTACTGCGCTGTCTGTCAGGCCGAAGGAAGGGATCGGTTCAAGGATCAGCCAGCGCTGGATAAAGCCGTCCCTGTCAGGTGCCCTTGGAGTGGAAGAAGGTTTGGACAAAAAGGATTTATGCTCCTGATTTCTATTATCAGGAACATCCGCGACGGCAAAACAGAAAAAACCCGTCAATATGATGGTTATCAGAATGCAGATCTTAGGAATTTTGTTCATTAGAGACCTCTTTACTGGATAGTCATTTTAATATTGCTGAGTTGTCATGTTCATCCGATTTTCACGGTATCTTTAAGAGCCATCGCTGCCTGTCGCTGGCCGGGTCAAATTTTGCAAGTGTCGCGAAACTGCTGCCAACGGCAGAAAGGGCCAGCGGTTCATTTGAACCGGGAACAGATTTAGGCATGATCCGCCATGTACCGTCAGTAAGTTGGTCCAACTTCCAGAGTTGTTCGGCTCCGCCCGTAAAATTCGGGAGCGCTACCAGTTCCGCGTCTTTCCCAACTGCAAGGGTGCGGCCGGTTCCGGCAACGGTGATCCTGAAATATGGTGAGCCGAGATAGCCTCCGGCATCCTTTACAGGTGTCAGGGTCCACTTCTGCTGCGCCTGGCACATATAATTGGCCATGCGTATATCCACATTCCCGGAGGGCCAGTCCGCGGAAACCCTGGCGACATCCTGGGGAGGAATCACACCGCCTGTACCACCGAATATCCCTCCTGGACCACCACTGCCCCTGCGGGGCCGGCCACCTACCGGCTGTCCTTCTACTGCCAGTTCGAGTGCAGTCCCGGTACGCAGGGATTCGATTTCATAGGTGCCTTCTTTACAGTTGTCACCGGCTGCAGGCCAGCCGTCTTTCCATAATAAAGGCCTGATGTCCATTACGCTTGCACCGCCCCTGTCCAGGTCCGCCTCATAATGGCAGGAGAATTTCTGAATACCTTCGCCCAGGTCGATCAGCCCGAAATGGCCCGGACCGATCACACGGCCGCCGGATCCCAAAAAAAGTCTGCCACCTCCCTGGATCATGTCAATACCCATATTGTCCAGGAAGGGACCGGTTGCCTTTCTTGAGCGGCCCACCCTGATATTGTATCCGGAATCAGCACCCCTGCAGCAGCTTCCGTGAGTGGCCAGCAGATAATACCAGCCTTCATGATAAATCATAGTGGCTGCTTCGCAGTTAATCGCAATGTTGGTATAATTTTGATCAACACGCTGACCTGTCCCAGGATCGAGTTCTACAAGCCTGATGTAGCCGAAATAGGAACCGAAAACCATCCATAACTTCCCGTCAGCAGGATCCAGAAAGAGTCCCGGATCAATTCCGTTAAAGAACTCGACACCATCGGTTTCGTTAATCAAACCGTCTTCTCTCCATCCGTAATCAGGGGATTCAGGATTGAGACTCCTGCTCGAGATCAGGTGGACCTGGGAAAGAGGCTGCGGACCGGGATTGGAGGAAATATACTGGTAGTAACGGTCACCGAGTTTAATGATGTCCGGGGCCATTCCCCGCCTTGAGGGGGTTTCTCCCCGTTTCCACAGCCATCCATCATTAGAGACAAGGCAGGTGCCGCCCGTACCGTATGTGTAGAACCTGCCGTCACACCGGACAATAGTAGATGGATCGTGGATAATGATATCGCCCTCAAGGGCTGATACCTGCGACAGGCTGAATAAGATAAGTCCGACAAGCAGAATGGTGAATCCTGTCAGGGTAAACGATTGGTTATGCCAAAGTCTATTCATTGTCAGTTCCTTAAATTGTTTAATATGAATAAATTCCCACAAGCCTTTATCTTTGACGGTATCAGCAGTAAATAATCAGAACCTGACATCCGTTTTTATTAACCTCATCAATACTATTTTGCTGCGGCGTGTCTTTCGATAAACCGTACTGCCTGTACCGGCCATTCTTTTACAGTATCATCATTGAGATTAGCCCCCATTCCGAATCCGTGCATCGGGATATCCAGAAGATGCATCTCCGCGGGTACACGCGCCTTGAGGCATGCCTCGTAGTACAGGAGCGAATTCTTCACAGGTACGAGGAAATCGTATGAGCCGTGTACAATAAACGCAGGAGGTGTGTCCGGTGTAATATGTTTCCACGGCGACAGGGCTTCATACAGATCCTTATTGTCCTGTGTCAGGTTTTTCCGTGAACCTTTATGTGTGACCGAATCATCAGTGAGGTCAATCACGGGATAGAGGAGAAGAGCGAAGGCTGGTCTTGCGCTGAAAGTGTCAATCTCATCCGGCATATAAGGAACTTCAGGCATGAGTCTTTTGTTATACAGGGTTGCAAGCATCGCGGCAAGATGCCCGCCTGCCGACCCTCCGAAAACACCAACCCTCTCCGGATCCACATTGTACTCTTTAGCATGGGCTTTTATGTGTCTCAACGCGCGCTGTGCATCCAACAGTGTTGTGGGGTAGTGATATTGCGGTCCATGCCTGTAGCGCACAACAAAGGTTGCAATATTATGCGCTTTAAAAAATTCCGTAATTGTTCCCCCTTCTCCCGGAACGGTCAGCATCTCGTAACCCCCTCCGGGACAAAGCAGTACGCCCACCCCTGTTGCACTTTCACTATCGGGGATATACAGATCCAGCGTCGGTTCCATCGGGTTCAGTTCGTTTTCAGTGAATTTCACTGTGTTTGGCGTTTTTTCATATAATTTGATCCGTGTCACGTTGGCAGGCGGTGTGAGACTGACCATCACATTTTCACCTCTGTTGCCGCCGAATCTCCCGGCGCCCGGAAAAGCACCTGGAGGAGCCTTTCTGCCTGTTGTTTCAGGCATTTCCTGGGCAGAAGTAATTTCTGTCATACATAGTGACACTGTTATTAAAAGGACCAATATTCTTATTATCTTTAACATATTCAAACTCCAGTAAATTCCAATTCCGGTTCTGTCAGAAAAAGGTTTCCGTATTTTCCAGTTTTCATTTTCTGTGCTCCCTTTCTTCAGGCGATCAGTCGAGCGTTTTGGCGACGCGAAAGCCAAGGTAGCTGCGACCCCGCGTATCAGGCGGATAAACAAAGGCGCGATTGGCGGAACGCAAAGACTTCGGATCGCTCATGAATGAATTGCCGCGAAAGCCCCGTACTTTGCAGTTGCCGCTCTCTACTGCCGACCCGTCGGAGGGCAGTTTTGTTCCATCGGCTTCGTAGCAATCCTCGATCCACTGATAGATGTTGCCGGACATATCGCACAATCCAAATCCGTTTACAGGAAATGAACATACCGGTGATGTCTCGTCCACCCATACATCCCGACCCTCCGCAGCGCCGCCCAGTTCCCCGTCAACATGTTTGCCGTAATTGGCGTATTCATGGCTGGGTTCTTCACCCCACCAGTAGGCTGTTGAAGTGCCCGCGCGTGCGGCATATTCGTATTCCGATTCGGATAACAGCCGGTACTGCTTTTTGCCTGTCCTTTTATTGAGCCAGGCGATATAGGCCTTCGCGTCAAACCAGCTGACACCAATTGCCGGACGGTTACCGCGTCCGTAATCCACATACTTTTCTGTTTCCGGCTTACCGTTGTTTTCTTTTCTGAGCGCTGTTTCAACGGCCTGACCCTCACACACCGCATCCCTTACGCATTCCTCCCATTGATCCCATGTGACAGGGGCTTTACTTACAGCAAAGGAGTATGCGATTGTGACCCTGTGCCGACCCTCGTCCTCTTCCCGGTATTTTTCGGTTTCCGGGGAGCCCATGATGAATGTTCCGGGAGGAATGACCACCATCTCGGGACACGCGGCACAATCCTTAAATATTTTATCGGTTTGTTCTTTATCATCATTTGTGTGCCGGTTGAAGAAGTTAAATACATTCGGCATACTCCCCCCTATGATACCGCCGTGATCCAGTCCGGGCAATGACTTGTATTCGACATGAAAGTTCAGATTCTTCAGCTGGCCGGCCAGCTGACCGGATCCTTGAACCAGCCTGTCATCCTCACCCACGATGATCAAAAGCGGCACATCCTTGAGTTTCTGGTCTTCGCTCCACTGGAAGCCGAAGGCGGCCGGGGCCAGCCCGGCAACAGCGGCCCAGATATCAGCGTGCTTTTCGCCCAGGTGCAGGGCTCCCCCGCCGCCCATGGAATGCCCCATAAGGTATATCCGGTTTTTATCCACGTTAAATTCCTTGAGGGCCATTTCAAGGACATTCATGGTGTCTTTCTCGCTCAGCTCTGTAACTCTGGCCGGGTCCTTCTCCTTTTTCCCGCCAATATCGCCGCCCATATACATGAACTGTTTGGGTTTGGCCTTTGGTGACGGGCCATCAGCGCGGGCCGCGCCTGTAGTTCTTTTGGGCGGCCCGGGCATGCGCATCTGCATACCGAATGGACCGGTAGGGCTGTAGCCCATGGGACCTACCATGATGTATCCGTTCTTTTCTGCCTCATCCACACACTGTGTACGCATGAATGTGCCGTGATTACCGCTGAATCCATGCAAAGCCAGGACCAGCGGTGCCTTCTTGTCTTTTTTTACCTTTGATGAGACAAATACAGCATAGGGCAGCATCTCGTTTGTATCGGTAAAGAGGTATTCCCGAAGTTCCACACGGTCGTCAACCGGGTCCATGCCCGCACGCCTGCTCTCACCGGCCGTTTTACCAACCGGCGGACTCGTGACCTTTGAAGTCGCCAGGTTGTCAGCGGCCCTGTCAGCATATACATTCTGTACAGCTATCGAAGTCACCAGAAAAATACCTGTAATTACTGAAACAGATAACAGTTTTTTTATTCTCAACATGTTTAAGACCTCCATTATAGAATCATACAGGACAGTTACACTTACTCCTTCTGCTGCTCTTCATCTAGCGGCCCGCTTTCTATGGGGACCTCCGGGATGGTAATGATAAACAGCAGTGCAACAAACAGCGCAAAGGCCCCAATCAGGAAGAGTAAATTAAGACCGGATTTAAGTGCGCTCCGGATTGCCTGTATAGTATCATCAAAAAGCTCCGGTTTTATTTCTTCATTCTTACTAAAAGCCTTCTTCAGCTCTTCCATGGCTTCCTCTGACATCAGGACACGGGGATCGGCAATGGAATCCAGGGTCGATGCATCTATATGAAGCTCAAGGTCTTCGGGAAGTAAACTCCGGAGCTTATTTTCATAGGTGACATTCATTACAGGCCCCAGTATGGCTGGAGCGGCTGCGTTACCCAGTGCCACAATGAAAAAGATAGCCGCTATCGATATTCCCCTGAATTTAACAGGCAGTGCAAACTGCACAACCAGGATATTTGTAGTGGGTATGGACCCCATACCGACTCCACCGAATATCATGACAATGACTCCAAGCCACAGGGGTGTTGCCTGGTTGAAGAAAAAGAGCATAAACATGGCTGCAGTCAGACCTGCATAGCTCATGATAAACATCCATTTATATCGCTTTGTTTTAGCAATCAATAAACCTGCAGTAATCGCGGTAACAGCACTGAACCCGGTAAATGGGGTCAGCATTGCACCACTCAGTTGTGCACTCGCCCCCTGTACACCCTGAACAAAGAGCGGGTAATAGTTCATGATGCCGATAAACCCGAAAAATGAAAGGAAAGTGGCTACTGCAGCGGTCAGGAAGGTGCGGTTTGTGAAAACCTGAGGGTCCAGAATGGGTTCCTTTGCCTTTAATTCCACCATGATGAACAGGCTCCAGAAAATAACGGATATTACAAGAAGCCCCAGGACATAAAAAGAAACCCAGGGATATCTGTCTGTAAAGGAAACACCCAGGATCATGGCAGATGAGGCAACTGTCAGCATAAATGCCCCGCCATAATCAATCTGGTGTTCCGTACGTTCGATTCGTCCGGGAACCCCGATGATGACAAGTATTACACAGATTATGGCTATTGGTACAACTGCCCAGAAAAAGTAGCGCCAGGAGAGATTGGTGGTGATAATTCCAACCAGTACAGGACTGGAGAAATTGGCGATAAGGGGAGAAATATTCAGCAGGCCGGTCCATTTGCTCCTTTCGGTTGGGGAAGCGAACATATCTCCTACAACCGAGAAACAGAGAGCTGCAAGGGCACCCATGCCCAGGCCGATGATTATACGGGCAATGATGTTAAATACGAATGTCGGGCTGACAGCAGCAAGTATTGATCCTATCGTGAAAAAAAACAGGGAGATCAGCAGCATGGTTCTGCGACCGTACATGTCGGACAGTTTCCCAAAGAGCAAGGTGGAAAGGGCCATCGCCAGGGCAGGCAGGGATATTGCCCATGAAAACAGGTCCATCCCGTTCAGATCGGCCGCGATCCTGGGTGAAGCAATACTCTGGCCGAGAGTCATACATAAAGTCAGAAAGTAAGTAATAAAAACCGCTGAGAGCCCAAGCACCAACGATTTAGTAAATAAGCTTTGAGATCCTGTCTCTGTATTTACCTGAGTCATTACTTCTTCCTAGTCCTGAAAAAGCAGGGGAGCAAATTCGCGCAGGCTCCTGCGCCAGGACAGGAACTCGTGGGCCGTATTGGGTGATACGTAGAATACACTGTTAATGCCGGCCTTTTTCAATTCTTCTGAAACAGCTTTGGGATCGCCGCCAAAGGGGCTTCGGCCACCGCCCCGCTTGCCGCCGATTTCACGGCTTCCATAACTGACAAAGACGAGTTTGACTTTCTCTTTGAATCCGGGAGTGTTGTTGACATCATCCATGGAGATACTCCCGCCGCTGAAAAGACCGATATGGGAAAACTTATCCAGGTTGGCGAGTGTGATCCACCTGGTTTCCATTCCGCCCATGGATAAACCCGCCATGGCGCGATTGGGTTGGTCCGAAAGCGTTCGGAAGTTTGCATCTATATAGGGGATCAGTTCGTCTACCAGAACCGTCTGGAAAGGATCTATCTTAAAACTTCCAAGACCTCCGATACGGACATCGTTGGTCATGCCATAGGTCATCACGATCAGGAAGGGTTTGATTTTGCCTTCGGCGATCAGGTTGTCCATGATCAGGTTGGCATGTCCCTGAACGCTCCATGCGGTTTCATCCTCGCCCCAGCCGTGCTGCAGGTACAGAACCGGATACCGCGTGCCCTGGTTTTTTTCATAGCCGGGCGGTGTATATACAAAGGCCCTGCGTGAAGTGCCGGTGCTCTTTGAGGGAAATAGAATCTGCTGTACTCTGCCGTGAGGAACATTTTTAAGGGCATAGAAGTCACGGTCATGGGCGGGTATTTCAATGCCGCTTTCCCAGCGAATAGAGCCGTAGAAGTTAAGTGTGCCGGGATCGTTAAACGTCCCTCCGTCGACTGTAAGATGGTAATAGTGGAAACCTTCATCCAGGGGACCTTCGGTGGTGCCCACCCAGAAACCGTCTGCGGCTTTAGTAAGGGTTGTGCCTCCCCGTCCGCCCAGTCCAAGACTCACGATTACACTCTGTGTCTCGGGAGCCTCGATACGAAATCTGGCGTAGCCCTGAGAATTGACCTGGGGGTACTCCTGGCCGGGCTGATTAAGGGTCGAGGGTTTCCAGTCATCTTTAATTTCAGGTTGGCCTGGCTGGGCCAGACATATTGAACCTGAAAAAAACAGCAGCAATGCAAAAGCAGTCAAATACCGTTTCATGATCTTTCTCCTTCATTGGTTTAAAATGGTGTTTAAATACATAAAAAAAAGTGTCAAGTTTTGATTTTTGCATGTTTGAATTGGAAATTTTCAAGACCTGACACCTTTGTATCCATTAATAGCGCGGGCCATAATGGGGGACAGGCAGCCCGGCCTCCAGGGCCCCAAGGTCCGGGGCTTTCCCGGTATAATTATCGTTCACATTGTGCAGAACGCATGCCGCGTCAACTGCTGCTGAATCCGATTTTATTCTGAAATCCATTTCACCAGCATTGAATATTTTTGTGATCTCATCCGGATAGACAGGCGGACGCACTCGCTCGAATATATCATAGTTTACGAGTATGCTGTGCTCATCCCGGCCTGTGGCACGGCTGTATTCTGCAAGGGTCTTATATTTGCGCTCTTCTCGGGGATTTTTATAATCCTTCAGTTCATCAAACGGAGGTGAGTTCCACCCAAAGGAGTACTCTGATTCGGGATCAGGGTAAAATCCGTTATAATCGGAAGATGTGTAATTTGAAAAAGTGTCAACAGAAAAAACAGGCAACCCGGATATCCAGTTAAGTATAAGATTATTCCTGAAATGATAATTGGAACCTGCACCTATATTAGCACCAGTGATGGATGTGTTGTGGTAATATAGAGAACCTGAGGGGTTATTCGCGTGTTTTATAAAACCCATATTAGAGCCATGGTATATAATATTGCGTATAAAATATGCCGGACCTCCGTAAAGGGTTTGAGCGCTTAAGGCCTGGGCCGCTCCGTCTATGCAATAGTTACGCAGGACACGAATATTATACATGGTCCCGTCTGTCTCTATCGCGTTGTCATGCACGTTTTGAATAAAGTTGTTATAAAAGTCATTTGCCCTGAACATCCTGTTTTCTTTCAGCACTCCTTCCACAGGATAGATATCCGGATGACCATATGCCGGATAACCTTCTGGGACGCCATATGTAGCGTGACATATTCCGTTGTGAAAATGGGCAACGTAATTGTGACATATAACATGACCTTCCCCGGCCAGCTTGACGGCATATTCGGACAGGCATTTTTCATATGGGAAAAGCAGTACAGGCGTTCTTTCGCTCTTGAGAAACCATGAATGTATTCTGCTTTGATCGTGCCTCCCTATAAATTCGTTATCAGCAATGTAAAAATTCTTCGAGCCCGACCACTCAGAATGAATCCCTTTATCGATATTCTCAATCCTGCACCTCTTGACTGTTAATCCTTTACATCCGGTTATCCTTTTCTGGCCCGCCCAGAATGCGACATCGGTATTACGGATGATTAGCCCTTCAAAATAATGGTAATCCGCGGCCATTACATTGAAAAGGTTGAAGTTGCCGTTTCCGTCAAAAACAACCTTTTCGCCATCCGCAGCCTTAATCACAATAGGCTTTTCGGGAGTTCCTTTCTGGGTCAGGAAATAAGTCCCTGAGAATTTGGCACCCTGCCCCTGTTTCCAGATGTCAGCCCCGTAAAAAGTCCAGTCCTCTTTATAAACACCCTCATGGATAAGGATGGTATCTCCCGGCTGGACACGCGGGGGATGGACATTCCACCAGTCCGCCGTACACCCTCCGCCTGCGTAATAGGCCTGCATGAGGTTTACAAAATTAGGTTCCTCTTTGGGTCCGGTATAATCCCAGGGATAGACGTGATAAATCCTGCCGCCCTCCACCGGTTTTGGCTCGGGACGTGTTCTAACAGTAACAATTTTCCGGTCCTGTGAAGATTCTCCCATACCCTCACCATGGATTCCGTCCGGATCGGACATAATAAATTTGCATTCATACTCTGTATCAGGTTTAAGATCCATTATGCTTCCGGCAAAGAGGTTCGGGGTAACATAATCGATCCAGTTTACGGAAAAAGCGTCAATGCACTCTTCATTCTGGATTCTTAAAAGGGGCAGGGCCTTTTTCCAGGAATTTTCTCCCTTTTTCCTATACAACACTTCAACAGTGGCATTATGGTTTGCATCCCCTTCAATATACCATTCAAACCCCAGGCATATGAGAGTCGGAGGTTCGATGACGAATTTTAACGGTTTAACCGCGTCCTCTTGCTCCTGATTCCCCCAATTTTTTCCCTGGTGGTTATCTGTAGACACCGAGCTGTCGCCACAGCTGGATAAACTTAAATGTAATAGAACAACAAGAGAAAACAATATGAAAAAACTTCTACTGATTTTCATACATTACCTCCTTTATAAAGATTTCTATTATTAGTTATCTGGGTTCTACTTTTATTTCACGGGTGGCCGTGCTCTGAGCCCCTTCTGTATCCGTAAAGGTCATTGTGACTGTATATGTTCCGGGATTTTCATAGACATGATCAACCATTGGGCCGCCTATTGCCTGATGAGTACCATCTCCCCAATCCCATGTAGTTCCTGCCCAATCAGGTAATGCCGGATAATGATAAGATGTCTTGTCATCGTTAAAAAAGTATGAATCATTCCACACAAGGACAAGATCTCCTACCCTTACTTTATCTGACAATATTTCGATTCTTATTTCCGGAGGTCTGTTTGGACGTATCTTGCTGATATTATCATATTCAAGGAATCCCTCAGGTGTCCGGTCGATGTTTTCCAGGATTTCTATATGAGCCCTATAGGCGCGCTTTGCTTGATCAAGAGTAACCTTTTCCGGTGTATCAAGAATGGAATGATAGTAAAGAGGAATAGTCGCCACATTAACCCAGGGCCGGGTTGACGGCGCAATGCCCCACTGGGGGCCCGACCCGATAGAATTAAAACGATTCTGGGTGCAAACAAATCCATACTTATCCATGGTGAATGCCGCTAGCCTGGAAAAAGAATAATTATTGGAAATGATATAAAATTCGTTGGTCCTGTCAGTTGGCACGATTTTCCCCTGGGTTTCATCAAACACATACCTTATACCACCAATGGCGTGGTCAACGTCCCACACTATTGCTTTTTCGAGTCGGGCCTTGTGTGCCTCGGCAAATTGGTAGTGACCTGTATTGTTGTCAAAATCATGGCCAAAACACCAGGCGAAGATCATGTCGCGGTTTCTTGATTCCTTCGGTTTATCAGCAAAGTATTTTGCCCATGCTATCATTAGAGCTACACTAGCATTATTATCAACAGCGCCGGTAAACATTCCGGTATCATAGTGTGTACCTACTAAAATAACCTCATCCATACTGCCGTTTCCTGGCAATTCAAAGACAACATTATTGGCGTCAAATGTTTTTTGTGGCACCTTGAGCACCATCCTGACATTGGGAGGTGCAGCAGACGCTGCCAGGCCCCTTAGAAAATCCCCCATGCTCTTGCCAACAGAGAAAACCGGGATTGGGAAGATATCGGGCGGCATTGTCGGATCACCCTTTTGGAATTGGGGACTATCCACCTGGAGGCCGGCTCGAATTACACCAATAGCGCCCTTGTCTTTTGCGGTAATAACCGCTTTATTTGCCCTGCCGGTAGGACTGTAACCCCGCATCATTTTCTCGTCTATCAGGACAATTTTGCCTTTAACGTCAACAAGTTCAAAATTGGAAGCAGACCCGTCTCCTGCATATATGAGCTTGCCCTTAACGCCTCCTTCCGGAGTCCCTACAGTCCACTGCAATGGAAAACTGGTTAATGTCCTGCTGTCCTGACCGTCGATTTCGACTGTAAGTTCAAATTTTTCCGGATAGGGGCTATTCGCCGTAATTTGTTCCAGCCTGGCTTGTACCCCATACCCGTGAAGCCTTTTAAGAATATAGTTGGCGGCCTGATCTGCTTTAGGCTGTGTCTGTATCCCGGAATGAATGCCATAACCGGCAATGTCGCAAAGATCCTGAAGCATCTCCATGACTTCTTCTGCGGGTTCAACAGGTTTCGAAGACTTCTCCTGGTGCTTCGTTACAGATATTGTGCCATCGTCACAACCGTATAGGATTACAGTGAAAAGAAAAACAAATGAAAGTACTATGAAAAAACTCCTTTTAATTTTCATATGTTGCCTCCTATTTGAGGATGATTTATTGCTGATCTTTCCTGGTAATCATATCATCGATAATCCTGCTGTGTTGTAACCCCCAGAGGAATGGTACACAACCTAATCAACTTTATAAAGGTCGATAAACCGGTAATCTTAAGGAAGCGTCCCGATCCCATTTAGATTTACTCCATGACTATGATTATTTATATTCCAATGTAACGATAAATCTTCCGTTTTTCTTTCCCGGGATAATCCTGATTTTCAGTTTTCCCCGCACATCGGTTCCTGTCCCCAGGTCGGAAAGCGTGTCAGTTATTGTGGCCTGATTATCCGGACCTCTAACCTGATCTTCAGTCAGTTCACCTCTCCACATTACAGGACCGAAGGTGTGCCTGAATGTGTATTCGCCAGGCACAATATTTTCAAAAACATACTCATTCTTTCCTTCGAAAACCATTTTTCTTTCAACCATTTCTCTTCCCCTGAGAAGTTCAATTTCCGCTCCCCTTCCCATGGTCCGTTCTGTTCTTTCCCTGTAATAGTCAGTTCCGCTGTCAAATGCCTCAACCTTGAAAAAATATTTTTCATCCCTGTTAAGGCTGTGAATGGTCAGTGTATAGCCGTCATAAACCATGTAATTGTTGTAAAGTTTTTCCGGTTCAATACCGTAGCGGACTATATAGCCGTCAGCTCCTTCCTCAGGTTTCCATGTAAGGGTCACGTCGCGCGGGTCCTCAGGGTCCCGGACAATCATCACATCCTTAACCTCCGTAAGGACCGCAGCATCGGGGTTACCGAATATACGCAGGTCCTTGACCGCGAATTTACCTTCATCATGGGTAAATACATTGGTCAATTTTACGTATCTCGCCTTTATCGGCTCAGGAAGCTCCGTGTAATCGTGCCTGAGATCCTTCGTGTTATTACTTTTGTCAATGAGTATGGACCAGTTTTTGTTGTCATTTGAAACATGGACCGTGTATGACTGGTAACGGCTGAGACTTTTACCTCCCATGCCGAATCCAAAGCCCATGCCTTCCACCTTTGCATCATGCTGATCAAAATTGACCTGGATGGCATAAATATCGCAATCCTTTCCCAGGTCTACGGTCATGTATTCTCCGGGATCACCTGTTGCCGCAGACCAATGGGTCATAAAGTTTTCATCCACGGCTTTTTCAGGGCCGAACCCCTTGAGAGAGGAGGACGTCTCGACATATTTTTTATGTGACAGGAGCATCCAGCCTGTAAAGTTATTATCAACAGCATTTTCCTTTATACCGGGATGGTACTGGGGATAATCGCCAAAGGCCGTATTTGAGTGCATTACACCTTCATTGTCCACTGCAGTTGGGAACAGAACGATCTCACCACCGCCCCTTCCTCCATAGAACGAAGGGATCATACAGATGGTCCATAACTGTCCGTTCTTGTCGTGAAAGGTACTGCCATGACCTGCACCCGGGGCAAACCCGGTTGTTTTGAAGGTAAGAGGATTATGGGGTGAATATTCAAAAGGACCAAGAGGGCTGTCACCCGCATATACGCCATGGGAATAGGTCAGGAATTCAAGACCTATAGCGGCATACTGCAGGTAGTATTTTCCGTTGTGCTTTATCATCCACGGTCCTTCTATCCATGGAGATTCTTCCGGGAAATATTCCCTGTGGTCAAAAAACGGGAATATCACATCTTCGTTTCTTCTTCGTTCAAAACCGTGAGATTCATAGTCACCAAAAAACAGGGTAACAGGCTCTCCCTTTTCCCTGAAACCGTTATCCGGATCCAGTTCAACGGCCTGAAAGGGTAAAATCTGGGACCAGCCCCAGTACATATAATACCTGCCGTCATCATCTATAAACATGTCGGCATCTCCATAATCCCGCTGATATTCGCCAACTTTTTCCCAGACTCCGTTTTTTGGGTCAGTACTGGCAAAAACTTCATGCTGGCCTTTATCTCCTGAATAAATTAATTTTTCACCGTCACTCACTACCGAAGGACAGCCCCATGGCAGATCAGTGGCTTCAACATAGGTCCAGTCTCTCATATTACCGGAATACCAGTAACCCCTTCCGCCGGTGATAAATAGGTAGTAATCATCCCTGTGAAGAACGATGACAGGTTCCCCGGCCCTTCGTGCCCTTTCCGATCCCACTGCAATATTAAGGGGATTACAGAATGTCAGGGGCTTGTCTGTTATCCTTACAGTAAAATCCCCGGATTTATCGGGATTAACCGGTTTATCTAAAACAACCTGTTTGTCCGTACTATCCGAATTGTCTGAACCACAGGAAAATAAAGTAATAGTAACCAATGCAACTGCTGCAAACCAGGTTACTGTTTTTGATGTTATTTTATTCATAAATTTAAATCTCCGCTGGTTTAATAATTTCAAAGTACCTATCTCCACCTGTCAATAGAAACGGTTACAGGCCTGTACATGTGCCATGCCTGCATCATGGGGCTGGCATTACCTCCTGCCACCACAATATCGATACTGCCTGGTTTAAATACCTGTTGGGGGGCACTGTCAGGTTTACCTGCAGTATCGGGTGTATCCCTGAAATAATGTGATGTTCGTAACGCTCCCAAAGGTTTTGTTGCATGTTCAACCAGGTAATCGGCTATCTTCTGTTTTGTAAATCCCTGTGCCCTTAATATCTCCGCACGCTTGGGCGATATAATGATTACAGCACCCATCGGGAACTCAAATTCGGCAATGTCTGCTGCCACATGATCCAGTGTAAAACGTACATGCCCGTAGTTCCCGGCATGTGCCCATCCGCCGGTAAACATTGTAAGTGTGTTCTCTTGTTTCTTAAAACCCCGGGATACACTTAAAGACTTCCAGGGGCTTTGTTCTTCAAACTCGGGAAACATAAAGGGCCATGTGCTGATGTTGCCCACAACTGCCATCATGTTTATGCCTGTAACGCCTCCACCTAGATTGGTGATAAATAAACGCAGAGCCCGGCCCATGGCGGCGTTGGCGTAATTTCCCGGTCCCAGCACGGAAGTTCCGGCATTCATGTCTAGTTTCCGCCGGATAGGCCCGTTAACAACCTGCATAAAAGAAAAAGCATTGGTGGAGCGTACGAGTGAATTAAGGTTATGCTTGTCATAGGCCTCCAGGGTAGCCAGAAGCACAGGTAAATGACGCGGTTCGCACCCTGCCATGACCGCATTTATGGAAACTTTCTCCACTGTTACTCCCAGGCCTTCGGGCATCATGGCCCTGGTAACTACAGTATCAGGATCAAGGCTCGTGCCCTCCAACATTTTCGCCACACGGGCTTCAGTGGGCGGTATGATCGGCAGACCATCAGTCATACCCTGAGAATGGAAATATTCCTGAATTTCATCAAGGGTACCGCTGGTCATAATCCTCGGTCTTTTCGGCGGTTCAATATATCCGCTTCGCTGTTCATGATCCTCCAGGGGAAGAGTCAGGCATGCCAGAATGTTATCGATGCCCCTGTTCTCCTGTGATCGGCTCATGGTATCTACGGGGAAGGGGATTGCCACATAGCGTACCTCGCTGCCTTCCCGCTTTCGTGTGGTATCAGCAACACTCAACAATGTATCAAACATCAGAACGGCGCCGGGCAAACCCATTTTTTCAAGTCTGGCAGACCACTTAAATGCATATGAAGTGGTGGATGAGGAAGGAGCGCCCGCGTAGATGAAGGCATCGGCATTGGCCCGCATTTCTTTCCATAGTTCCGGATCATCCTGAGAGTATCCCGTATTACGTCCTTTGATCGTTACGGCAATATCGGGATATTGCTCCCTTAACTCATTTTCAATCTTTGAGAAAAATGTTTCAAATCCTGTGCCGCTGCCCCAGGAATTTATTATGTATATACGTTTTCCTTTAAGAGATGACAGCCTGGGACTTAAAGGAATACGTTCGATCCGTGGCCAGATACCGCGGGGGTCTAGCACAGAAAAGATTCCTTCAATCTTTTTTCCATCCTGCCCAATGGCAGAAGACGATGCAGGCAGGATAATCAATGCTATAACAAGCAGGGCATAAAGCCTTTTAACCAATATATTATGATTTTTATATGGCATATTTGTCCCCTCATACTATATATGACATGCCGTTTTTATCGGGAGGATAATTTGATTGACACGATAACACCTTTTGTATACCTATATACATTATTTAAGGCAAATTGACTATAAAATTGTTTCTGGCTAAACAAATCAAAAAAACCGATGCAATTCCTGACAGTTAAACTCTTCTTTTAAATTCTATCAGACGAGGACGCCATGAACCTGCCAAAAGGAAATTATTATTTCTCCATTTTATCAGCAATAATTTTCACGGCCCCCTTCAGGGATATGGGAAGAACAAAAAAAATCTTTTAATCAAAAAGAGAGGAATCCCGCGATGAAACGATATACATTACTCATGATCATGGTTTTCTGCGTTTCTACTCTTTCATGTAACAGTAATAACTCATCAACAGACAATAGTGCAAATAATAACTCGGCCACAAAGAATCACATTTCAAAACCCGGCGAATATGAAGGCTACAGCAATGCTGTTTACAGCGATGAATATGAGATTACTTCACAGTACGTCCAGGTGAGTGACGGAACAAAACTCGCCATGGATCTGTACCGTCCAAAGGATATATTCACAGGTAAAGTAATCGAGAGCCCCCTTCCGGTAATATGGATGCATACTCCCTATAATCGAAGAAGTGTTGGCAATAACGGGGCGCTGACAGTTGAAACCTATCCAGGGACAGCGGCTAGACTGATAAAATACGGTTATGTGGTAGCTACAGTAGACTTTCGCGGCCTGTATGCATCTTACGGGCACAATGAGGCATACAACCGGGGTGAGTGGATAACTGCCGCGAGCAGGGACGCGTACGATATAACCGAATGGCTTGCCCTGCAGCCATGGAGCAACGGCAATATAGGCATGTGGGGATGTTCGGCCACCGGCGGCAGCCAGATGCAGGCAGCAACCACAGCTCCTCCCCATTTGAAAGCGGTATTCCCCATGAGCTGCGAGTTCGACGTTTATCCCTTTCGTGTCCCGGGTGGAATGGCGCCCTCCAAAGGTACCACCACGCAGGCAATGTCCAGCCAGGAAACCCGTGATGATGTTGCAGCTCCCGTGGATGAGGATACAGACAGATCAATGTTGAAAGAGGCCATCGCAGAGCACGCGGGAACAGTTGAAAACCCGGGCTATACGCCCTACCGGGACAGCTTTGCAGAGGCCCTGACGGATCAGTCCTCCCAGCCATGGTGGCTCAAAAGCAGTCCCCACAACTACCTTGATAACATTAATTCTTCGGGAATTGCGATGTATCTGGCAGCGAACTGGGACGAAGGTCCCACAAAGCACGGTGCTTTTTTCAGTTTCAACAATGTAATCACTCCGGCAAAACTTATAGTGGGTCCCGAAGGTCACTGCGGCTGGCTAGCGGTCGAGAAAAATACCGGCTTTGATATTACAATCGAAGAGCGCCGCTTTTTTGATTACTGGCTCAAGGGAATTGACAACGGCATAATGGATGAAGATCCTGTATATTATTACACCTACAATGCTCCGGAAGGTTCCGAGTGGCGTTCGGCCGGCAAATGGCCTCTTTCCGAAGAAAAAAGGATCAAATACTACCTGGGAGACGGCTCTCTGAGCACAACAGAGCCCTCCGAACCTGATCAAAAAGATGAAACAACTGTCTCATACGATGTTGCTCCGCGCGGCCAGATGCCGTCCAAAGGGCTCATATATGAGACTGCCCCCCTCAGTTCAGATGTCCAGGTCACAGGCCATCCCTCGATCAAACTGTGGGTATCCTCAACAGCAACTGACGGAGATTTTATTGCAACTATCCTGGATGTCGGCCCTGACGGTACAGCCATATCCTATAATGTTCATGGACGGCTCAGGGCCTCCCTGAGAAAACTTGATGATCCTCCCTACAACAATCTAGGTTTACCATGGCACAGATGTTATGAGGAGGACATGGCTCCGCTGGTACCGGGTCGGCCGACAGAGCTCGAATTCGATATATTGCCTGTATCCATGGTTTTCAGGGCCGGTCATCGCATACGGCTGGCGATTAATTTCGCGGACCGGACTACTCCCAGGCTGGATCCGGCACCGGAAGTAACAGTATATAGAGATCCAATTCACAGATCGTACCTCACGTTACCGGTTATAGAAACGAAGCGATAAATATGAAGTGTGAGAAACGAAACAAAAGTATTAATTTTTATAGGAATGTTGATCGAAAAAGACTGGTAATGACAGCCGGATATCCTATTGGAGGTATTATGAAAAAAAATCTAACAGCACATATGACAGCGGCCCTGCTTGGATTCTTCATTGTTGCGGGCGCCGTCACAGGAACAGCCATGGCAGTGGACAATGCTGTACCAGCACCCGGCTTTATTGGTGAAAAGGGTGGGCGCGGCGACCTGCCAGCTGTAGCCCAATCAAGGGCGGATTTGCGTACCCATACACTTTATCGTCCGGTTACGCTGCCGGCTGAGCCTCTACCCCTTCTGATCTGGGGGAACGGGGGCTGCAGCGATAACGGCCTTATACATGACAAATTCCTGCGTGACATCGCATCCCACGGCTACATCGTGATCTCGCTGGGTTATGCATGGCGGCAGCCTATGCGTAAAAATCCCGAAGGACAGGAAAAAGATCCCACTGATGTCGCGCAGATGAGCCAGGCCGTAAAATGGGCTGCCGAGCGGACCGCGGACCCGGTCGATGAACTTTACGGACATATAGACATCAGCCGCATTGCTGTTGCCGGACACAGCTGCGGAGGTCTTCAGGCCATCAAGGTTTCCGTTGATCCCCGTTTTTCGACCGCCATGATTTTTGACAGCGGTGTGTACAACCGGCCCGGCGGCCGCAGCAAGATCAAGGTTACCAAGGATGAACTGAGCAACCTGAAAGGCCCCATAGCCTATTTCACAGGAGGACCGAGCGATATCGCGCATGCCAATGCCAGCGACGATGTCAAACGCATCAAGCATGTCCCCGTGTTCTTCGGATGGCTTCCGGTTGGACATGGCGGTACATTTTCGGCCTCCGACGGTGGTGACTGGGCGGAAGTGGCGGTTCAATGGCTTGACTGGCAGTTGAAAGGAAGCACCGGGGCAGGGCGCTGGTTCCTTGGCAGGGACTGCGGCCTGTGCCGGGATGAACGCTGGACTGTAGAGCAATTTGCAAAACCCTGATTTCGGAAACGTAAAACAAGACAGTATTTTATTGTTCCTGAAATAATACAAATCGATGATAATATAGGTGATTATGAAAAAAAAATATTTCCTGTGGACCTGCATATTAGTGCTTCAGTTTCTTTCCCCTTCGGTTTTTCTAGGTGCTCAGGGGGATAAGGTATATTCGGGTGAGTTCGTAATCGAACCTCCTACCCTGATCTCTCTCGGCTTTGAGTGGTATATTGAAGGCGATGACAATCGCAATTCGGCTGTATCAGTACGTTATCGGGTCAGGGGCGAGAATGAGTGGAGGGAAGCCCTTCCGCTTTTACGGCTGCAGAATGAGGAACTGAAAAACACCTACAATGCCTTTGACTACACCGTGCCCAACATGTTTGCAGGCAGCATCATGGATTTAGAGCCGGACACAGAATATGAAGTCGATCTCAGGCTCGCTGATCCGGACGGTGTGGAAAATGATGAACGACAGCAGTTCTTTGTCCGCACCCGGCCTGAACCGAAACCCTTTGCCGGCGGGCGCATATTTCATGCCTATCCTCCGGGATTTGAAGGTAGAAGGCAGGAACCTTCCTTCACCGGTCTTCTGGGGGCCTTTTATACAAGTGCAAACGGAGCAGACTGGTTTAACGCCTACCCGCCAAGGGTAACACCCGGGGATACGATCCTGGTGCACGCCGGCATCTATAAAGAAGACCGCTATCGCTATGCCAACAGGCTGGGACTGCTGTTTGACGGCACCTACCGTTTTCGCCAGAGCGGGACAGCGGAGAAACCCATAGCCATAAAAGCGGCAGGTGACGGTGAAGTGGTTTTTGACGGTAACGGCAATCACGTCCTTTTTGATGTGATGGCATCCGATTATTTATATTTTGAAGGCCTTACTGTACGCAACACCGAAGTGGCATTCCAGGCAGGTCATAAGGGCCTGGCAGGGGCCGTGGGACTGACAGTAAAAAACTGCAGACTGGAAAATATCGGGCGGGGCATCTACACGGACTGGTCAGGGTCAAAAAATTTTTACATCACCGACAATATCTTTATCGGGAAGAGTCACCCCGGGCGTTTGGAGGGCTGGATCGGGAAGGTTTGGCGTGATACACCCGGCTACCCCACCCCCGCCATTTCAGAGCTGGCCGTTAAAGTCTATGGTTCAGGTCATGTTATCGCATATAACTATGTCGCTAACTTTCACGACGGAATTGATCACGCGACCTACGGCGAACCGGACGGAAATCCAGAACCAATTCGGGAGCGGATGCCCGTGTCAATAGATATATATAATAATGATATCAGCAATGTGGATGACAATTGTATTGAAGCTGACGGAGCCATGCACAATATTCGCGTTCTGCGTAACCGATGTTTTAACCAGGCGCACCGCTCCCTGAGCACCCAGCCGGTATTCGGAGGGCCGGCCTATTTTATTCGTAACATTGTCTATCATGCACCGGAAGGCGGGTCGGTAAAGTTTACCGCCAACAGTGCAGGGGTTCTTGTATATCATAACACTTTTACATCTGAAGTTATCTCCATGGGGCAGGCTTCCAATCTGCATTTCCGCAACAACCTGATTCTCGGGCAGGGAGCTGCACCGGAAGTATTCAGTATGGAGACAGCAACCAATTATTCCAGCTCGGACTACAACGGTTTTCGCCCGAATCCCGATGCAGATTTCTCCTTTATATGGAAATCGCCCGATTTCAAAAATACCGCGGATTTCACAGGAGAACGTGTAGATCGACGTTTTCGAACTATGGCAGAATATAGCAATTCAACAGGAATGGATTCCCACAGTGTCCTGCTGGACTATGATATTTTTAAAAAGGTGTCTGCGCTGACGACCGAAAACCCCGGCAGGCTTTATAATGCCCGGGACATCGATTTCCGCCTGAAGCCAGACTCCGAAGCTGTTGATGCTGGTATGATACTGCCAAATGTAAACGATGGTTACAACGGTCTTTTACCTGATCTGGGAGCCTATGAAATCGGACAGGAAATCCCACACTACGGTCCCCGTAATTTTTAACAGGACGTAAGGAAGATGGTTTTGAACTGGGAAAAAGAAATGAATAGCAGCACAATAATTGAAGATGCCGGTAAAATTAAAATTTACAGAGATACGGATGTTCTGGTTGTCGGAGGAGGCCCGGCGGGAATAGGTGCTGCATTGGCCTCTGCCAGAAATGGATCCGGAACTGTACTTCTTGAAAGATTCGGTTACCTTGGCGGCCTAGCAACCGGGGGATTTGTTTTGTGCATCATGCCAATGAGTGACGGGACAAATGAACAGCAGATCGCCGGAATATGCCAGGAAATTATTGACAGGCTTGATGATGTTGGTGCTGCCGTTCATCCTAGGAAGGAAGATCTTGGTTCAAGTAACAAAAAGTTAACAGATTACTGGCGTAGATTCCCATTCACCGTAGTAGGAGGCAGGATCGTTCTAAGCACCCAGGTTGATCCTGAGATACTGAAATGTATTCTTAACGATATGATGGAAGAGGCCGGCGTTGAGCTTCTTCTTCATTCATTGGGTTGTAAAGCGATAGTAGATGGAAACCGGGTTAAAGGCGTATTCTTTGAAAGTAAGTCCGGAAGACAGGCAATAATGGCAAAAACCGTTATAGACGCCACCGGGGATGGTGATATCTACTCATCGGCAGGAGCAGCCTTTGACGGAGTGCCGAAATCTGATCAGAGAGCCGCAAAACTTTCTTTCACCTTCAGGTTTTCCAATATCGACAGCAACAGGTTCCATGAGTTCAGGGAGACTGATAAATCTAGATATACAGAATTGATGAAACAGTGTGATGAAAAGGGTGGATTTACACACGCCATATCATGCACGCCTGATGACGTCATGTGGTTTAATAATCAGCTGTCAGATTTTGACGGCCTTGATGTTAAAGACCTTACACAGGTAGAAATAACAGGCAGGAAAAGAATGAGGATTACATATGATTTTTTTAAAAAATATGTGCCGGGCTTCGAAAACTGCTACCTGATGGATACTGCTACTCAGACGGGAGTTCGCTGTACAAGACGGTTAACCGGGGAATACACCGTGACCATGGAAGATATAGATTCGGGAGTGGTCCATGAAGATACAATCCTTGAGGCACCGTCATTTATCGCTCCGGTTACGGAAAAACCCCATGTCTATGTTCCTTACAGATGTCTTGTCCCCGTAAAAGTAGATAATCTGCTTGCAGCCGGCCGCTGTGTTTCTGCTGATGAAATGGCTATAAATATCCTCAGTCCTATACAGTTTTGTATCGGTACCGGTCAGGCAGCCGGTACAGCAGCAGCTATTGCCGTAAAAGAGGATATTGCCCCAAGACATGTAAATTACGGCAGACTTCAGGAGTGTCTGATCTCACAGGGAGTGTTAGTTAATACCTGAGCACCTGATTATGAATGAAAAAGTAATTGAAATATTTTTCGATTAGTATATAAGTATACCTTATATTCAATTTTTAGGAGGTATTTATTCATGTGGTTACAGCTGAATATTATTTACACTACTAATTCCAGGGTGTCAGGAAATGACAAATAAAAAAAGTAAAAAAGAAAAAGTTTCTCTTGATCATAATTCTTCAGTTCCATTTTTTATTCAGATCGCAGAAACAATGAAGCGTCGTATATCATCAGGGCTGTATAATCCGGGTAAACAGCTTTTTACCGGTGAAGAACTGGAAAGAGAATTTCAGACAAGCAACATCACAATACGCAAAGCTATGGAGATATTAAAGAACGATGGTTTTGTGGAGCGTCGGCGGGGTCTGGGGACAACCGTATCAAAAATCGATCCCGCGCCACTGGAGTTTGAACTGGGTAGAAGTTTTAAAAAGCTGAAGGAATCCATTGATAAAATGAATACACGGGTGGAAGTATTGGAGATTCTCATAACAACATCCTCAGAATATATACAAAAGATTCTTTCTATGAGTGCTGATCAGGAAATATGGCGAATGAAACGCAACAGGATATATAAAGGTCTGCCTGTTTCTTTTAATACTTACTATGCTGATCCCCATTTTTGTTCAAAAATATCAAAAAAGGATGCTGAAAAGGATGATATTCTTTATACAATTGAGCAGGCAATGGGAGAGAAAATTCATGATGTAAAACAGACCCTGAAATCTGTTGTCGCTGACCTGGACATATCAAGCGCCCTGGAAATACCTTTTGGATCTCCTGTTTTTTTTAATGAGTGCTCCTATCGTTCAGTTTCAGGAAATATATTATTATTGAGCCAAAACTATTTTAGAGGAGATATGTTTGTTTTCAAGACTTCATCGTTGTTATAAAGAATTCGAATATTATACTATGCCAATTGACATGGTTTAATTTTTAACTAAATGTACAATATCGATGAACTCGTGAAAAGTCGAATTCGATTTTATGTTCATGCTTCGACAAGCTCAGCAAGAACCGAATAAAAACAAGTTACGACTTTCACCCTGAGCTTGTCGAAGGGTGAAAGTCGCTTTTTACTAAACTCATAATATTGGTTCATTAAGCTTTTCACTCCAATCCCGGTCCCCTTGTCGAAGACCCCGAGAAGTTTTCGGGGAACCCTCGTCCTTTGATCATCTCATAGAAGACCTAAAAATTTATTGACACAATTCAGAAGATTGGTATACCTATATACCTTAAAAGCGGATTTGAAGGAATTGGATTGTCAAAGTCCGGGTTAGACTTTGCTGGCTTTGAACGATGCGGACATTAGAAGCGAAATTATCGCGTACCGGGAAACAGAAGTTCTTGATGCCGGGGTTTTCAGAGGGAAACGATGCCTTTACTCCCGGCAAGAAAAATGGAGCTGGTTTTTGAATATTACCCCTCTTGTATTCATTAATCAGGGCATCCTATCCCTCTTCTTAACAGGGATACTGACTTCAGTGAGAAGGATCGTGCTCAGTTATTTTAAGGATGCATATCCCTTCACAACTTCTACAATCAATGTTGTTTATTGCTGCCGGTGAGTCATAAACTAAAGATTCGTAAAATTAGATTTTTGCACAGTTTAGATATGTGTGCAGACGCATCGTTTGCGGTCCAGCGTTTTTTTCGACACCAGCGTAAATCGGATCTTAAGAACGGGAGAAGTCATGAGGAAATATACTTTCAGGTTTATTGCTGTCATTGCCCTTCAAATCTTTTTTTTATCGTTACCTGCGATCATATTAGCGCAGAGTCCCTCAACAATAGAATTCGGTTGTGACATCGATCCAGGGGAACAAATCCGTGAATCCCGGATGCTGGCAAAAAATAATGCAAATCCGAATGATCCGAACTGGCGGGCAAAGGGGGATCTTCACCGAAAATACTATTTTCCCGCAGCGGACGCGGACATCCCATACCGCCTTTACGTACCTACTTCATGGGATGGTAAGTCCCGGCTGCCAATGGTTGTCTTCCTGCACGGAGCTATGTCGGACGAAAACCGGTATATAGATGCTAATAACGGGCAGCTTATTCGACTGGCTGAAGAGCATGGCTATATTTTGCTGTCTCCCCTCGGCTACACACCCCTGGGTGCCTATGGAACGCCCCTGCGCCTTCCCGCGGTATTTGGAAATCCGGGGATTGCAGCAAAACAGCGTGCTTCTGTGGATCAGGGACGTGAACGGACTCTCCAACTCAGCGAGAAGGATGTCATTAATGTAATTGAAATCGTCCTGAACGAATATCCTGTAGACCGTGCATCCATGTTCCTCGCCGGTCATTCCATGGGAAGCGGGGGCACATGGTATATCGGGGCCAAGTATAATCAATCCTGGGCGGCAATTGCGCCAATGTCAGGTCCCTTTGTAGACGAGACGAACTATCCATGGGACAACATACGGGAAATACCTGTCTTCATGACAGAAGGAACAGGCGCGACACCTTCTCTTGCTGGAAGCCGGGCAATGCTGTCCTGGATGAAAGAACGCGGATTTAAAATAGAGTATATGGAAGTGGAAGCTGATCATGGTGGAATGATACCCCTTGTATTGCCGGGTATTTTTAAATTTTTTGACCGCCACGGAACAAACGAATAAATTTTATATTACATATAATCGGGAGGCTTTCTATGAGTAAATTACTATTGTCTATAATCACAGTTGTGTGTTTAAGCGTTAAGCTTAAGGAATTTAAAAAACAATGAATAGTAAAGATATTTCAGTTAGAATAATATTTGCTGTTTTTGTTCTAACGTTGATTTCTATATATTTCTGCTATTCAGCCTACGCTCAGGAAACAATCCCTCTCTGGAAAGGTAAAGCCCCGGGATCTGAGGACTGGAATTACCAGGAAAAAACCTCCTCTTTTCCAGGTGGAGGAACAATAGTACAAAATGTTGTTGAGCCAACCATGACAGCATATTTCCCCGATCCATCCATTGCGAATGGCGCTGCGGTCATTGTCTGCCCGGGAGGGGCATTCCGTATGTTGAGTCTGGATGGAGAAGGGGCGAATGTGGCCAAATGGCTCAATGAACAGGGATTTGCGGCGTTTGTTCTTAAGTACAGGTTGTATAAAGCCGGCACAAGGAAAATGGTGCCCATGGATCTTGGCAAAATCAAATTGTCCCTTAAGTACGCAAATGCAAACCCGGCTCCTGACAATCAGGAATTAAACAACGTAATCCGTCTGGCAACAAATGACGGACAACAGGCTATTAGACTGGTCCGTCGAAACGCCGAGAAATGGAACATTGATCCTTCCAAAATAGGCATCATGGGCTTTTCAGCGGGAGGGGGAGTCGCGGTCGGGACTGCCCTTCTGGACGATCCGGAAGGGTATCCCAACTTTGTCGTAAGTCTTTACGGGCCTTCAATGGTTGATGTACATGTCCCTGCTACCGCACCTCCATTGTTTATTGCGGTTGCAGCCAATCATAAACCCGTATCCCTGGGCTGCATTGCACTGTATTCCGTATGGAACGAGGCAGGTAAATCAGCGGAACTTCATGTATTTTCAAAGGGAAGAGGTGGCTTCGGGATTAGAAAACAGGGATTACCCAGTGATGCCTGGCCTGATCTTTTTCTGAAATGGATAAAGGGGGAAGGATTGATTTAAAACCAAATAAATCAAGCCCGACTGTGACATTAAAATAAACAAACAGGTCAAAAAATGCCGGATACTGTTCTTATATGCGCAGCAGCAATTGTTATGGTAATCCTGCTGGGCTATTTTACCAAAACCAATATCGGACTCTGGGCCATTGCCGCTTCCTATATTCTGGGTGTATTCCTGCTTGGAATAAAACCAAGAGATATTATTACCCTCTGGCCCATAAAGATTTTCATGATGCTTTTTTCAGTGACCTTCTTTTATGGATATTCCGCTCTAAACGGATCGCTGGAGAAATTATCTTTAAAAATTGTATACGCTTCAAGAAAAAAGCCATGGCTCATTGCAATATCTCTTTTTGGAATTGCAATACTAATATCCGGTATTGGGGCCGGAGACGGCGCAACTGTCATGCTGATTCCCATTGCTATATCCATTGCTAAAATAACCCGCATGAATTATCTCCTTGCCTCGGTTTCGGTGGTTTCGGGGATAAGTATTGGCGGATTTTCACCCATCAGCACAATCGGTATTTTTATCAGGGAACTGGCTGCTCAGGTAGGAGGTTATGGTCCGGATATCGCCAATGCTTATGGTAACCAGGCTATGCTTCAGGCGGCATTGCTGTTTTCCCTGGTTTTCATTCTTTCATACATTCTTTTTAAAGGATACAGGGTGAAGGCACCTGTTCTGGAAAAACCGGAGCCCTACAGCGCTGAACAACTGAAAACGCTCATAGTTATCGGCATTTTTGTATTTGTTCTTCTTGCGGCACCTCTATTAGACTCATTATTCCCGCACATAATGTTTTTTAGTAGATTACATGACAAGATATATCTGACATTTATTGCATTTATCGCTTCGATCCTGGCCAGCCTGTTAAAGCTCGGTGATGAAAAAGAAGTGTTCTCAAGAGTGCCATGGCATGCCCTTACAACGATCTGTGGTATGGGAATGCTGATTGCAGTCGCGGGAAAGACCGGTATTATTGAAATGATGTCCGATTACCTTTCGAACAGCAGTTTATCCGGAAGGCTCGTACAGATTTTGCTTTCGGTATTTTCTGGTGTTATGAGCCTTTTTGTAAGTGGATTTGTAGTTAATACCACCTTTTTTGCACTTGTTCCGGGGCTGGCAGCCGGTTTGACGTTTTCACCCGGGCTGTTCTTTTCAGCCATAGCAGTGGGCTCAATTGCTACTTCTGTATCTCCTTTTTCCGGTAGCGGCGGACTTGTAGTGGCCTGTATTGATAATGAAGAAAAACGTGCCAGGATTTTTAACAGTTTACTGATATGGCCCTTTGTAAACCTGATTATTTATATAGGCATTATTTTAATGGGGATTTAAGAAATGGATAGAATAGAGGGTATCGGAAGCCATGATGAAAATGTGGGCACAATTTGCCCTAACAGGGGATCCCAATGTTGATGGAATAATACAATGGCCGGTCTATAATGAAGAGGATGATAAATATATGTACAGTGCTGATCCTCTTGAAATAAAGACCGGATTATCGAAGATAAAACCGGAACCGACACAACCACAGCCAAATGGAACACCTGTGGAGGACTAGGATAAATATTATTTTCTCTTGAAACTGAAAAGGTATCTCTATCGAGCATACTGTATTTTTTATAATACTCCTGTTTATTCATACATCTTAAAATAAGTGGAGCTGGGCTAAAGAAAATGAAAATCTACAGATACATGATTCCTTTGTTTGTTTTGTTATTCATTGCAAATGCATGGGCACAGCAGTATCCCTATCAGAATACTGATTTAAGTTCTGAAGAACGGGCCAGAGATTTGATTTCGAGATTAACCCTTGAAGAAAAAGCCGCCTTGATGTGCGATGTATCTGATCCCATTCCACGCCTCGGAATAAAAAAATTCAACTGGTGGAGCGAGGCACTGCACGGTCTTGCAAATAACAGTGATGTAACCGTATTTCCGGAACCCATAGGTATGGCCGCTTCATTCGACCATGAACTTGTTTACCGAATTTTCAACGCCGTGTCTGATGAAACCCGTGCCAAGTATAATGAATCTCAGCAAAAGGGACTGGAAAACAGGCGATTTCTGAGTCTTTCAGTATGGACTCCCAATATAAACATCTTTCGCGATCCCCGCTGGGGACGTGGGCAGGAGACCTATGGAGAAGATCCTTATCTTACCTCCCGAATGGGTGTTTCTGTTGTAAGAGGCCTGCAGGGACCGCCCGAGGCAAAATACCGAAAACTACTGGCCTGCGCCAAGCACTATGCGGTACATTCAGGGCCTGAATGGAGCCGTCATTCCCTCAACCTCAACGATGTAGATTCCAGAGACCTCTATGAAACCTATCTGCCTGCGTTCAAATCCCTGGTCCAGGAAGCAGATGTCCGTCAGGTGATGTGCGCTTATCAGCGCCTGGACGATGAACCCTGCTGCGGTAACAAACGCCTGCTTCAGAAAATTCTGCGTGAAGACTGGGGCTTTAAATACGTTGTTGTATCAGATTGCGGAGCCATAGATGATTTTTACAGAAGCCATAAAGTTTCGTCCGATTCGGTTCACGCGTCTGCTAAAGGTGTTCTGGCAGGAACAGATGTGGAGTGCCAGTGGATGAGTCATAACTTTAAAAAACTACCCGAAGCTGTTGAGAGGGGTCTGATTACAGAGGAGGAGATCGACACACGATTGATACGCGTTTTGACAGGAAGATTTGACCTGGGTGAGATGGATGACGATGAACTGGTACCATGGACCAAAATCCCCGTGTCCATCGTGAATAACGAAGAACACAGGAAACTTGCCCTTGATATGGCCCTTGAATCAATGACACTTCTTCAGAATAAGAAAAACATTCTTCCTTTGAAAAAAACTATTAAAAAACTGGCTGTTATCGGCCCCAATGCCAACGATAAACCTGTGCTGTGGGGAAATTATAATGGAACACCGGTAAGGACAATCACAATTCTTGATGGAATCACATCAAAGCTTTCACCCGGTAAAATAGTATATGAAAAAGGCTGTGATCTTGTTGAAGACAAGGTTACTCAAAGCTATTTCAGTCAATGTTCCCTTGATGGTAAAAAGGGTTTTAAGGTCACCTACTGGAACAACCCTGACCTTAAAGGAGAAGTTGTTATCACACAACAGATTGAGAATCCCATTAAACTCACAACTGCCGGGCAGCATGAATTTGCATCAGGAGTAAAGCTGGAAGGTTTTTCCGGCAAATATGAAACGGAATTCATCCCTTCAGTGACTGAGGAAATTGTATTTAAATGCGGGGCAACAGGATCATTTGAGCTGCTTGTAAATGGCAAATCACTCACAAAATACAGCAACTGGCGAACACTTCCTGCAAGGATCCCCTTAAAGGTTGAAAAGGGCAAAAAATATAAAATTGAAATCCGGTACGCTCAGCAGAATGACTGGCAGGCAAACATCGAATTCGATTTTGGCAGAGAGGTCGATATGGACTATACCGGTCTGCTTACAAAACTTAAGGGCATTGACCTGGTGGTTTTTGTGGGCGGTCTTTCGGGTAACCTCGAAGGAGAAGAAATGCCTGTTTCATATCCCGGTTTCAAGGGGGGAGACCGCATTAACATCGATCTTCCCATGGTGCAGCGAAACTGCTTAAAAGCCCTTAAAGAGGCAGGAAAAAAGGTTATTTTTGTAAACTGTTCCGGTTCTGCAATTGCTCTGACACCCGAAACCGAAACCTGCGATGCCATTCTTCAGGCCTGGTATGCAGGTGAATCTGGCGGACAGGCAGTTGCCGATGTGCTCTTTGGGGATTATAACCCGACTGGAAAGCTGCCTGTTACTTTCTATAAAAATTCGGACCAGCTCAGAGATTTTGAAGATTATTCAATGGAAGGCCGGACCTACCGATACATGGATGATGCCCTGTTCCCCTTTGGTTATGGATTGAGCTATACGCGGTTTGAAATTGGCCCTGCAAATTTAAGCAAAAAAATAATCAGAGCTGACGAAACCACCCAGTTAACAGTGCCTGTAAAAAATATTGGCAGACGTGACGGTACCGAGATTGTTCAGGTTTATGTCCGGAAAGCGGATGATATTGACGGCCCTATTAAAACCCTGCGAGGTTTCAGCCGTGCAGATATCAGATCCGGTAAAACCAGGCAGGTTACCATTGATCTCCCGCCTTCTTCATTTGAATTTTATAACAGGGAACAGAGAAAAATGGCTGTGACGCCGGGGGAATATGAAGTGTACTATGGAAACAGTTCCGATGCCGGTGATTTGAAACTTGTAAAAATAACAGTCCAATAGCGGGATGTAAGTTAATTAAGAGGTGACTATGCGAAAAATTGTCATGGCATTGGATCAGGGAACGACCAGTTCCAGAACAATACTCTTTGATGAAAAAGGCCAGCTTATCGCTTCAGCCAGTCGTGGTTTCGCTACCCATTTCCCGCAATCCGGCTGGGTGGAGCAAGACCCTGAGGACCTCTGGAATTCTCAAAAAGAAACGATTATTGAAGCCCTGTTCATGGCTAAATTGAAAATGAAGAATATCTCAGCCATTGGGATCACCAACCAAAGAGAAACAGTGATAGCATGGAACAGCGTGACCGGGGAGTCGATTGGTCCTGCTATTGTCTGGCAGTGCCGTAGAACAGCGGATTATTGCAAACAATTGGTCGCGGAAGGATTTGACAGAACAATTCATAATAAAACCGGTTTGGTAACGGACGCTTATTTTTCCGGGACTAAAATGCGCTGGATTCTGAAAAACCGGCCCGATGCGAAACAATTAGCTAAACAAGGGAAACTAAGATTTGGCACCGTGGACACCTGGCTGATTTGGAAACTGTCAAAGGGACAATCCCATGTGACCGATGTTTCAAATGCTTCACGAACAATGGTGTACAATATTTTTGATAGCCAATGGGATGATGAATTACTGGAAAAACTGGAAATTCCAAAAACAACACTACCTGAGGTAAAAGGAAGCAGTGAAGTCGTTGCCAGTACCAATGCCGAGGATTGGGGATCAGCCGTTCCCATTGCCGGTGTTGCGGGAGATCAACAGGCTGCGCTGTTCGGACAGGCCTGTTTTGATGAGGGAATGGCAAAAAACACATATGGTACAGGCTGTTTCCTGTTGTTGAACACCGGAAATAAAGCTGTTTTATCTGACAACGGACTCCTTACCACGATTGCCTGGAAAATTGGCGGCAAAGTAACCTACGCTCTAGAGGGATCTGTATTTATTGGAGGGGCACTTATCCAGTGGTTGCGGGACAAACTGGAGGTTTTTAAAGACGCCGCAGATACTGAGGCTATGGCATTGTCTATTGAAAGCGCTGACGGTCTTTATGTGGTTCCTGCCTTTGTGGGTCTGGGTGCGCCTCATTGGGACTCATACGCTCGTGGACTTATGATCGGGATAACCGGTAACACAAATAAAAACCACGTGGTTCGTGCCTCACTGGAAGCTATCGCCTACCAGTCTTTCGATCTGATAAAAGTGTTTGAGCAGGACGCGGGGATATCACTTAAAGTTCTTCGGGTTGACGGCGGCGCAGCAGCCAATAATTTTCTCTGCCAATTCCAATCGGATATCCTGGGCATAGAGGTCATTCGACCAAGAATGATAGAGACTACAGCCATGGGTGCAGCATTTCTGGCAGGGCTGGCGACCGGAGTGTGGAAGGATCAGAATCATATTAAACAACTCGAACAAGAATATAAACGATTTGAGTCACAAAAAAATCAATCTGAAACAGTCCAATTGATATCCGGCTGGAGAAAAGCAATGGAACGCTCAAAAAATTGGATTGATTAATTATGAAATTGAGAGCAACGAACATCACCAAACTGTTCCGGACCACATATGATTTTATACTCATTGGTGAGGGGGCAATATAGTATTAATTCTCAACTTAACCATAGCAAAGGAGAAGGATTTTGATACACGAAGATAGTTTCTTTAAGGGATCAGATAATCATAATATCTTTTTCCAGAAATGGTCATCGGAAGGACAGCCAAAAGCAGTTATACTAATAGCCCATGGTTATGCCGAACACAGCGGACGATATATGAACGTGGTAAACCACTTCATACCCTCAGGTTATCAGGTTTACGCCCTGGATCATCGTGGACATGGCAAATCAGACGGTAAACTCGATGACATTAGTGATTTTTCAATATTTGTTGCTGATCTCAGGAAATTTTTTAATATCATACGGGAGGAATACCCGGAGGGAGAAATTTTTCTCATTGGGCACAGCATGGGATCAGTCATCAGCCTCCTTTTCGCACTCGATTACCAGCAGGAACTCGCTGGTCTAGCGATCTCAGGGTGTGGACTATCAAAAGCAGATGATCCACCATTGCCTCAGAGACCGGCTGATCAACCTTTGGATTCTTCATTCCTGAGTCGTGATCCGGAAGTCATCACCGACTACGAAAACGATCCGTTGGTTTACCGCGGTCCCATACCACAAACAATTGAATCCGGTATGGTCAAAGGACTAAACCAGGTGTCTATGGAAGTGGAAAAAATTGAACTGCCCGTTATCATAATGGCTGGTGATGGTTGTATGGATGGCGCCAGAAGTCAGACCTTGTATGACAGCATTGGTTCAAAAGACAGGACACTCAAACGTTATCCGGATCTAATGCACGAGATATTCAATGAACCTGAACACCCGCTGGTAATGGCTGATCTGGCAGTATGGATCGAAGAGCACATGTAATATGGGGATATTGCGGCAGACCTTTATTCTCATATTTTTCATTATAACTATTTATCTCACATCAAAGTAGAATTACAGAAGGAGGTTTATCATGAATTATTTAAAAAAAAGACGTTGGGGATTCCTGGCAAGCTCCCTGTTCATGGCCGTGTTTTTACAGATGGCAATCGGATCTCAGGCTAATTGCGCAACTCTGGTATTACCAAATCATGCACCAGCTGACTTCACCAAAGTCAGGCCGGACATCCCGAAAGGAAAGCTTGAGACTATTACCTATAACTCAAAAAGCATAGGTGTGGACCGAAAAGCAGTAGTATACACTCCGCCCAATTATGATCCGGGAAAAAAATATCCTGTTCTTTACCTGATGCATGGCATCGGCGGTAACGAGACCCACTGGACTCGCCCCGGCGCTGCCAACTGGATTCTCGACAACCTCATAGCTGATAACAAAGCCGTGCCGATGATAATCGTAATGCCCAACGGCCGCGCCACTGCTGAGCCACCATCAACCAATTTTATGGCGGATTTCAATTACTACGCCAATCTTGAGCCGGACCTGCTGCAGGATTTAATGCCCTATGTTGAATCTCACTATTCTGTGAATACTGACCGGGATTATCAGGCACTAACCGGCCTTTCCATGGGCGGTGGACAGGGTATCAACTTTGGAATCAACAATATCGACAAATTTGCATGGGTAGGCGGTTTTTCCTCCGCTCCCAACCTGCAGCAGCCCAATGTCCTCATCCCCAAGATCCGGAAGGCCAAAGACAAGCTGAGTCTGTTATGGATCGGCTGTGGTGATAAAGACAACCTGATCACGGGAAGCTGGAACCTCCACCAGGCCCTGGTTGAGGCCGATATCGATCATGTCTGGTATCTGGATGATGGAGTGCATGAGTTCCCGGTGTGGAACAACAACCTGTATCTTTTCGCTCAGATGCTGTTCAAACCCAAAGGATCGGTTACACCTCCACCATCTATCGGCAACTATACCGGAGCTCCAGCGGGAGGCGCACCAGGAGGCATGGGTATGCCTGGCATGGGTCGTGGTCCTGCGGCGGGAGTCGGTGCACCCGGCGGCGGCATCAATACCGAGTTTACTGCCAGGAGAGAGAAAGGCGACAGCTCTTCAAAGGGGATTGCAGGAAAGTGGCTCACAAAGGACGGCGACAACGAAATAAAACTGGAGTTCAAGGTTGACGGGTCCAAATTGACGGGAACGATAGAAAATACGCAAATGCCCGGAGCGATTGAGTTTAAGGACGGGAAAATAGAAGGAGACAAAATTACTTTTTCCTATGTACGCCAGATGAGTGGCCGGGAATTTAATGTAGAATGGACCGGAACGCTTTCCAGTGACGAGCTCAAGTTGAAGCGTGGATTAGGGGGCGGCGGAATGGGCGGCTTCGGTGGAGGCGGGAGGCCCGGAGGTGGACGCTAAGCTGCTATCTCCGCACCTGAGTAGAACTTACAAGTAAATCAAGGGCTGGACTGTGGTCTTTGCAAAGACACCGAGTGGAAGTTCGAAAAAAAGAAGATTCCATTGATGTATATGTTAAGCATGTCTATTAGGAATCCCAGAAAACAAATCACGAATGGCAGACCTGGTGTCGTGATCTGAAGGACTTCTTGTCCGGGTTATTTAAAATGAAATAAACAGTATGCGGATATTGTTTGATGGACATATTTACCGGGGAGGCAACAGATGAGAATGAAATTTACACTTATTGTAATTGCACTTTTTGCAGTAATATCTCTTTTGGTCCTGCTTTCATCCGCAGATCCACTTAAGCCGGTTTCCGTAAAGATTGATCGATCCAATACCGGGGAACCGATTTCCAAATTGATCTACGGGCAGTTTATTGAACATCTGGGGCGATGTATTTACGGCGGTATTTGGGCTGAAATGCTTGAAGACCGGAAGTTCTATTTCCCCGTTACTGACAAATATGCGCCATATGTGGATCTGGAAAACACCGATTATCCGGTTGTTGGCGCATCTCCATGGAAGATTGTCGGAAACCCGTCTCTGGTTACCATGGTTAAAAAAGACTCCTTTGTTGGAGATCATACACCACTTCTGAAAGCAGGGGTGTCGATACAGCAGCATGACCTGGGAGTTGTGTCAGGTAAAAAATATACAGGTTACATCTGGCTCAAAGCAGACAGCAAAGGACCCGCACGCGTCAGGGTATCTCTGGAGTTCAATGATAAAACAAGTCCTGGTAAAGTGATAACTTCCGGAGCAGGCAAGTATGAAAAAACAGAAATCGAGTTTGTTGCCCTTGAAGACACGGACCACGCTACCCTTAAAATAGAAGTCCTTGATGGTGAAGTTTTTGTAGGCACTGTGTCGCTCATGCCGGGAGATAATATTAATGGTATGCGAAGGGATACCATTGCGCTCCTCAAGGAACTGAATGCGCCTTTATACCGCTGGCCCGGTGGTAATTTTACAAGCGGTTATGACTGGCATGATGGCATTGGTGAACGCGACAGAAGACCACCCCGGAAAAATCCCGCCTGGACAGGTGTGGAACATAATGATTTTGGGACCGATGAGTTCATTATATTTTGCCGGGAGATCAATACAGAACCCATGATAGCTGCCAACACAGGTTTCGGGGGTGCCTACTGCGCAGCCGAATGGGTAGATTACTGCAACTCCGGAATGGATACCACCGGGGGCATGTATCGCGTTGAAAATGGCAACAGGAAACCATACAACGTAAAATACTGGTGTGTGGGTAACGAAATGTTCGGAGACTGGCAGCTTGGTTTCATGCAGCTTAAACAATATACTATCAAACATAACATTGTGGCAAAGGCAATGTGGGAAAAAGATCCGGATCTTGTACTTGTTGGTGTGGGAAGCTTCGACACTATTAACGAAGCATATGATCCTGATTCAAAACAGAGAAATAGAACATGGTCAAGGGGTATGCTTGAGGATAGCGCGGAATGGATGACCATGTTGTCCGAGCATTTTTATGTCGGCAGGGTGCCATGGGCCCAGGGTGGACGTAAACCTGTTCTTGAGCATATCCCGATGGTCAAAAATTCTATTCGGGAAAGAGTGGAAGCCCATAAGAAACTACAACCCTCGATAAAAAGCCTGAAGGGACGTTTTGTACCTATTTCACTGGACGAGTGGAACTACTGGCATCGTGACTATGTATATGGTGAACTCGGTTGTATCTATGATCTTCAGGATGCCCTTGGAATTGCCATGGGTCTGCACGAGTTTTACCGTCAGAGTAAATACATTCATGCGGCAAACTACGCTCAGACAGTGAATGTAATAGGTGCAATAAAGACAACCAGAACAAAAGCTGAATTTGATTCGACCGGCCTGGTGCTAAAGCTTTATAGAAATCACTTTGGCTCTATACCTTTAAAGTTCAATGGAGAGATAGGTGACCTTGATGTCATGGCCGCCCTGAACGAAACAGGTGACACTCTTACAATAAGTGTTGTCAACCCGACAGAAATGGAAGTTACGTTAGAACTTGATGGCCTGAATATTCCGTCAAATGCGATACAATATGTGATAACCGGAGAAAAGGATTCTTCACATAATGCCCCGGGCAAGAAAAGAGGAGTGGATATCCATGATCTGGGCAGGGTATCCATTGATGGAGGTCTGAAGGCAGGTCCCTTAAGCGCCAATCTCTGGGAGATTTCACTTTAAAAAACGATGAAAGTAAATATCGATAAATAAATCTCGCTGACTAAAGAAGGAGGAAAACTTTAAATGCTGAGAAGAGTTAAAGTTGAAAATGGTATGATAGAAGGTTTACCGGCCGCTGATCCGCGTATCACATCCTTTAAAGGCATCCCCTTTGCATCTCCTCCGGTAGGTGAAAACCGCTGGAGGGCGCCACAGCCTGCAAAGGATTGGGACGGGGTTCTGTATGCATACAAATTTGCTCCTATCTCAATGCAGCATATACCGGGGGAAGACCCGGAAATCATCTATACAAGAGAGTGGAATATAGATACGTCAATTGAAATGGATGAGGATTCTTTGCACCTTAACATATGGACACCCGCAAAAAAGGCAGATGAAAAGCTGCCGGTGTTTGTATGGTATTTCGGAGGCGGATTCCAGGAAGGGAATACTGCAGAAATGGAATTTGATGGTGAGCGCATTGCAAGGCGCGGGATTGTCGTGGTTACCATCAATTACAGATTGAATATATTCGGTTTCATGTGCCATCCTGAGATCACTGCTGAAAACCCTGAAGCTCCGGCCAACTTCGGCCTTCTTGACCAGCAGTTCGGGACGCGCTGGGTAAAACGGAATATAGCTGTATTCGGAGGTGGCCCTGATAATATCACCATCGGTGGGCAGTCGGCAGGAGGCGGCAGTGTAATGGATCATGTGACCTCACCCCAGAACGAAGGGCTGTTTCAGAAGGCTATCGTTGACAGCGGTCTGGCCATGACAGCATATCCCGGGGATCTTTTTAACGAGGAACAGGATCTAGCCAGGGCTGAACAGGCCGGTGTTGAATTCTTTAATTACCTGGGGGTCTCTTCCCTTGAAGAAGCCCGTAATCTGGATGCCGTAATTTTAAGGGACGGGATGCTGGAATACAAGGCCTTCTGGGGTCCTGTAATTGATGGTAAATTTCATACAGGTGATTCCTGCAGGCTGTTTATGGAAAATAAATGCCATCTGGTACCCATGATGTTCGGACATACTGCCACGGAATTCCCTGACCGTCCCATGGTCAAAAAGGTTGAAGAGTTTGAGAAATTCGCAAGAGAAGCTTACGGCGAAGATGCAGAGGAATTTCTCAGGCTCTGTGAATCCGGGGCAGGTAGTATTTCCGAGATGCTCTACAAAGCTACAATAAGTCATCTGGAGTATTCAATCAGGCTTATCGGAAAGGCAAAGGCCAGGACGGGAGATAAAACCCCGGTGTATTACTGGGTGTTCAATGCGGAAATTCCAGGCTGGGATAATCCCGGAGCCTTTCATTCCGTGGATCTCTGGTTCTTTTTTGAGACTCTTGCAAAATGCTGGCGTCCCTTTGTGGGTAGGCATTATGATCTCGCGCGCATGATGTGTAATTACTGGTCAAACTTTATTCGCACAGGTGATCCTAACGGTAAAGACGCTGATGGTTCCGATATGCCCCAGTGGAAGCCTTTTACAGAAGCAGATCCCAACAGGATCTGTTTTTATGATGAGGTGTGTCCCGATAAAAAAGGACCGGATGACATTATGGAATTTTTAATGAGGCAATTTTTGAAAAATAAAAATACTATCTGATCCATAAACCCTGTCAGAATAAACGGAGTATGGACCAATATTAACATAGCCTGGAAAGGTTTAATAACGTATGTCAAAATTATTTGAATCATTACAGATAAACAGTTTGAATATAAAGAATCGTTTTGTTCGTTCGGCAACAGTTGATAACCTTGGTGAAGATATGTGTGTGACCGAAGCACAGCTTAACTTTTACAGAGAACTTTCCAGGGGTGAAGCCGGGCTTATTGTTTCAAGCGGGTTATTTCCAAGCCTTGACGGCTGGGCCGCTCCGGGTCAGCTCGGTATCCATGCAGATGAAATGATACCATCCCTGAAAAAGATAACAGACACGGTTCATGCAAATGGCGGTAGGATAGTTGCCCAGCTTATGCATGCAGGCTGGTTCGGAAACCCGGAACTATGCGGATTCCAGACAGTGGGACCATCAGAGACAGTCAATCCGGCAAACAATCTTAAAGTAAGGGAACTTTCTTCAGACGAGGTTGAAGAAAAGGTGGATGAATTTGTCAGGGCGGGAGCAAGAGCGGCAGAAGCAGGTTTTGACGGCGTCCAGATCCACGCTGCACACGGGTGGCTTGTGAGTGCCTTCCTGTCACCTGTTACAAACCATAGAAATGATAAATGGGGAGGCTCAGTATTAAAAAGATCAAACTTTGTAGTAGCAATGGTAGAGGGCTTGAGAAAGGTCACAGGTCCGAATTATCCGATTTTAATTAAACTGGGAATAAAAGAATACCACCCGGAAGGCAAAAGCGTAGAAGAAGGTATCAGTTCAGCCAATATGTTTATTGACGCAGGTATTGATGCGGTAGAGGTTAGTGAGGGAGTTGAGGAGATTCCCTTCAACCACATTCGACCGGAAGAAACAAGCCCTTACTATGTTGAAGAGTGCAGAAAGACAAAAGCTGAGATCTCCAAGCCGATAATACTGGTAGGTGGTATGAGAACTCTCTCTGAAATGGAAAAAATAGTGGATGATGGCATCACAGATGCCATATCGATGTGCAGACCCTTTATCATGGATCAGCACATCGTAAAGAAATTCAGAGAAGGAACTTCAGACAGGTCTTTGTGTACGTCATGCAATAACTGTATACAGACAATGCTGGAGAGAGACCTGTACTGTATATTTAATTCAGAATTAATAAATTTTTAAATTCTTTTGAAAGGAAATCTGCGCATGAGAATCAAACATTCAAGTTGTTTTATATTATTGCTGGCCCTGTTCATATTTACCTTTGCCTGTGATTCTTCACCTCAAAAAAATAAGGTTGAAGAAAACAATGCTCCGGCAGTAGTTGCCCGGCCCCTGACGACAACAGTTGAAGTAACCGGAGGCACAATTGAAGGTGTCGAACAGGACGGCATTTTAACCTACAAAGGAATTCCATTTGCAGCGCCGCCGGTCGGAGACCTGCGCTGGAAGGAGCCCGCTCCTGTAGAGCCATGGACAGGCGTCAAAAAAGCTGATGTTTTCTGTAACGCCTGTATGCAGGCCTCGGGCGCAATGGGAAACACCGCACCGGTAAGCGAAGACTGCCTTTACTTGAACGTGTGGACGCCCGCAAAAAAAGTGAACGAAAAGCTTCCTGTAATCTACTGGGTACATGGAGGCGGCTATAGCGGCGGTTCTACCAGCACACCCATGTACGACGGAACCGGGTTTGCCAAAAAGGGAGTGGTTTTCGTCAGCGTCGCATATCGACTGGGTCCCTTCGGATTCCTGGCACACCCTGAACTCAGTAGTGAAAGCGGTCATGGATCGGGAACATACGGAATGCTGGATATGATCGAGGGCCTTAAATGGGTCAGGGAGAATGTTGCTGAATTCGGAGGTGATCCTTCCAATGTGACTGTTTTCGGCCATTCAGCCGGAGGCGCTGCAGTCAGCCTTCTTGCTGCCACTCCGCTCACAAAAGGGCTTTTCAATCGCGCCATCTGTATGAGTGGAGGTTCCTTTACACCACTTCAGACTTCAAAACAGGCTGGTATCGGCCTGGGACTTCCCTCTCTCAATTTTGCTGAATCCACAGGTGTTGAATTTTTAAAGGAACTTGAAGTCCCGGACATCAAGGCTGCACGTGCCTTAAGCGCGGAAGATATCCAGGGAAAACAGACTGGCGGCATGGGAGGCATGAGATTCAAACCTGCAGCCGACGGGTATGTTATCTCAAACGACCTCTACTCACTGTATGAGGCAGGAAATTTTAATGACACCCCCGTTTTACTCGGGAACACATCGGATGAAATGGGGTCCTTCGGCGGTACGCAGAATACAACTCCGGAGGAATTTGAGAAACAGATTAAATCCCAATATGGTTCCTATGCTGACAAAATTCTCAGCGTGTATCCTCATTCAACAGATGCCGAGGCAACCAGGGCGTCAAAAGATATCAGAAACAGCTCATTTTCCTGGAATACCCGGGCCTGGTCCCTTCTGCAGTCCAGCAAAGGAAAAGGCGGGGCATACCAATACTACTTTGATTACCATCCCGGTTCACCCGATGGCGGTTCAGGCCATGGCAGCGATGTGCCATATGCATTCCAGACACTGGGAGGGGGCCCGGCTGGAGAACCTGAGGAAGCGGATTTGAAACTTTCCGATATGATCAGTTCCTACTGGATCAACTTCGCAAAATCCGGGGATCCTAACGGCACGGGCCTGCCCGAGTGGCCGGCTTTAAAAGCGGATGATCAAAAAGTGATGGTATTCGACACAGCACCAGGTGCCCGGATTGTACCCGACCTGGAAAGGCTGAAAGTATTCGATGAATATTACGAATGGTTAAGGAAAGAGAGTAAATAAGTTATTTGTAAGTCATCCGGTCCAGGTGTACTAAAATGTCCTTCGTGCGCTGGCTGGTGATATTATTCAGAGCTCAAAAGAATAAACCATTTACAATTTATCAGAAAGGGCATAATTAAAGGGAGGAAGGTTAGTTATGAAATTATCAAAAGAAATAAAAAACGGGATGACCCGCCGCGAATTCGTCAGGAATACAGCTATGAAGGGAGCCGCTGCCTTCGCTATTGGTGCCGGAGGCATTGCAATTCCGATATCAACTGGAGCAGCCGAATCGACCGGGATATCGGGAAAGACCATCAAAGAAGCTGCCCGTGAAACAAAGGTATGCCGGACGGCTGATGTTGTGGTCGTGGGCGGTGGGCCCGGCGGTATCGGAGCGGCTGTTTCAGCGGCAAGGAACGGGGCTGATACGGTTCTTATTGAAAGGTATGAACACCTGGGTGGCATGGGTACAGGCGGGCTGGTAACCATTATCCCGGCCATGACCGATATCAGCGGCAAACAGGTGATAGCCGGGATTACTCAGGAGTGGATAGAGAGGCTGGATAAAAGGGACGGGGCTGATTACCCGAAAAAGGAACACTGGGGTTCAACCGACAAAAAACTTGTTGATTATTACAAGAACCGCTCCTTTTTTTACGCGACAGGCAACAGGGTTGGGTATTCCGCGCACATCGATGCTGAGTTATCAAAGTGCTTATTCCAGGACATGATGGAAGAAGCAGGTATCAAGACATATCTCCATTCATGGGGGACAGAACCCATAATGGAGGGTAACAGGGCAAGGGGTGTCATCTTTGAGAGCAAATCGGGCAGACAGGCAGTGCTGGCAAAAGTTGTTATCGATTCCACCGGAGATGGTGATCTATTACCCTATGCAGGGGCTGATTTTGAAACTCATATAGAACGCACAATGAGAATTGCAAATCTTTCCTTTTCCTACTGGATAGATAATGTTGACCTGAAAAAATATAATGATTACAAAAAATCCAATGCAGGGGAACTGGCCGAAAAGATGCGTGAACTAAGAAAACTTGGAGGAAAGGCAGGTTTTCTTACCAGCAACCTGAAAAACCAGGAGAATGTAGTCTGGTGTTTTCCCCGTTACGCGAATACCTGTCAGTATGATGTCGAGGAGCTTACACGGGTT
The DNA here is from genome assembly GCA_042573485.1 of Thermodesulfobacteriota bacterium. GTDB lineage: Bacteria > Desulfobacterota > DSM-4660 > Desulfatiglandales > HGW-15 > JAAZBV01. The sequence continues at coordinate 111,556 of JBHPCX010000001.1, read as the reverse complement.
GAGTTTTTAGGCCGAAAAGAAATGCTGATAACACACGATTTTTACAAGAAGAATGTTCCCGGTTTTGAAAAGAGCTTCATAGTCCTTTCCAATTCGCAGCTCGGTACACGCGGAGGAAGAAGGGTTGTCGGAGATTATGTGGTAAAAGAGAAAGATATGAAAGCAACAAAACCTTTTAATGACACAATTGCCATATTCCCCAGTATGGATGATAAAAATCCTTTGATGTATATGCCTTACCGCTGTCTGATACCGCGCAATGTTGACAATATGCTTGTTGCCTGCCGGGCGTTTTCCTCAGATGCTAAAATTAATGACGCTTTCAATTTAATACACCATTGTATCGCCCTTGGAGAGGCTGCCGGAGCCGCAGCAGCACAGGCGGTGGGCGCTGGCTCGGATCTCAGAAGGGTCGATATCAAGGCATTACAGACCACCCTTAAGAAACAGGGCGTAGTCCTGCCAGGTTAGTTTTAAAAGGGTGTTTTTATTTATATATAAATTTATTAATCTCTGAGAGGAGAGATCGTCATGAAATCGATGAAAGAAGTGAAAAACGGAATAACCCGCAGGGAGTTCGTTAAGAGTACTGCCATTAAAGGCGCCGCCGCCTTTGCTATCGGTGCAGGAGGCATGACGCTTCCCGCGTCTGCGGCAGCAAAATCTAACGAAATATCGGGCAAGACAATAAAAGAAGCTGCCCGTGAGACAAAGGTGTGCCGTACAGCTGATGTTGTGGTCGTTGGCGGCGGACCCGGGGGCATCGGGGCGGCTGTGGCGGCTGCCAGGAGCGGAGCGGATACGGTTCTTATTGAAAGATATGAGCACCTGGGAGGCATGGGCACCGGCGGTCTGGTTACCATTATCCCAAATCTCAGCGATTTCAGCGGAAAACAGCAGATAGCAGGTATTACTCAGGAATGGATAGATAGACTAAATCTAAGAGAAGCGGCCGATTACCCGAAAAAGGAGCACTGGGGCTCGGGCGATAAAAAGCTTGTTGACTATTACCAGAACCGTTCTTTTTTTAACATACGTGAAAAACGGGTAATATACTCGGTGCATATCGATGCTGAGATATCAAAATGTATACTGCAGGATATGGTTGAAGAAGCAGGTGTTAAAACATACCTCCATGCATGGGGCACGGAGCCTGTTATGGACGGTAACAAAGTAAAGGGTGTCATCTTTGAGAGCAAATCAGGAAGACAGGCGGTACTGGCAAAGGTTGTTATCGATTCCACAGGTGACGGTGACCTGCTGCCTTACGCAGGGGCCGACTCTAACAGTGATATTGAACGAACAATGAGAATTGCAAATCTCTCCTTTTCCTACTGGATAGACAACGTTGATCTTAAAAAATACTACGACTACAGAAAATCTAATACGAATGAATTGAATGAAAAAATGAGGGAACTGAATAAGCTCGGTGGACATCCCAGGTTTATGACCAGCAATCTAAAAAACCAGGATCGCGTGGTATGGTGCTTTCCGCGCTACGCGAATACCAGTCAGGTGGATGTTGAGGAGCTTACGCGGGTAGAGTTTTTGGGCAGAAAAGAGATGATGATAACCCACGATTTTTTCAAGAAACATTACCCCGGTTTCGAAAACAGCTTCATCGTGCTCTCCAATCCTCAGCTTGGCACCCGGGGTGCCAGACGGGTTGCCGGAGAACATGTAGTCTCTGAAAAAGACATGAACACAGACAAGCCTTTTGAAGACACTATAGCGATTTTCCCTGATGTGGATCGTGGCAGAAATTCAATAAAATATCCTGTAACCTACATGCCATACCGCAGCATGATACCGCGCAACGTGGATAATATGCTTGTTGCCTGTCGTGCATTTGCATCAGAGGCTATTGTCAACGAGTATTTCAACCTGATACCCCACTGTATTGCCTTTGGGGAGGCAGCCGGAACCGCTGCAGCACAGGCGATAGAGAATGGTGTGGACCTAAGAAAGATCGATATCAGGGCTTTACAGGCAAGCCTAAAAAAGCAGGGTGCAATTCTGCCCGGTTAGTTAAAAAGGATTTGAAGCATAAGAATGAACAACTACGCCATGAGCAGAGGGGTAGATTTAAAGGTTCAGGTAGAAAAGGGGTTTTCGGGATGATAAAACAGAAACATAATCTACGCCTGTATGTCAGGGTGTCTTGCTTTTTGCTGGCAACTCTTTTGTTGTTGCCTTTACCCTTCTGGATTGGAAGCTCAAGAATATTTGTTCAGGCAAGTCCTTTCGTCACTATATGTACAATACTGGCAGGTGGAACTTTCTGGGTGGGATCAATCCTGGGCCTGGGATTTTCTGTGATATCCCTGTTTCGAAAAAGATTTTTCTGCCGCTATGTATGCCCTGCCGGCCTGCTCCTTGATTCTGTTTCAGGCATGAAATTACCGATAAAGATATGGTGGAAAGGCTGTCCCCCCATCGGTAAATATATCGCTATATTAACAGCTTCAGGTGCAATTATCGGTTATCCCCTTTTTCTGTGGATGGACCCGCTCGCATTTTTTAACAATGCCTTTTCTGTTTACAAAGCATCGGATATCCTCTCGATAATAATTTCCCTGTCCGGTATAGTTATACTGATTTTGCTGGCATTAACCTCGGGTAACTTCTGGTGTGCCCGTATATGTCCTCTGGGCGCGACGCAGGATATTCTTGAGGATATCGGATCCTTCTGCAGGAAAAAAATCAGTAAACAGACCGAAAAGGAGCCTAAGATTAAAACCGTGCCGGAAAGCATATTCCCTGCAACACGGAGGGCGTTTATTGCAGTTGCAGCAGGCCTGGGATTCAGCCTGCTGGCACAAAAGACCGGCCAGGCAGGATCAAAAGATGCCCCGTTACGTCCGCCGGGTGCGATAGAAGAGGATAAGTTTGCAGGTCTTTGCCTTAGATGCGGAAACTGCATGCGCGCCTGCCCGTCTAGGATAATACATCCTGATACCGGGCAGGCCGGAATACTCGGATTTCTGGCCCCGTCAATACGCTATGAAAGTGAATACTGCAATGAAGAATGCAACGCCTGCACAAAGGCATGCCCCAGCGGGGCCTTACAGAGCTTAAATCTGGAGCAGAAAAACAGGTATGTTATAGGAAAGGCCAGTGTGGACACTTCCCTGTGTTTGTGGGGCTTTAGCGACTGTAATACCTGTATACGTGCCTGCCCCTATGAGGCAGTTAAGGTACAATGGTATGAAGAAGCATATGAATCCTTTCCGGGTGTTGATCCTTTAAAATGTAATGGCTGCGGCGCCTGTGAGGTAGTTTGTCCCACCGGAGATCTGAAAGCTATAAAGGTCAGGAAAAAGAAAGATTAAAGTGTTTTATTTGAATATTTATTTCGGAAGTATTTCTTATAGAGGAGAATTATGAAAGAATCCAAATACTCAAAATATATTGTAACAAATTTTACTCCTAATCTGGGCAACTCCTCTCATCGGACAGGGCCAGTACAATCAATAGAAAATCCGAGAAGCGAGCCGACTCATGTGATGTGGCTGGACAGTTCCATTGTTCCTGAAGCATCATACGTCGAAGCTGTGTGGGTATGGCCTGAATGCGCTTCCGAAAAAAATGTTGCCAAACCTCATACACATGATTTTGACGAATTTATTTCCTTTTTTGGAACAAATTGGGATGATCCTCACGATTTGTGCGGTGAAATCGAATTCTGGCTGGAGGATGAAAAATTTGTCATGACTGAAAGTTTTCTGGTCTATATTCCGGCGGGTATAAAACACTGCCCGTTAATCGCCAGGAGAGTGGACAGACCAATTTTTCACCTCAACTCCGGTAGCGGGAAACAATACATCGATAAAATATGAAAGCGCATAAACAGGACCTTTAAGGCAGGGGATATGGATTTTCTCTACCTCACCTTGGATAATTCTGTTTTTTATCAAGTATCCATGTGTGACAGGGGATGGATATCGAAATGTAAAACCGGGGAAAATAATATGCCAGAAGAAAGAACGGAATTAAGGGTATTAAACCCAAGGGGAAAAACCGAAGAAAATCCTTTAATGCCTGTGTCGCCTCGACTTAAAGACCTGAAGGGTAAAAAAATCGGAATAATCAGGATCAGGATACAGGCCGGAGAGGTACTTTTCCCCTACCTGGAGAAGACCCTGAAAGAACTCGCCCCATCCACCAAATGGGATGTTCTGGAAATGCTGTTTATAGAAGACCCGGAAGAAAGGGCTGCCTGGTTTAAGAAAATGGTTGATCCTTACGACGGTATTGTAATTTCCCTGGCAATCTCCGGAGGAAGCACAACAAGGATAACACCCCTGGCAGTAGAAATAGAGAAACTGGGCAAACCGGTTGCTCTTATCGTTACCAATTGTTTTCAGACTACAGCAAGGTATTTTGCCCAGAACCAGGGACTGGAGGATATTGCGATCGCCCCCTTTGCCATGGATTATGTGCCTCCCGCCGAAGAGATAGAAAAACTGGATCTGGCAGAGGACGTTGCGGAAAAAGTTATCCTGGCTTTAACCGAATGGTCTCCGGGCTCTCCAGTACTTGAAGAAGTATCAGATAAAGTATTTACCTACAGCGGTGCCTCCTATCAGGAAGCATATGAAAACATGGAGAAATCTTTTCTTCAGCATGGCTGGAGTGACGGATTTCCATTAGTTCCGCCAACCGAAGAGGCTGTTAAAAGAATGCTTGAGGGGACTGAACTGCCTGCAGAGCACCTTATTGCCGTGTTTCCCCCTGGACAGGGAAAGGCAACTGTTGGAAAAATAGCGGTTAATGCCGTAATGGCCGGCTGTCTACCCCAGTATATGCCCGTTATCCTAGCCGCTGTTGACGCTATCATAGACCCTGCTTTTGATCTTGTTGGAGTACAGTCAACTTCAGGTCAGCTGGCGCCGCTTTTAATTGTCAGTGGTCGAAAACTTATAGAAGAGCTGAATATAAATGACAGCTTCTGCACCCTGGGCCCAGGCTGGCGGGCAAATACCGCTATAGGAAGAGCGCTCAAGCTTATAATGATGAATATAGGGCATACATGGCCGGGTATTAATGATATGAAGGCATTTGGTAACCCCTTCAGGTATGTCACGCTTATAGGTGAGAATGAAGCTGTATATTCAGGGACATGGGAACCTTTAAGGGTCACCGAAGGTTTTTCAAAAGATCAGCCCACATTAAGTGTAATGCCTGCAATGTCATGGCAGCCTGATCTTGTGCTTCCCACTCCTCCAAGTGTCAAAAGGATAATCGAACACATAACCCTTCAGGCAAAAGTAAAATACGACCGGTATGCAAACAACTGTTATTATAATAACCTTATATTGATCTCCCCCACTGCCTTTGACGCCATCCGCAGGGAAGGTGTATCACAAACCGACCTGAAGCAGACATTATATGAGAGGATTCAACTGCCTGGCTCCGAGGTTTTTGACGGCAGAGAGAGAATAGGACTTATTAAATTCCCCCAATGGGTAATTGACAAACATAATGCCGATCCGGATGCGCCCGTGTCTATACTTCGGAGCCCTGAAAGCCTGAAGATCTGCGTCACAGGAGGCCCTGGACCGGATATGATAGCCTATATCGGCACATGGGGATATGGTCCTTCCCAATTTATTACCAGACCGGTCAAGCTTCCTGCAAACTGGGATGAATTGCTGTCAAAAAATAAAGGATGGGAAAGTCCCACGGTCAGGTGAAATCAAGGTCCAGCAGTGTCGCAGGATTAGTTTTAATCATATGTTCCACCTCTTTCTGGGTGATCCCATGGTGGAGCAGGGTAGCTATAAATAATCTCATTCCTTCCACAGGTAAGGGATTCTGGGGTTGGCCCAGGTCAGTGCTGACTATGCAGTGTTCGGGTCCGATTGTCTTTATTGTCTGTGCTGTCTGTGCCGGATCATGACAAAACTCATTAGGCAGCATTCCAATCAGTGTAAACTCTATAAACGCACCCATTGCCGCAAGTTTCTGTAGATCATCAATCGTAAAATGTTTCTCTCCAAATTCATTATCGGTCGGATGAGTGATTACCATTTTTCCTATGCCTGCTCTTTTCGCCTCTTTTATAAGCATAAAGGTTTCCTGAGGAGAGATGTGACCGGTTGCCAGTACCATGTTGTTATCCTTGATAATCGACAGTATACGTTCCATTTCAGGGACAAGTTCTCCGGTCTCGTCCAGGAGGGATATACCTTCACCCTCAAGGAGAAGACCAAGGGCTCTGAATTTATTAATGGAGTTGGCAGCAGAAAAGGTGGGCATCCATACCACTTTTGCACCAAGACCGGCTGCGTTCCTGACAGCATGGTAGTTCAGTCCGCCCACTTCATAATTGAGGCAGATACTACCTATGACCTTGATATCCGGAACGAGTTGACTGACAATAGTTGCAACGGCTGCAGTATATGAGTGACTCTTAAGCACTATGGCCTTCATCCCGGCCTTCTGTGCCATCTGTGCAGCCTCTATGGCATCAAAGCGGCACGGACCCTCAGAAGGACCGGGATGCAGGTGCATATCTATTGAATCCTTTACCAGGTGATCCAGGCTGATGAACTCCATATCAATACTCCTTTCCGGAATTGGAGCCACCGGTTTTAAAGGGTATTAAGAAACCTGATACCTGCCATACTCCTGGACTGATTTAAGCATTGCCTGAATATCTTCAAGCTTCGCGTTATTTGGGATCAGGACAGCGAGTATCAGACCTCCGCTTTTGCCGCATTTATCGATAGTATCCTTAAGAAAAGATTCCAGCTTGGCTACCGGCCATACCCTGCTGGAGTTGGGACAGCGGACCAGCAGACTTGTATGCCCGCCTAGAATCTCCTTTGCCAGGATAATGTCTTCGGCATCCACCGAAGCCAGTATTTTTCCCTTAGGCAGTTCCAGCATGCATTCCAATCTGTCACCGAATTTTGATTCAAAGAAGGGTACAGGTACATAACCCAGATCCACATGGGTCTGCAGGGACTTTTTTAGTCCAGGCCAGTAAAACCTTTTAAACTGTGCGTCTGACATAAAATTCGGATCTCCCCTCCAGAGCGGCATGGCTATCTTCTGAGGATAATCACGATGCGTGGTATCAGCGGGAATGGACCTTGCAATTCGTCTTTCAAGTATTACCTCGCAGGCCCGGATAAGCATGTCGGGCTGGCGGTACATATCCAGCATTGAACCCTTCATACCCCTTAAGAAACTTGTAATAGTATCAAATGGTGCACCGCCCACTCCTCCCGGTGCAAAACTGGCAAAGGGAGGGAAACCCAGCTGGGCAAATTCTCCCTGGGCATCACCTACAATTTGATAAAATTCAGCTACCTGCTTCCCTGCTTCAGCCAATCGATTGGCCATTTCCAGAAATTCAGGGCTGGTAAAAATGGGAGTCATTGCTTCAAAGCCCATTAATAGATCATCCAGGGGCGGCAGTTTGGAAAGGGGCGCCAGAGCCCCGTACACACGTGGAAGATAACGTCGAATCATGAAACCGGAAGGGTCATTTAAAAACATATCATATTCATCCGCCTTCATATACTCCCCTTCGATGAATTGATATTCGTAACTGTCCGGTACTGGTCCCCCCGGCCAGACGCAGTTTTTTACATCCAGCGTGGTCATGGCAGGTCCGCAGAAAGGAAACCCTGCCTCACTTATATCAGGTCCCAGGTCCATGGTCACTTTTCTCATGGTTTTCTTAAGGGAGAGCGGATCGTAATAGGAAGCCGAATTAGGTAATCCATAGTGATGCTGGGCATCAGTAAGTGCTAAAAATGGTACCCTGTCAGGCTCTCTCAACTCAATCACATCCCGGACTCTTTTTGCCCTTTCAGCATAAAGCTGCGCCACTGTTTTTCCGGTACATTCCTCAATCTGTTTCTTTAAAATGATATTTTCTTTCTGATATTTTTCTAATTCATCCTGGGATATCATTATCCGCTCTCCTGGTATAAAAAGAACTTAATTTGCTGCAATCGAAGGTTAAAGATTCAGCCCCATGAACCACGGCTCATCCGGACAGGAAAGGTGATACAATCTTCATGAAATTAGAGATGCCCTATGGAGCTATGGCATATAATTGAGCCAGTTTCTTAACCTTGTCCGGGTCACCTTCGAGAAAAACCCTGACTCTGGCTATTTTAATATCCTTATCGTCTATTTTAAGGTTGTAAAGGACATTCATTTTCAGCTCAAGGAGCACTTCACCGGTTGCCCTGTCAACAGCCTGTGTCTTGAGCAGCGCACCCGCTTTCTTTTGCCTTTCATCTATGAACAGATGCTCAACAGTCAATTTGTCCTGGATGTCGGGATGTGTGAGACACCTTTCATACCACTGCTCACGGCTGGTTACCACACCTTCATCAAATGTTAGGTCCGGGGCATAGAATCTGTCCATAAGATGTTGTGTCTCTTTATCCTGGGCATACCGGCTATAGGCCGGGAAATACTCTTCCATGAAATGAAGGATATTATTATATAATGATTCGATGGGGCTTCCTCCTTTAATGATATACAAATACTGCTTAAAGGAATTAATATTCTTTAATTTATCAGGATTATCCCTGTATACGCTTCTAAATGCGAGCCTAAAAAGAGACAAATCCTAAAATCCTTCAAATTTACTTTTTTATATTTACATCTTTTGTATACTTATATACTATTCGGAAAAATATCAATGGCTTTGTCAACTAAATATTGAAAAAGTCAGAGCCATAGCCTTATTGACGAATGGATATTCAAAACCAGATAAGGATCCGCCTGTCAAACATATAATACTTGATTTGATTTTACTCCGACTGCAGGGATAATATGTATGAATAAGGATATTAAACTAAAGGTTCATAATCCCAGAGGCAAAATTGAAAATGCGCCCCGATTTAAAGCCTCTCCAAGGCTTAAAAGTATAAACGGCAAGAAAATAGGTGTCTTAAAATTCGGAGTATGGGGTATTACTGAAAAACTCTGGCCCCGCCTTGAAGTCGCACTTAAAGAGCGGGTAGACGACCTTCAGTTTCGCGATTGGTCCTTTATGGGTCATGTATCCAGAGAAGCAAGGATAAAAGAAATTACTGAATTTTCTGACGGTGTTATTGTTATGCTGGGACTCACCGGTACCAGTTCGGCGAGGGTGGCCCTTGATGCAGTAGAAATAGAAAAACACGGAAAACCCGTGGCATTTGCAATTACGAGGCCTTTTGAAACAAACGCCAGATTTGTTGCAGGACGTGAAGGACTCCCTGATATATCCCTTGTGGTCGTCCCCCTGGAGGCATTACCCCATCCTTCAGAGATTGATGAATTGAATTTTAACAAATTCGCTGACGATGTAATTCATGCTCTTACAGAAACACCCTCAATTAAGTCCGAAGATCCGATTGCAGATGATCTGAGCTTTAGTGGTGCGAGCTACCCCAGAGCAATCAGCAGCATGGAGAAGCATTTTCTTCAGCATGGATGGGGAGATGGCCTGCCTCTGATTCCTCCTACACAGGAGGCGGTTGAAGAAATGCTGGAAGGTACGGAATTGAAGCCTGATTTTTCTATCGGTCTGGTCGAGCCCGGAGGCGGAGAAGCGACAATAGAAAAAATCGCCATTAACGCGGTAATGGCCGGTTGTTTGCCCCAGCATCTTCCGGTTGTAATTGCGGCGGTTGAAGCGATTATTGATCCGGCATTTGATCTGCGTGAGGTACAGTGCACTTCCTGTAATATGTCTCCTTTGCTGATTGTAAGCGGGCAGGATATTATTGAAGACCTCAATATAAACAACACCTTCAGCACCCTTGGCCCCGGCTTTCGCGCCAATTCCACCATAGGCAGGGCCTTGAGACTGATAATGATTAACCTCGGACATGCCTGGCCCGGGGTCAATGATATGAAGACTTTGGGCAGTCCCTTTAAATTCATACCTTTGATGGCAGAAAATGAAGCTGCATACAGGGGAGCATGGGAACCCCTGCGCGTGGCAGAGGGATATTCAATAGATCAGCCGACTGTCAGTGTCATGCCGGCGATGTCCTGGCAGCCGGACATTGTCCAGCCCGAGCCGCCGACAGTAAAAAGAATTATTGAGTATATCAGCAAGCAGGCTAATGTAAAACACGACAGATTAATGGGAAACTGGGGAATGGACAACCTGGTACTCCTCTGCGCTTCCACCTTTAATTGTATCCGTAGAGAAGGTTATTCAAGAATTGAGTTCCAGGAAGCCCTGCTTGATGCAATCAAAATACCCGCCTCCGAGTTTCTTAACGGGATGGATGTTAATGAAGTGAAATTCTTCGGCCGCCTGCCCGAAGATTTGATAAATAAGTGTAAATCCGGGCCCGATACGCTGATACCATTGTTCGCCGGTCCGGAAAATATAAAAATCTGTGTTTCCGGCGGTGCCGGTCCATTCGGGATCACCTACACAAGTACATTTGGTTATGGAGCAGCACACTTTGTTACTAAACCTGTTAAAATACCGATGAACTGGAAGGAAATCCTGGAGAAAAACAGCGGATGGGAAAGCCCTTTGGTGAAGTAATATATCCTTTAATAAAACCAACAGGTACGCTTATGAGTACCGGGATCTATCCCTTCGGGAGTGATTAATTGGCAGACACAAAAGATACTTCAAGAGAAACAGCTCCGGATGAACATAAATACGCACTGCAAAAGCACGATGTGCGAATAACGGTTAATGGAAAAGAGTATAATCTGCAGGTCAAGCCGAACCAGCCTCTGCGGGATGTTTTGCGCAGAAAACTCGGATTGACATCCATAAAGGATATGTGCGGCGGACAGGGTGCCTGTGGATCATGTACTGTAATAATGAACGGCCGACCGGTTTTATCCTGTTCCACACTGGCCGCAGACTGCAATGGAGCTGTCATAGAGACAGCCGAGGGTCTTGCTGATTCCAATCACCCATTGATCGATTCTTATGTCATAAACTGGACAGCCCAGTGCGGGTACTGCACCCCCGGTTTCATTTTGACTTCCAAGGCGTTACTGGACCATAACCCTAATCCCACTGTTGATGATATTAAGGAGGCCCTTGGCGGCAACATATGCCGCTGCGGCAACTATCATGTACATATCAAGGCTATACTAGAAGCTTCTCAAAAACTCAGGGAAAGGAAATAAAATGGTAGAGTATGCAGAAAACAAACCCTGGTTATGGAGACCTCCAGAGGGCGGTTATATAGGAAAGCGTGGTTTACGACCGAAAGAAGCCTTTGATAAAGTAACAGGCAAAGCGGTTTATACCAGTGATGTTTATCTTCCGGGTATGCTCTATGCAAAAGCCTATCGTTCTCCTTATGCACACGCAAGAATCAAGAACATGGACAGCAGCAAAGCAGATAATCTTCCGGGTGTCAGGGCAATAATCCGATATGATGACCCGGATACAGATCTGCACGATTATTTTCCTAGAGAAATAGGCTGGTACTGGTGGAGAGACTCAATACTCCCGGACACAGCGGATTTTTTTGGAGTAAGAGTAGGAGCTGTTGTGGTCGCCGAAAGTGAGGAAATATGCGACCAGGCCTTAAAGTTAATCGGAGAAGGCATAGAATGGGAGCAGCTGCCTGTCATTCTTGATCCTGAAGAACCTGCCAAACCAAATGCTCCGATACTTCACCCTGAACGAAATCCTGAAAGTAATATCTGGAAAGACGCGGTAGTACTAAATCAGGGCGATGTGGAGAAGGGCTTTGCCGATTCGGAAAATGTTATCGAGTTCTATCAGAAAAAAACCGATGACGATGTCTGGGCCACTCCGGAACCGGGATGTATTGTAGCCGATTATAAAGGGGATGAGCTTGAGATCTGGTATCACGGGGCGTCCATAGGCAGGGATATTAAATTTGGTATCATGACTGAATTCAAGGATAAAGCCATTAAATTGAAAGTACATACACCCCACAACGGAGCCATGTTCGGTGGTAATCAAATGGGGTACGTCTCTCATCTATGCCGATACGCAGTAATAGCAACCAAAAAAACCAGTAAACCGGTCAAGTTTGTGGATGACTACGGACTTGCATGGGAAGGTACCAGCTACGAAACAGGCGCCGCTTATTACAAAGTTGGCTTTAAAAATAATGGGACAATAGAATCCATACAGATCGTTTCCTATCAACATGAGGGTCATCCTCTGTTTAAGATGCTGGTTAACTCTTTGAAAACACCGAATATATATTTACGCCAGATACAGTCATACTGGAGCAAGGCACACGAGTCCTGCTGGAAGGACGGCGCCATGGATTGCGTACTCGTGAATATGGTTATAAACAAGGTGGCCGCCCATTTGAATATGAGCCCCATAGATGTGCAGGTTATAAATGACGGGGTCAAAGGGCATGATATGGTATGGCTGGATGAAAACGTGAAAAAGAAATATGGGATGCCTGTAAGAGATAGCCTTAGGGAGGTCATAGAAGCAGGCAAGACCTCATTTGAATGGGAAAACAAATGGCATCCTCCGGGTGCAAGAAAACTTCCAAACGGCAGGATGCATGGTGTTGGTTTTTATGCATGCGCCTGCTGGGCCACCGGTGTTCGGGGGACCAATAATCCTCATCCGGGAATATCCGTGGCACAGGACGGGACAGCAACCATTTTCTTCAGGCGCTGTGACTGCGGCCAGTCTGCCCCGACCACCTATTGTCAGATCGTGGCTGATGAAACCGGGTTGCGTTACGAGGATGTTAAAATTGAGTTCAAGGAATATTTCTCATTTGATGCCTTCTATCCTGCCGGTTCCATGGGTGCAATGATCAATTCTTATGGTCTGGTCTGGAATGCCAGGGCCATGAAAAAACTTCTCCTTGAATATGCGCTCAAACCCATGCCCGTTGCAACGAACTATCCAGGCTTCGAACCTCCTCCGAACCCTTCCCCCTTTGAGGGGAAGACCATTGAGGATCTGGATATCAGGGACAGTATTATTTTCGAAAAGGCTGACCCGGAAAACATGCTTCCGGTAAAAATCCTTACTTCTGCACACAAGTACAGCTGGCTTGAGGGTGGTCCTTTTTTTGTCGGCATCACGCCACCTGAACCCTGCAAGGTGGAAGAGATGTATGATATGGCCAGGCAGGCCTGCTTTGTGGAAGTGGAAGTAGACACCGGGACGGGACATGTAGAAGTAACCAAACTGGTCCATTCCTATGACCTTGGCCAGTCAATCAATCCCAATGTGAACGAGCAGCAGTTATTCGGCGGGGCTTATCAGGGTATCAGTGTTTCAGCTACCGAAGGTATATTCTATGATCCCATAACCGGGGTTAAATTGAACGATAACTTCCTGGGCTACCCTATCCTTACCATAGGGGATGTCGGGGAAATTGAATGCCCCATAGTAGAAACACATATCGGATTCAGTGCTTACGGACTTTACGGCTGCAGCGAAGCCGGAAAGGCTGCTACTGCTGCAGCCCTACTGGTACCAGCTGTATATAATGCCACAGGTAAATGGGTTGATGGTACACCTGTTACTCCTGATCTGGTGCTTAAAGCCCTGGGAAAGGTTGGGGTATAACATAGATGAAAAGTTTAATGAATTTTAATTTTATTAACGCTGCCTCAGTAGACGAAGCTGTTTCCATCCTAAAAAAAGGCGCAGACAGAGCGAGCCTTCTGGCGGGAGGTACAGATCTTATTGGAACCATGAGGTTTGAAATACTTCCTGATTACCCTGAAACCGTGATTAACCTCAAGACAATTCCTGGACTGGATTACATCAGGGAAGAAGAGGGCATGATAAAAATAGGAGCCCTGACCCGGCTTCATGATATCGCCAGCAACCCGATCCTGAAGAGCCGCTATACTGCACTGGCGGAGGCAGCCCGCAGAGCAGCATCCCCCCATGTAAGAGAGATGGGTACCATTGCAGGAAATATCTGCCAGCTTAACAGATGCTGGTATTTCCGGAAAGAGGAAAACAGGTTTGACTGCATGAGAAAGGGTGGAAAAACCTGCTATGCTATTATAGGGGAAAACAGGTATCACTCCATATTCGGAGGCACAAAGGTCGCAGACTCTCCCTGCATATCCGGCTGTCCCGGCAATGTAAATATCCCTTTGTATCTGGAAAAAATCAGGGATAATGACCTGCCTGGAGCAGCCAGGATACTGCTTCAAAATAATCCTTTTCCGGCAATAACCGGAAGAGTCTGCCCTCACACATGCGAACAGGCGTGCAACCGGTGTGAGTTTGATGAAGCTGTTTCTGTAAGATCCATCGAGCGGTTTATGGGTGATTATATTATAGAAAACCTGTCGGACATACTAGGATCGCCTGAAACCGATACCGGGAAAAAAGTTGCCATCGTGGGCTCCGGCCCGGCTGGTCTTTCGGCAGCATTTTATCTCAGGAAGTCGGGACATCGGGTTACTGTATTTGAAAAAATGACAAAACTCGGAGGAATGCTTTTTTATGATATTCCTCCCTACAGGCTTCCTGAAGAAATTATCAGAAAACAGATAAAAGTACTTGAAAATATGGGGGTTGACATAAAGCTTGAGATTGATGTTGGCAGGGATATATCCATGGAGGACCTTGACAATAATTATGACAGCCTGTTTCTTGCATGCGGAGTCCAGAAACAGTCAACCCTGGGGATAGAGGGGGAGGGATTATTGCAGTCCGGCCTTGAATTTCTGAGTAAGGCCCGCCTCGGAACAGCTGAAGTTTCTCCGAGAGTTCTGGTGATAGGTGGAGGAAATGTTGCAATTGATGTGGCTACCGTTGCCTTACGTCTGGGTGCGGATGAGGTATATGTGGCCTCGCTTGAAAGCCGTGAGGAAATGCCGGCATTCCAGTCAGAACTTGATGCTGCTGTCGCTCTTGGAGTAACTCTGTTTCCTTCCTGGGGGCCCGGCCGAATACTTGAAGTAAACGGAAAGATTACTGGGATGGAGCTGGTCAGGTGTACTTCGGTGTATAATGATGAATGTGTGTTTTCACCTTCTTTTGACGATAATGATAAGAAGACAGTGAAAGCTGATCAGGTAATACTTGCAATTGGTCAGAAGTCGGACCTTTCTTTTATTGACCCTAAACTCTCATTGAACATTGACAGGGGTTTAATACTGGTCGACCCTGAAACCCATGCAACCAATATGCCCGGTGTGTTTGCCGGAGGGGATATAACTACCGGCTCCGCTTCTGTTATCAGGGCCATAGCTGCCGGACACAAGGCGGCGGATTCTATTGATGATTATCTCGATAGCAGGGATAAAAAGCTTAAAAAGCAGAATACCAGATCTGATGAGATTACCCTTAAATTTGATGCTTCCTGTCTCAGGAACAGCAGCAGGGTAAAAAATCCTGAAGTCCCCCTATCCGAAAGAATTAAAAAGCTGGATATTGAGGATGTCGGTACCCTCGACCATAGCGTTGCCCTGACGGAAGCAAACAGGTGCTTTAACTGTGGATGTTATGCCGTCAATCCGTCAGACCTGGCACCTGCCCTGATAGTCCTGGACGCAAAAATCATAACATCAAAGAGGACAATTGATGCCGGGGATTTTTGGGCTGCAAACAAAGGTATCCGGTCGACTGTGCTTGATAATGACGAAATAGTAACCGAGATACAACTGCCGAAGTTGGGATCAGGTATTAAATCTTCTTTCACCAAATTTGCCTTAAGAAAATCCATTGATTTCCCTGTTGTAAACTGTGCCGCTGCCATTGGGAATCAAACTGCTAAAATTTACCTGAACGCGGTTTTTAATAAACCGTACCGAGTAACCAAGGCGGAGAAAATTATCATTGGTAAGGTGATAGATGATGTTAATGCCGAAGCTGCCGGAACCGCTGCGGTATCCGATGCTGTTAGCCTCAATTATAATGAGTACAAGATACACATTGCAAAGGCAATGGTAACAAGAACAATACTGTCATGTAAATAAATGTCACATCTGCCAAAATTGAAGATAAAACTCCCTGCCGGTAATCCGGATGAATATATTTATGAACTGGACGAAGCAGGAGATGTATTAAATTTCAGCGCGGGTGTCTTCATATTTGATGGGCAATGGATACACTCCTATAATGAGCTTGTGAACATCGCTAAACAGGATAAGTACAAGGACAGAGAATTTATTGAGGTAGAGTGGATGAAGGTGATGGGAGGCGGATAACTTATTAAAGATAACAGCCTGGAAATATGTTAAATATTCCTTAAAAGGAGGCATAAATGGCCATTGAATTCACTAAAACAGAAGCTAAAGACTGGGCAAAAATGCACATGAAGGGGCTTGAGACCGTAATTTTCCCATCATTTACACCGGATCTGGATGCCCTTGACGAAGAAGGCATAAGGTATGATGTCAATCATATTATTGCCAACGGTTTTTCTTCAATAATGGTCTCGCCGGAATCCTGCGGCATGACATTTGAAGAGCGAAAAAAACTGGTTGAAATAGTGTGTGATGAGGCTAAAGGCAAGGTACATACTTCGGTCGCGGTAATGCAGGACACCGTTGAGCAGGATATCGAGATGCTCCAGCACATTGAAAAAGTCGGCGGAACATATGCCACCCTTGGTCATCCGATACAATACTACCCCCGCTCAATAGAGGATATCTACCAGATGTACAAATATATGTGCGACTCGACGAATCTCGGGATCGTGTTGTATACAGGCAGGCTCCACACAAGAAAATATCATCCCAGTTATTTTCCTCCGGAACTTTTGCCCCGAATCGCTGATATACCCAACGTGGTTGCCATGAAGCTCGGCGGAGGCGGCAGCATGGCCATTACAGTCATGACCTTCCGCCTGATCAGTGAGATGATTCTTGTCAATGATCCAATGCCTGACAGATGGTTTATTACAATACCGGAATACGGTCAGCAATGGTCCGGAGCAGGACCATTCTACTGCATGCAGACTCCTGAAAACCCGCGGATGGTCAATATATTCAATTTTCTTACCGAGGGTAAGATAGACAAGGCAATGGATATCTACTGGGAGCTTGCACCGCTCACAGAAGGAGGTCCCGGTCTTGAAGCCTCATATTTCCATTCCGGCATTGTGATGGCCCATACGGATAAATATGCACACTGGTGCAACGGCGGTAACGGCGGAAGTATCAGACAGCCCACTAGCAGGCTCTACGATTACCAGAAAGAGAGGATAAGAGCGGGTCTCAGGGCAATAGGTCTGACCCCCCGTGAACCCGAAGAAGAGTTCTATGTGGGAAGGGTAAATTACTCAAAAGGCGCCAGGTTAAAAACATATGCGTAAAATGCTCTATATTTCATACTCATAAAAATAATAAGGAGGAAAGAAGTGGAATTTACAAAATCCGAAGCAAAACAGTGGGCAAAAGAGCACTATCACGGTTTATGCGGTACACTAAGTCCTTCATTCACACCCGATCTCATAGAACTGGATGAAGAGGGAATCCGGCATGATGTGAGGAATAATATCGACAAAGGTGTTTTCAGCGTTTTCCTCCAGGTTGAAATATGTACCCTGACTATTGATGAGCGAAAAAAATTCCTTGAAATAGTGTGTGATGAGGCAAAGGACAAAGTTCTTGTCTCTATGTTTTCCGGTATCGATACTATTGAACAGGATATAGAGTTACTAGGGTATTTTGAGAAGATAGGAGGCTCCCATGTGCTCCTGGGCTGGCCGGGTATGTTCTATGCTAAATCAGAGGAAGACATCTATAATACGACAAAAACATTGTGTGACGCGACAAACCTGGCGATCGATCTCTGGCCAAAACCTTTTTTTGACTTCGGCAGGTTCCATCCAAGCAAGTTCAATCCGGCCCTTATAGAAAAAATCACGGATATTCCTAACGTAGTGGCAATCAAGTCATATCTGGAGGATGGCGTAGGTAAGTGGGCCGAAATATATAAACGAGTTGGCGATAAAATACTCTTTCAATCCGCGGAACCTTCAGAGTGGCCTGTAACCGTTGCTCAATATAAACAACAATATGCGGGTCCGGCTGACTACATTATATTCGACCAGGCAGGTGATGGAAATTCACGTGCCCTGAAGATGTTCAACGAGTTCCTGAAAGGTGATTTTCTAAAAGCAATGGATATTTACTGGGAACTGGCCCCGATTACCCTTGACGCCAGGAGTGTAGCTTTTCAGGCAGGTATGCTGGGCATGAAATACCTTCAATGGCTGGCCGGAGGTAATGGCGGTATGTTCAGGAAGCCGACATCCCTGATCTTCCAGCATCAGAAAGATGCCATGAGGGCCGGTGTTAAGGCCGCGGGTATTACCCTGCCTGAAAATGAGGAAGAATTCTATGTTGGCCGTTTGAACTTTGCCAAAGGTATGAGACTTAAATAACTTTAAAATAGAAAAGGAGTTAAAAGAATGAAGAATTCTGAGAGTGAAAAAAAGAATTTATCGCGAAGAGATTTCATGAAAAATACTGCGGTTGGCATTGGCGCCACAGCTCTGGTCGGACTTGGAGCCAAGCCTGCCTTAAGCAAGAATTCAGCATCTGATATAAAATGGGATAAAGAAGCTGATGTAGTGGTTGCCGGAACAGGATTTGCCGGAATTGTTTCATCTATAACAGCCCATGACGCCGGGGCAAAGGTCCTGATAATAGAAAAAGCGCCAAAGGAGCTGGAAGGCGGCAACAGTAAGGTTTCAGGAAACATGTGGTGGACACCCACCGATGTTGAAACGGGAATAAAATACATTACAGCAATGTGTTATGGATTAACGGACCAGGAAAGTATTAAAGCCCTTGCAGAGGGGATGTTTGAAAATAACGAATGGCTTAAAAAGATGGGTGTTGAACCCAGGGCCATGGGCATATTTCAGCCCGAGTATCCGGAACTTCCGGGCAGCGAAGCGGTTAGAACATGGTCAAACGCCAGGGGAGGTTTTGGTGCAGCGCTCTACAATCCGCTGCGTGCCAAGGTAGATGAAAGGGACATTCCGATAATGTACCAGACACCCGCCAGGGAGCTGATAGGGAATAAAGAAGGAGAGATCATCGGCATAAAAGCAGAATCAGGAGGGAAAACAATTAACATAAAGGCAAATCGGGGTGTAGTTCTGGCCTGCGGCGGCTTTGAATTCGCCCATGATATACAGCAGCAGCACCTCCCAGGGTGGCCGATGTACGGCCGGGGTTCCACTTACAACACCGGAGACGGCATCAGGATGGCACAGCAGGCAGGGGCAGACCTGTGGCACATGAATAACGCCCTGGCCGGTATTGGAGCCATTCTTGTTGATGACGACGACCTGGGCAGGGTACCGGTATCTGTATCCATGAACGCCCCATATATCCTGACAGACCAGCAGGGAAAACGCTTTATGAATGAATCAATCCGGGGCCGTCATGGACTGGGAGAAAAGGAGCACCTTATCTACTTCGATACACTGGGCACACAGACCTTCACCCGCATACCCTGTTACGCTATTCTGGATTCCAGGGTCCTTAAGAGACCCCTTTCCTCAAGCATGAAATTCGGATGGTACGGCTGGTATTCGAAATATAAGTGGAGCAGTGACAACAGTGCTGAGATAGAAAAGGGCTGGATTATCAAGGGAGATACAATAGAGGATCTTGCCGCTAAACTTGATATAAAAACGGATTCCCTGCAAAAGACTTTTACAGCCTATAATCAATTCTGTGATACCGGTGTTGATCCGGAGTTTGGAAGTACAAATCTGCGCAAAATAGATCAACCGCCATATGTGGCCCTGAAGATTTATCCTATCATGTACAATACCCAGGGCGGGCCCAGGCGTAATGCCTCGTGCCAGATAGTAGATCCTTTTGACAATCCCATACCCAGGCTCTACAGCGCGGGTGAACTGGGATCATTCTGGGGGTGGATGTACAACGGGGGCGGCAATAATTCCGAGTGCCTGGCAACCGGGCGGATCGCCGGAGCTAATGCAGCGTTGCTCAAACCATTGTAATTATTCTTTAGATGGAGCTGATAGCCCGATGAAAATATTTTATTCTATAGTATTGTTGTTTCTTTTTTGCTCTGCACAGGCTGTGTTTTCTCAACCTCCTGAAAAAAAACAGCTTGTCCCGACTGTGACTATTCCTGCCCCGAAAGGCTCAAAGGGGTTTGGTATGCCTCAGTCGGGAGGCATTGCAAAGAAGAAAGCGCCGGTAAGGCGCTGGGTTGGCCCGAGTGTAACACAACCCCGTGAAATTAAGACAACCGCCTTTGATGAATTGAGCATGAGTGATCCCTTTATCTTTCCCGATAAAAATACTCATACATATTATCTCACCAGCAGCGGTGGAAGTATTTATACAGGCAAAGATCTGAAAACATGGACAGGACCCTACGGCGCGATTGATGTCAGGGGCACATGGATGGAAGGACTTAATTTTGTTGCTGCCGCCGAAATCCATGAGATTAATGGTAAATATTATTATGCTGCAACATGGACTGACAGGAAAGAGCTTGTTGACGTAGTTCCCCGCAGATACAATGTTTACCGGAATCAGACTCAGATTTTAGCATCTGATAAACCGGAAGGCCCTTACAAACATATAAATCCTGACCCTGATTATGATTACCTCTATCACAACTGGGATGTTATTGACGGGACAATCTGGTATGAAAACGGCATCCCCTATTTCATATTCGTTCATGAATGGACCCAGCTCATCGACGGAACCATGGAATATGTTGTGCTTTCACCGGATTTGAGCAGAAGAATATCCGAACCCAAATGTCTTTTTCGGGCAAGTGAAGCGGACTGGGCACTTGAAATGGTCGGAAACGGAGAGATGACCTTCGGAATGAAGCTGCCGGGATGGGTTACGGACGGTCCCCAGCTTTTCAGGACAAAGACAGGCAAGCTGGGAATGTTATGGTCAAGCTGGGGTAAAGGCAGGTACCTGCAGGGCGTGGCCTATTCCGAATCAGGGACCGTTGACGGACCCTGGTTACAGGAGAAAGAGCCTTTTGTGGGTAATAACTCAGGACACGGAATGCTGTTTACCACCTTTGAAGGAAAACGCCTGATGGTAATGCACCATGCTGAAGGAGATGGACAACGTAAACCAAGATTCTATGAGATTGATGATTCGGGAGATAAACTGGTACTCGGAAAAAGATACAATCCATAAACCGATAATACTTTTATGAGGATCGACATATGAAAATTATACGCAATATCCTGGAGCCGGTATCGGATATTATGGCTGTACTGGTGTTTCTGTTGTGTGCTGCCGTGCCGGTTAATGCAGGTGACAGCGAAGCGGGACGCACTATCGCTCCATATTTTAGACAGGCCGCATCAGCTCCAAAGGCCCCGGATGCGGATGGTTTTCTACAGCGCTGGCTCCTCCTGGAGCCAATCAATAAACCAAATCGAAGCAACACGGTATTTACAGACAGCTATGTCAAGAAGACTCTTTATACAGAATACTTTCCAGGTCAGTTTACTGATGTCCCCCATGAAGGCGATCTGGTAACAGTTGAAGGTGAGAAGCTTAAATGGCACGCACTGGATTCCACAAATTTCAACGTCAAGCTTTTTCGTTTTGCCTATGGTCTGAACAAGCAGTCCTATGGAGTCCTGTTCTGGGCTGTCACGGTAGTAAACAGCCCCAGAGAGGTAAAAAATGTTCGAATGGCAGTAGGTTCAAATTCCGCATCCATGTGGTGGGTTAACGGAAATGAAGCCGTATGCCTTTTCGGTGACCGGCGAATGGTTATGGATGACAGCGTCTCCAAACGTATCACACTCCATAAAGGGAGGAATATAATCCGAGGTGCTGTTATAAATGGTCCGGGCATGAGCGATTTCTGTGTCAGGTTCATAGATGAAAACGGAGACCCTGTCAGGGATCTTACAATCAGCTTTTAAGACAATAAAACAAATTATCCCATAAAATTTGTTAATGGAGGACCAATGAAATCCATAATTCTATCATCATCTTTTATAGCCTCGCTTATTCTCCTGTTATCCGGTCCGGTTTCGGCTCAGGTGGGAGAACCTTACATTCACGATCCATCGACTATCATGGAATGCGATGGCAAATACTACACTTTCGGAACCGGTGGTGGAGGTCTGATCTCTGAAGACGGCTGGACATGGCAAAGAGGAGCTGTGCGGCCCGGTGGTGGCGTTGCTCCGGACGTTATTCATATTGGAGACCGCTACTATGTAACATATGCCAAAGGCGGCGGAGGACTGGGCGGGGGACATTCCAGTAATGTATATGTCATGTGGACAAAAACCCTTGATCCTGACTCCCCTGATTTCGGATTTAAAGATGAAACCATAGTTGCATCATCTGATGGAGTTGAGGACTGTGACGCGATCGATTCGGCCTTTCTCCTGGATCCCAATGACGGAAGGTTGTGGCTCACTTACGGGACATTCTTCGGTTTCATCAGAATAGTTGAGCTTGACCCGAAAACCGGCAAACGTATTCCCGGTAACAAGGCCATGGATATAGCAATCGACTGTGAGGCAACAGCCATGATGTATCGTGACGGATGGTATTATCTTCTTGCAACTCACGGCACCTGCTGTGATGGCGCCAACTCTACATACAACATCCGCGTGGGTCGTTCAAGAAAAGTTACCGGCCCCTATGTGGATCACATGGGCGTACCCATGCTCAAAGGCGGTGGAAAGCTTGTGTTAGCAGCCAGTGAGCCCTATGTGGGACCGGGGCACTTTGGCCTTATAGATCTGGGAGACGGTGTACATAAATTCTCATGCCATTATGAGGCGGATCTGATCCAGGGCGGCCGCAGTGTCCTTGGTATTCGTCCTCTACTATGGAGGGATGGATGGCCTGTAGCAGGTGATAATTTCAGGGAAGGAACATATGAGATAAAATCTGAGCGAAGCGGATATGCACTGGAACTGGCCGTTGATTTCGTGAGAATGGCAAGCGGGATGCGTGCCTTTGGACGTGCCCTTGAAGGACCAGTAATTCCGGTTCCACCCCAGAAGGTATCAGATGTGGAAAAGGACTGGCCAAAGGGTAATATTGATGTCCGAATCGGTGACTATATGTTCAGGCCCCATCAAAAGTGGACTATCACACCTGCAGCCGATACCGGTGGATATTTCGGTTCTCCATACTTCAAGATAACTATTGAAGGAACGAATCGGGCTCTGGCGGCCACTGCAGAAAAGGAGGTTATAACAGTACCTGCCTTTACCGGCGCTCCGGAACAGCTCTGGCAAATCGACCAGTTAATTGATGGAACATACAGGATTATGCCAAAAGTTGTACCCGATTTGGAAGAACAACTGGCGCTTACAGCAGTGGGAAGAAGCTCTCCGTCTCTCGTAGAATTTGATCCGGACAGCTACAGTGCACGCTGGATATTTAAAAGGCCATAAAGTTTAAATTTAGAGGGGAGGGGGTTTCTATGGTTATTATCAGACAATTGTACTGCAGGATTATAATCCCGTTCGGATTAATATGTTTGATGCTGCTCATTGTGTGTCCTGTTAAAAGAAGCTTTGCTGCAGATATAAAAGCAGACACTTCACAATGTTCGGGTATAGCAAAACTTGCAGGTCCTGACTTTGTGGTTGAAAAGGCGGAAATTGTTCCTGCCGGGCCAATACCGGGTCCGGGTGGAAATAATACCCAACTCCCTGAACATTGCCTGGTTCAGGGGATGCTGAATCCCAGGACAGGAGCAAATGGACAAAAGTTCGGGATAGGCTTTGATCTTAGAATGCCGACAGAGTGGAACAACAGGTTTTTATTCCAGGGAGGAGGCGGACTTGATGGCATGCTTGCCCCTGCTACCGGCAACCTTTTAGGCGGGGTTAACCCGCCGGCACTGGCACGGGGTTTTGCCGTGGTTTCAACGGATGGAGGCCACCGCAGCAGCATGCTGGACGGGACCTTTGCTCTGGATCAGCAGGCACGTATTGATTATGCCTATAATGCACTGGATAAAGTAACATTAAAGGCAAAGGAACTTATTAAAAAATATTACGGCAAGAAACCGTCCTACTCATACTTTTTTGGGTGCTCCAATGGAGGCCGCCAGGGTTTGATGGCTTCCCAGCGCCTGCCTCTTTATTTTGACGGTATTGTTGCAGGTGACCCTGCAATTAAATTTTCCGGAATAGCTATTGATGAGATATGGAACCTACAGGTGGCTGCCCGCATCGCGCCGAAGGATGACAAGGGCCGCCCGATCATTTCACGCGCGTTTTCCGATAAGGATTTACGTCTTGTGGCAGACACACTTCTTGACCGCTGCGATGCTCTGGACGGGCTGGCTGACGGTTTTATCAACGACTGGCAGGGTTGTGATTTTGATCCCGGTATTCTTACATGCAAATCTGAAAAGACAGACAGCTGTCTTTCAAAAGATCAGGTTGGTGCATTACGGGATATGTTTAACGGACCCCGCACAAGTGAAGGAAAATCCATTTACGGACCGTTTAACTATGATACAGGCATAGCAGAACCGTCCTGGAGGGCCATGCACATCGGTTCTTCCGGTACAGGAAAATGGGATTCCGCTGACGCGACACTGGGACTTGTCAACCTGAGCTATTTACAGCTGACTCCCCCCGACCCTGACCTGGACCCTCTTGATTTTGACTTTGATCAGGATGTGGAACACACCCGTCATACGGCAGCTTTAGCCGATGCCGACTCAACTTTTCTGGAGACATTTGCACGCCATGGAAAAATGATTGTCTATAACGGACTTTCAGACCAGGGTATGGCCTCAGGGGTCCTTTCCAACTGGTACGATGAAGTGCTGAAAGTCAATGGGCAATCTATCAGAGACTCCATACGCCTGTTTTTTATACCGGGCATGTGCCATTGTGGTGGTGGCAAATCCACAGATCAATTCAACATGTTTGATGCAATAACAGACTGGGTTGAAAAAGGACGTGCGCCGGATCGAATAATTGCAACGGGCAGGGCTTTTCCGGGTGTTTCAAGGCCCCTTTGCCCATATCCTCTTGTTGCACGATACAGGGATGGGGACATAAACAGTGCTGACAGTTTTATCTGTTCCGAATAGGTGGATTTGAAAGGAGAATTATAAATTGGAAAAGAAACTTTCCGGCGTGCTTGTCCACAGTTACGGTTTTTCACACCTGACCTTTTCATTAATGATGAGCCTGGCACTTCAGTATTACACAATATTTTTAACAGATGTTGCCCTGATAAAAATGGCCCATATCCCTGTAATCATTTTTATAACCCACATTGTTGATGCTTTTTCAATCCCTGTATCCGGTGTTCTGATACAGAACACCCAGTTTCGCTGGGGGCAGTATCGATCATGGCTGCTGCTGCCTCCTCTGGCAACCTCTGTTTTTTTTACACTTACATTTACAAACCTGCCTTTGAGCTACGGCATAAAAATAGTCTATTTGAGTATGGCATACATGATAGCCCACGTAAGCCTGAACTTTGCCTACAATGCTCAGCTTGGTCTCATATCGGTTGTGGCAAAGAGTGTTAAAGATAGAATGCGGATGTCAACCAGGAACGTTCAGTATGGTATGGCAAGCCAGATTATATACAGCTATTTTGTTTTGAGTATGTTTTATCACTTTAGTCAGAAAAGCCCATCATGGGGCTATTTCAAAACTGTGGGGATACTGGCTGTTATCCAGGTGTTCGGCTACTGGTTTCTTTTTTACCAGATAAAAGACTATGATAAATATGACCCTGCGAAAAATATTAATAAATCAAACAGATTGTCTCTTTTGGAGATGGTGCATCAGGTTGTTGGAAATAAACATCTGCGGACTTTGATGTCAGCTGATATTGTATCTTACCTGGGGATATTCAGCCTCCAGACAGTCGCGGTGTACTATTTCAAGTATGTAATAGAAAACGAACAGTTCATGAAGCCATATTCACTCTCACTGGCTATTGCAACCTTTGCAAGTACGCTGATTGCACCAAAGGTGGTTAATGTTTTAGGCAAGAAAAATACATACCTGTTTGCCTCAATATGGGGAACAGCAGGCTACATTGTCCTGCGTTTTTTTGGTATGTCACACCCATACATCTTTATTGCAATTATTGTTGTATCGGTACTTGGAGCTGGAACCAATGGTCCCATACGCCAGGCAATGTATATGGATGCTGCGGAGTATAGTTTTTACAAAACAGGCAGGGATGCGAGTGCTTTTATTATGTCAATGTTCACGTTGCCTATAAAAATAGCGATTGCACTTGCCGGAACAATAGTCACCGCCGGGCTTGATTTAATAGGATATGTTCCGAATATAGCGCCAAGCGAACAATTTATATACAACCTGATGAATCTTATCTGCTATCTCCCGGCGGCTGCGGGCTTTTTGGCCTTTGCAATAATGATTTTCTATTCACTGTCTGATGACAGGCTGGCAGATATTATGGAGGCAAACACAATGAAAAGAGTTTCAATATAAATGACAAAATTGCCTGATAATAGTAATACACCTGAAGAGCTTCGAAGGTAACTTTACATCACGCCTGGAATATTTACTCGAATTTCCAAAAGGGAAAGTCCTGGCCCGTTTTGACTCAACCGATATTTTCAGGGCAAAGGATGTTCTGAAAGGGCATGTCTGTATTGAAGGTAATATCCCGTCATCGATTCTCCAGATGGGCACAGTGGATGATGTCAAAGAATACTGCAAAAAACTCATAGATTACTGTGGAAAGGATGGAGGATATATTCTGTCACCAAGGAGTTCCACGGATGAAGTAAAGCCTGAAAATCTTAAGGTAATGATCGATTTTACAAAGGAGTATGGAGTTTATAATTAATAAAGGAGAAATAATGCCTCGCAAAATTCCGTTTTCAGAAGAAGAATTAAAAGTCGTGGGTGAAATACCGAGTTTTTTCCCGGGGACTCCCGGTACACCGGTCTATAATTTTCCGGTTCCACCTCGGGAAGCCTTTATTGGATCGATTAATAAAGAGCCGATCTGGCAGGTTACACACATTGAATCGACCATGTTCTGCCCGAACATGTATCCCGATAATGTGGCACGGGGATTTATGATTGAGGCGAGTCCATTACCGCGAGAGGAGTTTGGCGGCAAAGATATGTTTGGTATTGAATGGCAATATGTTGATACAGCCCAGGGCTCCATGGTCAAGCCCGGGAAACCCTTTCTAAAAGATGCAAATGAATGGGAAGAAAAACTTGTCTGGCCTGACATTAACAGCTGGGACTGGGAAGGTTCGGCTAAATCAAACCGGGAATATCTCAGCAGCGGTAAAGCAATAATGCCATGGATTATGAACGGCTACTATGAGCGGCTGATCTCATTTATGGATTTTGACAATGCAGTGATGGCTCTAATAGATGAGGATCAGCAGGATGCGGTAAAAGCATTGTTTAATAAGCTGACGGATCTGTATATTCAAATTGTCGATAAATTCATCGAATACTTCAATGCTGATGGAATCACAGTACATGATGACTGGGGTTCACAGAGAGCGCCATTTTTTTCGCCCGGTACTTCAAGAGAGATGATTGTCCCTGCAATGGGACGCTTAACCGACCATATTCACGAAAGAGGAAAAATAGCTGACTTCCACAGTTGTGGTCACCTTGAAATGCAGGTCCCGGCTATTATCGAGGCTGGCTGGGACATTTGGACACCGCAGGCGATGAATGATACCCATATGCTTTATGAGAAATATGGTGATCAGATAGTTCTTGGAGTAATTCCGGAAAAATATCCGCCTGGCGCCGGTGAGGAGCAGCAGAGAGCTGAGGCCGCAAAATTTGTAGAAAAATTCTGTAACCCCGAAAAGCCGGCGCATCTCAGCTTTTATGGAATGCCATTTGTAACACCTGCTTACAGAGAAGAGTTGTATAAACTTTCACGGATTAAATTCGCAGGGTAGTGTTTTATCTGTTTTATACTGTCAAGAACCTCTATTTGCGATCAAAGAAGGGTGTTTTGGCGGTTTGGCTAGAATTAGAAAGACAAGGGCAATAATTAAAAGTGCAATAAAGATCTTCCAGGCGGGAATATAACTGCCCGTTGTATCTCTGATATATCCTGCAAAGGGGGCTCCGAGGCTGGCGGGCAGAGACCAGCACGGGGCGAAATACCCGAGTATTACTGGAAAATTCTCTGCGCCATAGTAATTTGCCAGCAGGTTCATCATGGCTAACATGTTGATTCCGGTCCCGATATAGGTAAAAAATGTATAAATAAGAATCATTGTTAAGGAGTTTGCATATACTAATATTATCATTCCAATTACTACCAGAATAAAACCTAAAATCGCGAGCCTGTGCATTTCAATCTTGAGTCCCAGTATCCCTGTAACCAGCTGGCTGAACACCATTATCCCGGAAGCAAGGCCAACAACAAAACCGACCTGTCCTTTGGATATTCCTACATCCAGAAAAAAGGCTGCAGCGTGAACAATTTTTGCGTTTGCAGCGAACATAAAGAGGACATAAAAAATCATCAAAAACCATATTGTTGGAGTTCTAAAGGCCTCTTTTGCTGTAAATTCTACAGGTGTTCTGTAAATATTTAAAACAGGTGTGGGAATCTCAATTTTCTCTTGTCCGGGATTGACTATCCCATCCGGGACCTGCCCCATATCTTCCGGTTTATTCCTTATAAACAATCCTGCCACAATAATACCTGTAGTGAATATAATGGCTGCACTAATCAGATATGCGGATCGCCAGCCAATTACATCTATGAACTTCATTAAGACGGGCACTAAAATCATACCGCCCAGCGCCATGGAAGACGTCGTCATGCTGAGTGCGAGAGATCTTTTTTTATTAAACCAGTTATTTATCATTGTGGTTATAGCAAAATTGGACCCTAAACTTACTCCTATCCCCACAAGAATGCCATGCCCCAGATAAACGAGCCAGATATTAGACTGAAATGATAATACCAGTAATCCGCTGATTGTTATAAGGACACCGATTACTATAGCTCTTCTGCTTCCATATTTAGCTATAAAGTGACCCACAAAAATATAATTCAAACCCATAATAATGGACCACAATGTTGCGGCATAGGAAATATTTTGTCTGCTCCATCCGAATTCATCCACCCAGAAAGGCAGGAAGAGTGTGAAAGTATAAAAAACAAGCGCCATTGAAAAACCAAGAATGACTCCCACTGTTACGTTTTTCCAACCATAGAAACTTATGTTAACCTTCATTTCCGGGTCCATATGAGATTTCTCCTCTTTTACTTTATTAGCCCAAGCCTTTGTTGTTAATTATCTTTCTTTTTGTCAAATCACCGCATATGTGGATATTCAAGAAAAGGTTTTTCAGTTTATATTCAATCGTTAGTTCTACAATTACTCTGTTACTTAGACCATCGCATTCATAATATGTGCCAGGTTGCCGACTTTCAATTTGTATGCGCATACTCTAAGATAAGTGTTCGGGGGAATGAGGTGTTTGCTTCCTTTAGATGTTCTTGTTTCCACGTCTGAATAGTCGGATGGCCCACTTTAACAAGATGTTTTTTGCCAATTTACATGACATTGAATTTTAATTCTCATTTTGTCGATAGGGCTGTAACATTGTTTTTTTTGAATTCCGATTGATAAAAATAATTGATATATTTATTGTTTTGTATATAAGTATACTAAAAAAATAAATATAAAAAAGCAAGAAAAGGGGGAGTATATGAAAGCTTGGCTGAAAACCCACATTTTTTATGTGCCGCTCTTTTTCCTTAAACCTGTAATACCTAACTCTTACAGGAAAACTTTTACAGGTATCGAATTGATTATTAATTAACCTTAACAGAAATAATTTTATTAATACTGATCACGGGAGACAACACCATGAAAAAGAAAATAAACCTTATCTTCACTTGTATGTTCACTCTCTTACTGAGCTTTTCCCTTATGCAATCAGCTATTGCGCAGCCACAAGGACCGGCCAAAAAGCCCATGCCCAAGTTTCCGATTACTATTAAACCGGATCCTCGCGCCCAGCAGCGCAAATATCACTTCAAGGACACGAATGAAGACCTGGCATATGTGATGTATGTGTCATCAAAGGTTTCAAAGGATAAAAAAAATCCCCTGATAATTGCACTCCATGGAATGGGTGGTGATGCGAATTTTATAGTGCGTGATCGCCTGATAGATCTGGCAGAAGAGGGTGGTTATATAGTTGCAGGTCCCCTGGGGTATAATGTAAGCGGCTGGTATGGATCTCCTGTAATTGCAATGGGTGGCCGTCCTGTTGAACCACCTAACCTGACAGAACTGAGTGAAAAGGATGTCATGAATGTGCTGGAAATGATGAGGAAAGAATTTAATGTAGATGAAAACCGAACGTACATCCTGGGACACTCAATGGGCGGTGCAGGTGCTCTTTTCCTGGGGCAGAAATATACCGATACCTGGGCAGCAGTTGCAGCAATCGCACCGGCGGCGTTTATGATGATGCAAAACAGTGATAAAATACTAAAACCCATGAAGGACGCAGGTATCCCGGTGATGATTATTCAGGGTGAAAAGGATACTGTCGTAGCTCCGAATTTTACCCATAAATGGCGTGATAGTCTTAAAGAGCTTAAAATGGAACATGAATACATTGAGATTCCGGGCGGGGATCATGGAACTGTAATTGGTGACGGTATGCCGGATATCTTTCGCTTTTTTGACGCACCTAAAAAAGCTGATAAAAAATAGGAGTAAAGCAGAGATGGAAAATAAAATAAGAGAAGATAATTATTATAAAACAGAGAAATTGTTCGACAGGGTATATCGAATCAGCAGTCCGGAAGGGACCTTCCTGTTTCTATTCCTGGGTGACAGGAAGGCATTGCTGCTGGACACTGCCTATGGCTTTGGAGACCTGAAGGGAGCTGTACGAAAAATTACCGACCTGCCGCTCATTATCGTGAACAGCCATGGGCATCTGGACCATGTTTGCGGGAATTTTCAGTTTGATGAAGATATCTATATTCATCCCAAAGATATGGAATTATGTAAATCTCATAATTCTACAAAATCTCGGCAAAAGATTGTAAATGGGGCTCGAAAGCTGATGGACTTTACAAGTGGAGAGGTGAGAAATGCTCTTCCCGATGATTTCTCAGGGGATGATTATATTCGTAAAGGGTATGGCAATCTGGTTCCACTCACCACTGAGCAGATATTTGATCTTGGAGGTGTTACATTGGTCCCACATGAACTGCCGGGCCACACAATGGGAAGCGTGGGCCTGGAATACAAGGAAGAGGGTATATTATTCCCGACAGACGCCATAAATCCACTGGTGTTTTTGTTTCTGCCCGAGTCAACTGATCTGGCCACTTATAAGGAAAGCCTGCAGAAAGCAAACAACCTCGACATAAACCATGTAGTGTTTTCTCATAGTCCCCAGATCGCACCGAAATCTATACTTGAAGATTTTATTGAATGTGCGAATCAGGTTGACTACGACCGTGGCGTCCCCTTTGAGGGGGAAGACTTTTGGGAATTTGAACCGAGAATTTGCCCGCGAAAGGGATTTGGGCCAAATGATACTATGAAACCGGGATTTGCTGCTGTTGTCATAGACCGGTCAAGATGCTAATAACCAGTTTGGGACAAATTGTTCAAGCACAACTAACTCGTTCATGTATAGAGCAACAAAAAGAATAATATTTATGGGTAGACTTTTTTGACTAGGTTTTTTGTTCTCTGAAACTGAAGGTTGTACTAAAATTGTGTCTAAATTGTGCCCGTCAAGGCCAAAAAGATTCAAATAATTACAAACAAAACCAAAAATAAAATTAAAAGTCCTTTATAATCAACATGTTAAAATTACTGATAAAATTGGATTTTTAAATCAGGCTCTTCTAATCCGCAGGTCGGGGGGCCGATTCCTCTCAGGCACGCCATTTTAATAAAATCAAAGGCTTTAAGTGATAATGCTGAAAGTCTTTTTAATTTCTATAAAATCAGCTCTTCTTAATATCAATAACTATAGTAAACACCTGATATTCAAATTAAATAAATGCCAAGAGGAGACTTTCCCACTTTATATAAAGGGGTTTCTGCTTTCCTTTAGCAGACTAAATTAATACTTCGCATACCTGGGTGCCACGTTCCTGTATTTTGCAACTAGGCTGTCCCAGTTTTCGGGGAGTTCTATCTTTTGTATCTCCTTTTTACCAGGTGTAGCACCTCCTCCCGCGAGATGTGCTATCCACGCACCGGGGCCACCGGCAACAATTATCCTGATATACCGGATGTCATCTATCAGCGGCATCATTTCAGATTCATTACCGTTCCTGTCATTTGAGTCCTCCTGCACCGGACCCATACCTAAAAATGCCGTTATCCGTTCTCTGGTAACCAGTTTATTGTCCATGATGTACTTCTTTACTTTTTCCTTGTCATAACCCTCCCGGGATAGATTCCTGGCATGGGCAGGGGTAATAACAATGTTATAGCGCATGCCCCGGGGCATGTGGTCGACTATGGCGCGAAGTATTCCATCCGCGTCTGAAGTATAGGGGATATGCTGCAAATAGCAATTGGGAAAGGACATTGTGACAGTGCTGTCCTCTTTTTTGTGTCCCAGCTCAACATGTAACGGCTCCCAGGGACTTTCCTCCTCGTTTTCAGAAATTACCAGGGTGTATTTCATGGGATTTCCAATTGTACCCATATCCTCAACCCCCTTGCGCACACCTCCGATGTTCTTTATTATCAATCCTATTGCCCTTCCGATAGCGGCATTGGCTATATTGCCGGGGCTTAAGGCTCCAGAGCCATTATTGATGTTGATCTGTTCTGCCACGGGGCCGTTTATTATCCAGAAAGGCGCCCATGATCCGGTACTGAAGCCATAGGTGGTAAAACCGTTGAACCCAGCCTCTGATTCAAGAAGATTGATAGTCGCGGCAATAAGAATCGGCATATGTGTAGGAAGACAGCCAGCCATTACAGCATTGACTGCTATTTTTTCTACTGTCGCTTTTCCGCCGCGGGACTGCAGTTCTCCTAAAAGATGCTCCGGCGGCAGATCAGTGCCGGTAAGCATTTCCGCTACCGCTTCCTCTGTAGGCGGAACAACAGGAAATCCGTCCGACCAGCCCCGTTTGTAAAAAAAACGGTTTACATCCTCGAAGTTCCCTTTAAAAATAATTCTTGTCTGTTCTTTTAATTCTCTTTGTTCCGGTGATTTTTCCTCGAGTGTAAGAGGCCTGGTAAGGGCGTCTATGATATCATCCACAACCTCACCTATACCTTCTTCAATATCGGATATAACACTCGACTCACAGGGCACGCTGGTGGGGACATACCGCAGATATGGCATTCCCTTTCCCCTTGAAGCTGATTCAGCGTCACTCAGGAACCCATTGTTTACAAGGGAAACCGTGGGTTTGTTCCTCTCCTCAATTGATATCGATTCGTACACAAGGTACTTGGTACATGAACCTCAATCCCCGTAAGCGGATATTACCGCGTCAATCCCGTCGAGCCATTTATCAAACTTGTCTTTAAGTTCTGTTTCAACCGCTATCGTATTAGGCTTTAAGTTGGAAAACCACTCAAATTCTGTGTCCGGCAGTCGTTTCTTCAGCCTGTCTTCAACTGCTTTCAGAGTAGGCTCTGCCGTACGTTTTGAATTACGAAGCAGGCCTATTTTTTTCCCTGAAATACCTTCCAGCCTTTCATTAATACCTTTCCATGGTATCGGGTCTGCTTCAGCCCATGGGCTTAATACCTCAAATTTAGCGTTTTTATCCGCGTTCATTAATCCCCCTCCTTAAAATATTTAAGTTTGATTATCTCAAAAAAGCGAGGTATAGGCAAATATATCTGCGATTTATCTATGCAAATTTTACTTGTCTATTTACCTTTTCAAAGTATATACAAAGGGTTAAGTTTGTATAATGGCTTATCTTCCAGCAGAATATAAATACGCAGGAACATACTACATTGAGAAAAATAATCAATAAATCAGAAGTGACTGATCAATGGCGGGGACTTGCCCTGTTTTTCTCGATCTATGATCTCATTCAGGGTTGATATATCTTAGCTGAGTACAAGGAGGAATCTATGTTTAAAGAGCATCCTAAAGGACTAAAGGTATTATTTTTTACCGAAATGTGGGAGCGGTTCAGTTACTATGGTATGCGGGCCATCCTTTTGCTGTTCATGACGACTGATACAGCCATGGAAGGATTGGGACTTGCAACAGATACCGCCGGTGCAATCTATGGATTATATACAGCCGGTGTTTACTTATTGACCTTACCCGGAGGATGGATCGCGGATAATATCCTGGGGCAGCGCAAAGCCATCTGGTACGGCGGTATATGTATAATGATAGGCCATGCCCTTCTGGCTATCCCCGGGGTAATCGGAACATTCTACGCGGGTCTCTGCTGTGTGGCCGCGGGAACCGGTTTATTAAAACCGAACATAAGTTCCATCGTAGGAGATTTATATCCTGAGGAAGATGCCAAGCGGGACGCGGGCTTCTCTATTTTTTACATGGGAATAAATATAGGGGCAATATTAGGACAAACTGCTGTGGCCTATTTTGGAGAAAAAGTAAACTGGCACCTGGGATTCAGCCTGGCTGCCTTTGGAATGCTGGCCGGACTAATTCAATACCGTATTTCCCAAAATAACCTCGGTGAAATAGGACTTAAGCCTAAAGTAGACGACGCGTGTGAACCTTCAAATAAGCCCATGGCCATTGCCCTTGCGGTAATTCTGATAGCCTTACTGGCTTTTCTGCAGATATTCGGCTACATAGACATGTTAAGCGCTGTAGGTATTGCCAATACTGTCGGCATTCTTATTGTAACGGTGGTCCTGTTCTTTTTTATTTATGTGATTGTCGCGGGGGGCTTGAACAAAGCAGAGAAAAAGCAGACGGTTGTCATCTTTTTTCTTTTTATCGGCGCGGCCATGTTCTGGGCCGGATTTGAGCAGGCAGGCTCTTCACTCAACCTGTTTGCAAGGGATTATACGGACCGGTTTTTATTCGGCTGGGAACTTCCGACCGGCTGGCTGCAAAGTATAAATCCGATTTTTATAGTTATCTTTGCCCCTTTAGTGGGCGCACTATGGATAAAACTGGCTGCCCGTAATATTAATCCAAGAACCCCGTTAAAATTTGCATTTGGTCTGTTTTTGCTGGGTATGGGTTTCCTGGTAATGTACTTTGCTGCTGAAATTGTCGCCGCTGGTACAAAGGTGGGCATGACATGGCTCATATTAACTTATTTCCTGCACACAATTGGTGAATTAACATTAAGCCCGGTGGGATTAAGCGCTACAACAAAACTGGCTCCGCGTAAATATTATTGCCAGATGATGGGAGTATGGTTTGTCGGCTCTGCACTGGGCAACCTGATCGCGGGAGTCTATGGCGGACATTTTGATCCTTCAAATGTGCAGCAGATGCCGGATCTGTTTATGGCTGTTGTCCAATTCTGCGTCGGCGGGAGCATTTTCTTTCTCGCGTTAAATCCATGGATACACCGCTGGGCAAAAACAGATTAATAAATTCTTCTCCCAATCGGTCCATCCTGCGGAGGACTGCTTGGGAGATAGGGGCCAAGGATCCCAGGGAAAGTATTCATTATCACAAAGGAGTTTAAATGTCCGGAATATTAAGAAGAATGAAGATTAAACTTAAACGGTCCAATGTAATAACATTTTTTCTATTTATCCTTGCGGCGGGCTTGATTACGATGTCCTGCAGCAAGCCGAAGGAGAAAGTTGTGGAAAAAAATCCGTTACTTACGGAATTCAATACACCTTTTCAGGTTCCTCCTTTTGACTTGATCAAACCGGCACATTTCATGCCCGCCTTTGAAGAAGGTATGAAGCAGCAGAATGAGGCTATTGACACGATCATTAAAAATGCTGCGCCGGCTACTTTTGAAAATACTGTCGAGGCCCTGGATAAATCAGGGGAATTTCTGGGCACAGTAGCCATGGTATTTAATGGCCTGCAATCAGCGGATACAAATAAGGAAATAGATGCCATAGACCAGGAAATATCACCCAGGCTTGCCCTGCATGAGAACAGGATCACCTTGAACGAAAAACTTTTTAAACGGATAAAGAGCCTGTATGAAAAGCGCGACAGTTTGGATTTGACTGATGAACAGGCCTATCTGCTCGAACAGCTTTACAAGGATTATGTTCGAAACGGGGCTCTTTTGACTTCTCCGGAAGACCGGGAAAGATTGACGGCAATAGACCAGGAGCTGGCTACGCTGTCTGTTCAATTTAACCAGAACCTGCTGGCTGAGACAAACGATTTCAAACTGGTTATTGATGATCCTTCAGACCTGGAAGGTCTTCCTGAGCAGGTAATTCAAGAAGCTGCTGAATCAGCGGTGAAGGCCGGCCTGGAAGGTAAATGGGTATTCACAACACACAAACCCAGTATGCTTCCTTTTCTAACCTATTCACCAAAAAGAGATTTGAGAAAAAATCTCTACACGGCATACCTCCAGCGGGGCAATAACAATAATACACATGACAACAAGGATGTTATAGCAAAGATCATAAACCTCAGGCTGGAAAAAGCAAATCTCCTGGGGTACAAGACGTTCGCAGATTATCGGCTTGAAAACCGCATGGCGAAAAACACTGACAGTGTTTACAAGCTGTTGAACCGTATCTGGGACTCGGCTCTGCCGGCAGCAAGAGAGGAACGGGATGAAATGCAGGCGATCATTGATGCTGAAGGAGGAAATTTTAAACTGGCATCGTGGGACTGGTGGTATTACGCGGAAAAACTCAGAAAAAATAAATACAACCTTGAAGACAGTGAATTAAGGCCGTATTTCGAACTTGATCAGGTGCGTGATACAATGTTTCAGGTGGCTTATAAACTCTATGGTATTACGCTGCAGGAAAGACAGGACATCCCCAAACCCCATCAGGATGTTCAGGTATTTGAAGTCAAAGACAGGGATGGTTCTCATCTGGCCATCATGTATATGGATTTTTTCCCGAGAGCCAGCAAGCAACAGGGTGCATGGTGCGGTGGTTACAGGTATGAATACAAGAAGGATGGAAAACGTGTAAGTCCGGTCATTACTACAGTATTCAATTTCACCAAACCAACCCAAAGTGCTCCGGCATTGCTAAGCCTGGATGAAGTAGAGACCACATACCATGAATTCGGACATGCCCTTGACGCGATGATGTCAGAATTAACCTATCGTATGGAATTTTACCCCATGGACTTTGTAGAACTACCAAGCCAGCTGATGGAACACTGGGCGTTTCATCCGGATGTACTGGCTCAATACTCAACACACTACCAGACAGGAAATCCTATTCCGGAAGAGCTTGTAAAGAAAATCAAGAACAGCAAGTTCTTCAACAAGGGATTTAATAATGTAGAATACATTGCGGCCAGTTTGCTGGACATGGAATACCATACCATGAAAGAACCGCGGGACCTTGACATAGTACAATTTGAGAAAAACTACCTTGACAGCATCGGTCTTATCCCTGAAATAGAACCAAGGTATCACACGACATATTTCAAGCATATTGTCACCTGGTATCCTGCTGGTTATTACTCATACATCTGGTCGGGAGTACTGGATAATGATGTGTTTGACGCGTTCCATGAAACCGGTATTTTTGACATGGATACAGCATCACGTTTTCGCAGGGAGATACTGGCAAAGGCCGGCGGAGCCGACTGCATGGATCTGTATAAGGCATTTCGCGGCAGGGAACCGATAATTGAACCGCTTCTCAGGAACAGGGGGTTAAATTAAAAGCAGTTTATAGTTTCTGGTCTCTTGTTTATAGTCTCTTGTTTCTTGTTTGTGGTTCATAAAACTTTTTACAACGATGGACCACAAACGACAAACTATAAACTGTTTTTCTGCTGCTACTCCGTAACGGCAGCTTCCATGTCTTTGTCCCGTTTTACCTTGAATTCCGTGCCTTCCTTCCATTTCGGGAATGTGTCCCCATTCCCCAGACTGATGCCGACCTGGAACAGTAACTGTAAGTCTTCAACCATACCTGATAGATCCCAGTTGGGATCGTATTCATCCGAGGGTTTGTGATAATGGTTCGCGGTATAGAGATCGTTCTGTTTTTTCGTCCATTCCTCTCCATGTTCCACATGGTCCATTCCTGTTTCCGTCCAGAGTGCGGGGACGCCCTGCTTGGCAAAACTGAAATGATCACCCCTGTAAAAGTACCCTTTTTCCGGTGTCGGATCGGGACGGACTGTTCGGCCCTGCCCTGAAGCAGCTGATTTCACATAATCGTCCAGGTCGGAATTTCCGTAACCAATGAGTGTGATATCTTTCATCTTCCCATATATATTCAGGCCATCCATATTTATGGCCGCGACCATCTTGGTGAGAGGATATATGGGATTCACTACAAAGTATTCGGAACCCAGAAGACCCTGCTCCTCCGCGGTTACGGCAAGAAAAATTATTGACCGGGCCGGCGGAGACGGGAGTTTCGAGAAAGCTTCCCCCAGTTCGATCAGGCCGGCGATCCCTGTCGCGTTGTCGAGCGCACCGTTGTATATCTGGTCGCCCTTAAGTGAAGGATTCAACCCCAGGTGATCCCAGTGTGCCATGTAGATAATGTATTCATCCGCCTGTGTGCTGCCGGGCAGAACCGCAAGCACGTTGTTGGAAAGGACCTCTTTGATACTGTTTTTTAATGTAATGGATGCTTTCAGGCCCATGGGGACATGTTTAAAGCCCGGCTTTTCCGCGCCGGCCTTGAGTTGGTCAAAGTCCAGGCCCACCTGCTCAATAACCTTCCGGGCGCTGTCTATGGTAAACCAGCCTTCAACAGCACAGTTAGACATGTTTTTGTCTTCCGTACGCAGGCCGTACTGGGGCAGACCCCAACTGTTTTCGACCACTTCCCATGGATAAGCCGCCGGTTTGGTTTCGTGGATGATAAACGCCGCTTCGGCCCCCTGCCGTGCTGCTTCTTCATATTTATAAGACCAGCGTCCGTAGTAGGTCATGGCGTTGCCATTAAACAGCGCCGGATCCTGGGTCGCGAAACCGGGATCATTCACCAGCATCACAACCGTTTTACCGCGGACGTCAAGCCCTTCATAGTCGTTCCAGCCGTATTCCGGAGCGACGATGCCGTATCCGACAAAAACCATTTCCGAATCCGTGAGTGACACGGTCTCCACTTCCCGTGTTGTCGAAACCATACATTCTTTGCCGTAACTGAATGATAGGGTCTTATCGCCTGCCTGGATAACCAGTTCTGTGACATGATCCTTTGTCAGAGAAACAAGCGGGACTTCCTGAAAATAACTCTCACCGTTTCCCGGCTTTAATCCTAGCTTTTCGAATTCTCCCCTGATGTAGCTGGTAGTTTTCCCTTCTCCTGCGGTTGCCGGTCCCCGCCCTTCATACTCATCTGAAGAGATGACCTTGATATGTTTTGATAAGTCCTCAGCATCTATGTTCTCTGCCGGGGATTGATTATCGGCTTGATTTTCAGATTGGTTATCGCTTTTCTGACATCCTGAGAAAGACATGGACACCAGAATAAAAAAGGAAATCATAAATATCAGTTTTTTGGACATGGTTTTTCTCCCTGGATTAATGAGGCTTACAGCGTTTGAGTATATGGAGACGGCCCCTGTGTGTCAAGTTCCTGGTCCCTGGTTTCAGGTTCCAGATTCCAGGTTAAAATCAGAATAGGTTTTAAGCCTAACAGCCTAATATTGAATCTTGAATTTTGAATATTGAACCCTGATTTTTCATAACCCATAGATTTTCCCGAATTTTTCTTCAAGATATCTCAGGTATGGAGCAGGATCTATTTTGGAACCGACTACCCTTTTAACAAGTTCCCGGGGCATGAATTTACGGCCATGTGTATGAATATTAGTTCGAAGCCACTCAAGAAGAGTATCGAATTTACCGGCACCAATTTCTCCTGTTAGACCGGGAATATCCTGGTTGATCTTATCCCATAATTGAACGGATATGAGATTTCCCAGTGCGTAAGTTGAAAAGTATCCAAAAGCACCAACGGACCAGTGAACATCCTGAAGCACACCCTGGGCATCATTATCCGGTTCAACACCAAGGTATTCCTTCATTTTGGCATTCCATATCTGCGGCAGGTCCTCAACTTTTATCTTTCCCTCGATGATCCCGATTTCGAGTTCAAGCCTGAGCATAATGTGCAGATTATAGGTGGCTTCATCAGCCTCAACTCTTACCAATGAAGGCTCGACCCTGTTAATGCCTTTATAAAATGTGTCTAGATCCACTGAATTCAGTTGCGGAAAATAATCCTGAAGTCTGGGATAATAATATTCCCAGAAAGGTAATGATCTGCCCACAAGATTCTCCCACATTCGTGATTGAGATTCATGTACAGCGAGGGAAGCACCATCTGCCAGGTTGGTCCGTTCAAGATCTTTAGAATGTCCCTGGGCATAGAGGGCATGCCCTGCTTCATGAATAGAACTGAATATCATGGTATTGAAAAATTTCGGATCAACCCTCGTTGTTATGCGTACATCATTAATGCTGAATTCGGTCGTAAATGGATGGTGAGATTTATCCTGGCGTCCCCATTCCATTTTATAACCCATTCCCGTAATAACTTCTATCCCGAATTCCCATTGCTTTTTTTCATCAAAGGGCTGATATAAAAATGAGTTTTCTACCTGGTCCTTCTGTCCTATAGCTTTTACCAGATTTACCTGTTTGGGCCGTAATTCATCAAAAATATTTTTCACATCAGAAGTTTTCATTCCGGGTTCATAGATATCCAGCAGGACATCATATGGGTGATCCGCGGGTGGGAAGAAATCAATATAGCGATGAGTAAGATCAACAATTTTTTCAAGATGTGGCTGAAAAATAGAAAAGTCTGCCTTAGCGCGCGCTTCCTCCCATGTATGATTGGCCATCGAGGTTACGCGTGCC
Source organism: Thermodesulfobacteriota bacterium (assembly GCA_042573485.1). Taxonomy (GTDB): domain Bacteria; phylum Desulfobacterota; class DSM-4660; order Desulfatiglandales; family HGW-15; genus JAAZBV01. The sequence continues at coordinate 70,690 of JBHPCX010000001.1, read as the reverse complement.
CTTTCAACAACAAATTCAGGAGTAACACATGTTTCACGTTCGTAATCCCTTATAGCAAATCGAACCATTCGGGCATTATCTGAATCAGGATCCATTGACTCAACACGGTTTCTTAATTCGTCAAGGAGCTTCCCGAGTTCCGGGGATGTTGACATTTCATGTGCCAGCTTTCCAAGAGTTCCGAGCTGTTGGGCCCTGGCTTCAGCACCGCCCTTTGGCATATATGTCTGCTGATCCCATTCCAGTAATGCAATTACATATTTGAGGTCAGATGCTTCCGCAAGAATGTTTTTTAATTTTTGTATTTTCTGCTGCATGAGAATCCCCTCTGATTAACTGTCCTGCGGTGTCCCATTATGAAGAGTTGATAATTTATTGATGATCAGAGATTTGAGTATATGGAGCTCGGTTTTACGTGTCAAGTTCCTGTTCTCTGTTTTTCCCTGCGCCTTGTGCCCTGAGCCGTTTTTCAAAGAAAAACTTTTATTTTCCCTTGATTTTTTTCTCCCCAAAACCTGAAAACTATTGTATAATTCCCGGAAAAATAAATTACCCCATTCCTGTGCGACTCCTGCGTACTCGTTCGATTCCATTATTCTTTTACATTTCATGTGGATTTATGTCTTTAAGTTTTTGGATTTGAGAACTTTTAATCATATAAAACAGGCGCTACCCGCCACTGGCAAGAAACAACAAACCTTTTTGAAACCTGATATCTCACGGGTTGGGGGGATGTTATTAAAGGCAGGTATCTATGGAAATTACTGTTAAATATTCAAGTTTATTAAAGATACTGATAAGGCAGGAAAAGGATATTATGGATGTTGATGAAGGAACGACAATTGATCAACTCACGCGGATACTGGATCAGAAATATAAAAACCTGCGTTTTAACAAAGAAAAGACAAAATTTTTAATTGATAATGTATTTGTGGACGGGGATAAGGTTCTCGCTGAAGGCGATGAAGTGAGTGTATTTCAGACGCTTAAAAACAGATAAACTTAAACACCGATGCCAGGTACCTGGCCAATGGAGCGATCGGGCGGGCAGTAAACCTTGCCATGGCGGTCATACCCGGAAACGGAAGGGGCATTAATCCTTCTAACCTGGCCGGTAATCCTGCAACATACGCGGGCATTGTCCTTGCTGAATCTGAAGGCGTAATGTCCCTGGGTGAAGGCCGGGAACCGGTCAGTGTTCAACTTGGCTATCCCGCGGACACAAACCTGGTAACAGTGCTTGGCATTGACCAGATGAATATGAGTTTAGCAGGATCAATAGCAAATGTTGCGGCAGCTGTTGCCCCCAACAAGGATATCTGGCCCCTGGACAAAAAAGCCTGGGAGGAACAGTACGCGGGCGCGCTGGTGATCACCGAAATGCACAGGGTGACAACAGGATTGATGGGTAATGCAACCAAGGCCGGTTACGCGAAGGAACTCTGGGACCTGGCCCGTATCCCGGTTGCCAAATTCAAAGACCTGGTTCTGAAAAATGAATTCGGCGAAACCGCTGAACCAAGCGACTTTGTTAAGACATTGCCGGCAGAACAGGATGTCATTAAAAAAGGAGTGCCCATGGCGGCCTCACCGGAAAATTTCCTGGTGGTGGTCACCGGCGGGCATTGAAGCTGAGCACCCTTTTCGTGGCTCGGTGCGAGCCGCTGGATGAGCGTTCCTGTTTCAGTTGAGATAGAACTGCCTTAGTAAAAAAGGACGTACTTCAATTTTCAATTGAGTTTTAATTGAAGTACGTCTCTTTTTTTATAGTTTATAGTTTCTGGTTTATAGTCTCTAGCTCCTTGTTTCTGGTTAATATTTATTCCCATGGTGGCATGTAATCCGCCGTCGCCCATTTCAACACAGGGCTATGACGGGACAAGAATACCACTCTACGCAATGCATATTTCTGCAGGGTTGGGTTTTATACCCTACTGAATAATACCAACTCCGCCCGTCATTCCCCGACTTGATCGGGGAATCCAGCTTTTCCTGATAGCCTTCAACCTATAGCCTAACAGCCTGCTTTTCAAATCTTGAATCTTAAATGTTGAATATTGAATATTTTTTTCAACTTACAAAGAGATCCTTTGTGGAAAAGTTCGGATCACTTGTTAGATTCACACCCAGACGTCTTAAACCAGCCTCATCACCCGGTGTTGGAATGTGTGTCATATGTACTTCACAACCTTCCAGTTCAGTCAGTTTTTCCATTGCCAGCTGTGCTGCCGGATTGCTTGTAGCACCTATGCTCAGGGCGATCAATGTCTCCAGAAGATCCAGGTTAAGATTTTTTTCATTCAATACTTTAGTTTTAAGGTTTCCTACGGATTCCGTGATATGAGATGGCAGTAATTTTATTTTTTCAGGTATTTCTGCCAGGTGTTTTATCGCGTGAAGTATCAAGCTTGAGGCCGCGTGAAGACGGGATGAATTACTGCCGGTAACAATTGTACCGTCCTTTAATTCGATGGCCGCCCCGCAAAAGACTCCCTCACTTCCCTTATTTCTTTTAGTCGCTTCAATCGCCGCATCATGTGCAGGCTTAAAGACTCCCCTGTATGTAGAATCAATGTCGAAATCCTCCATAAGGAGTTCAACTCTCTGAACAGTATCTTTACTTGTGAGTCCCATAACATACTCACACTGGTAGCGAAAAAATCTCCTTACAACTTCCTGTTTGGCTGCTTCCCTGGTTTCATCATCATCCAGTATCGCGAATCCCACCCTGTTAACTCCCATATCCGTGGGTGACTGGTAGGGAGCCTCATCGCCGCTTATCTTTTTCAATATCCTCCTTAGAACAGGAAAGACTTCAACATCACGATTATAATTAATGGCCTTTTCATTATATGCTTCCAGATGAAAGGGATCAATCATATTGAAGTCCTTTATATCAGCAGTAGCCGCCTCGTATGCTATGTTTACAGGATGTTTAAGGGGGAGATTCCATATGGGAAAGGTCTCAAATTTTGAATAACCCGCGTTCACTCCTCTTTTGTATTCATGATATACCTGGGAAAGACAGGTCGCCAGTTTCCCGCTTCCCGGGCCCGGGCCGGTTACAATTACCAGGGGTTTCTCGGTTTCTATAAACGAGTTAGCGCCATATCCTTCATCACTCACTATCAGGTCAACATCCGTTGGGTAGCCTTTTGTAAACTGGTGGGTAAAGACATTAATACCCCTCCTTTCCAGCTTGTTCTTAAAAAGCGTAGCAGCCGGTTGACCATTATAGCGCGTTATAACCACACCCAGAACATTTATACCCCAGCTACGCAGATCATCTATCAGCTTAAGGGCTTCGGAGTCATAGGTAATACCGAAATCAGCCCTCATCTTTTTTCTTTCAATATCCCCTGCGAATATACATAAGATTAAATCTGCCTGGTCTTTTAACTCCTGAAGAAGCCTCATCTTTATATTAGGGTCATATCCGGGAAGGACCCTGGCCGCGTGATAGTCAAATAAGAGTTTTCCTCCAAACTCCAGGTAGAGTTTATCATTGAACCTTTTGGCCCTTTCAATAATCTCAACTGATTGTTCCTTAATGTACTTTTCGTTATCAAAGGCGATGTTCATGTTCATTTAGCTCCTTCTCTTGAGTGTATTCCACGGGTGATTGAATAAGATTTGCTGAATTTTAAGTGCTACTAATTTTGATTTATTTTTATAATCTTTAATAACATCTTTTATCAATATCTTTTTAACCAAAACAGGATTAAAATTCACTTATTACAGTTTGCTGCAGAGGAATATCTTAATTTCGAAGGAGGCATATATGACAGGCAAGTTAAAAAACTACTTGAAAAAACAGTCTATTGGCTTGCCATCATACCCAAAGATTTGTTATGGATAACTGGAAATTGAATAGAATTCTGCTTTTCAAAACTACAAACCATAAACAATAAACTAGAGACTGTTTTTACTTGGAGGATGGAATGAAAAAAGGATTTTGTTTAACGGTTTGTTTGATAATTACAGGGATCATCCTTCTGGGTCCGGCTGATGCGGTTTTTGCCGCGGATGGTATAAGCAGATCACTCCTTAAAACCGGAGCTCTCCTGGCCGCTATCCTGGGGATTGTCGGCATCTCTATTGCCGGCTTCCTTGCCGGTAAGAGCTATGACTCCTACACAGGGTGGGAGCGTTACACCCACGGAGCAGGACAGTTTTTCAACAGGAGACCTTTTCAAAAAAATACTCCCACATATGAAAAGACTGATTCGCACTCCCGTCTCCGTTATATTGATAACCTTGAAGCCCGTATCAAATCCCTCATGATGCTCATGATGCCACCACCCGGAGGTGGTGAACCCAGATGGTCTCCTGCTATGGGAATAGATGCTCTTCCCGAACCCCTGAAGGGTTTCTACCGGGAAGACAATGAAGCCTATAACCAGATGCTGAAGGCCATTCAGCTTATGCATAAACAGCAGGAAGACTGGCCAAAATGGGAAACCCAGTTTGCCGTAGCGGATTACTGGTCAAGGGCGTTCGGGAGCCTCTTTGAAGGCGCAATGTCTGGTGTTCCAAACACATATCCGGAAGACCCGAAAGGACCGCCCGAAGAATGGGACTTCCGCATTATTCACCGTAAAGATCCCTTGAGCTTCAAAAGCCCTGCCCACGCATCAAAATTGATTAAAAAAATAACCCATACATTCGGGGCAACACTGGTTGGAATCACAAAACTCAATCCTGACTGGGTTTTCCAGGGGCACCTGCGGGGTGTGGGTCCCGGAGATTATGAAGTCCCCAGGCACTGGGAATACGCCATTGTTTTTGCCACGCCCCATGAATGGGACATGCTCTATTCCAACGCGGTCTATGGGACATCATTCGACGCCTATTCCCGGGAAAGGATAATCGGTGCAAGGCTTGAAAACTTTATTCAGCAGCTGGGTTACCCCGCAAGAGCCCATGTGCCGCCGGGCCATTATGATCTTATTACACCGCCCATAGCCATTGATGCCGGGCTGGGAGAACAAGGGAGAATGGGGCTTTTGATAACCCCGGAACTTGGCGCCAACGCGAGGCTGGCAGTTGTCACGACCAATATCCCCATGGAAACGGATAAACCAATTGACTTCGGCGTAAAGGAATTCTGCAAAAAGTGTAAAATCTGTGCCGAACAGTGCGTTACCGGTGCTATCAGCTATGCGGATGAACCCGATATAGAATTCGGGTACAAGCGCTGGAGAATAAAATGCGAGCTCTGTTTCCAGGTGTGGTGCAGTATGGCCACGAGTCAGCCCGGCAGGGGATGCCGCGTCTGCCTGGCGGTCTGTCCCTACAGCCGTAAAAACAACTGGCTCCATACACTATCAAGGCAAATAGACTCCAGAGATCCCACCGGGATATCATCCAGCACGCTTTTGTGGATGCAGAAAAAATTCTTTAAATACCCGGAAGCAAGGGATTACCTGCCTCCGCCGGAAGGGAATAACGCGACCTATCACGAACCGCCTGACTGGCTGCTCACCGAGGAATGGTTTGACGTGGAAAAGAAATGGTAGAAAGGAGTAATATTATGATCACATATTCGCCCTTTTTCAAACCTGTTTTCTGGATTATCATGGGACTGCTCTATGCCCTGATCATAGCCGGCGCGCCCCTGTGGGCACAGGACCTCGGTCTGCATATGACATGGTGGAAATGGGTGCTGTCCGCCCTGTGGTACGGCTTTTTAAGCTTTACCTTTGCCGGGGGATTCACGCTCCTGGGTGAAAAAGAACCAGCAGCCTGGTACAAGTTTATGGGATTTCACCTTGTACTGGTTATCATCTCGGGAATTATCCTGGGATTTATTATAAAAACGATTTAGACGTCCATTTACCATTCGTCATTCCCGCGCAGGCGGGAATCCGTTTTTTGTTTTTAATTGTTAATTGATCATTGTCTTTGGAGGTCACATGAACCGCTTAATAATATTTTTATTGCTCCTTTGCTGCACCGTTCTTATTAACATAAACAGTTCGAAGGCCGGGGAATTTACGCGTAAAGAGCTCCAGGCTGCGGTTAACAGCTACCTGGCTGCTGCCGGGAGTGGAGACATATCTAAAATGCCTCTTGCTCCGGAGGTTAAATATATTGAAAACGTAGTAGAAACTAAACTCGGTGAAGGTATATGGAAAACACCCTTAAAAATCGATTTTCATAGAAGCCTTCTCGATGTGGTTACGGGCGAGACATTTACCGAGGTAATAGTAACTGACAAAACCCATCCCTATGTTATCGGCACGCGTCTCAAGGTCAGAGGTGGAAAGATCCGGGAGATTGTATCCCTGATAATCGATGAGGGTGACTGGCTTTTTAATGCTGATACCTACCTGAAATGGTCGAGCAGGGAAAAGTGGGATATTCTTCCTGCTGAAAAGCGGAGTGACCGCAAAACCCTGATAGATGCTGCTGACGCATATTGTAACAAATTCAATGACCCTTCAATCAAGGTGCCCTTCGGCAGACCCTGCGCGCGTCTTGAGGGCGGTATATATACGGGCAATGGCCTGCCTGATGACAGATGTGACGTGGGTTTTCCGGAACAGGGTGGCATTACACTCACAAACCGGCACTATGTTGTGGATGAGGATATGGGTTCCGTGGTGGTGTTTTTACGCTTTGATGGTGAAGACGGACAGCCCGACTCCCATCTTTTCCGCCTGGAAAACGGAAAGATCCGGTTCATCCACACCATTACAGTCTGCATTGAACCAAATTGCGGTTTTCCCGAATTGCCGCCGGGAGCTGTACCAAAACCTTCACAGGAATAGGTTCTAACTACTAATAAAAAGGAATAAACCAATGAAGAACAATACAAAAGAATTCGGATGCAACTGGGAACCGTGTTTTAAATCAAATAAAAAAGCTTTTTTCAGCCTTTTTGCCTGCCTGTTTTTGTTACTTACAGTATTCGGGCATGCCTCCGCAAAGGACAGTTGGCCTTGTGTTGCCTATTCAGCGGATGGTACACCAATCGCCTACGAGGTCTATGGTAAAGGAGATCCGACCCTGGTCTTTGTCCATGGCTGGAGCTGTGATTCCCGTTACTGGCGTGAACAAATTCCGGAGTTCTCAAAAAAATACCGTGTTGTTGTTCTTGATCTTGCGGGTCACGGACATTCAGGAATATCCAGAACAAATTACAGTTCAAGTGCATTCGGAGAGGATGTTAAGGCTGTGATTGAAGCGGTCGGCAGTGAAAAAGTTATCCTGATCGGCCATTCCATGGGCGGAGCTGTAACCGTGGAAGCTGCCCGTTTAATGCCGGGTCGTGTTATCGGGTTAATCGGTATTGACACCTTTCAAAGTATTGAAGTCCCGCTTAACCACGAAATGCTTAGAACGATTATTACTCCCCTTGAAAAAAACTTTCAGGCAGGGTGCAGGGAATTTGTAAAACAAATGCTTGCACCTAAAACTGATCCACAGCTTCAAGAATGGATTATGTCAGATATGGCATCCGCCCCTCCCGAAGTAGCCCTGAGCGCTATGAATAATATGGTGATTAATTTTCTCACGGGTGAATCTGCCGGGATGTTTAAAGATGTCAGGATTCCGGTTATTACTATTAATGGAGACCTGGAACCTATAAATGCTGAAACAAACCGCAAGCACATGTTATCTTTTGAAGCTGTTGTTATAAAAGAAGCGGGTCATTTTTTAATGATGGCCCGTCCCGCGGAATTCAACAAAGAACTGCACAAAGCAATCATTAAACTGACAGGGAAGTAATCCGGGAATCCAATCCTGCCTGTCATTCTCCGGTTCCACTAAGAACCAGAGACTAGAAACTAGCAAAATACATAGAAAGTTTAGGAAGTGATAGAAGATTTAGCTTTTCAATCCGGATATTTAGGGCTCTTTGTTGTCTGCTTTTTAGCAGCCACATTGATTCCCCTTGGTTCTGAAATTTTTGTTACAACAATGGTTCTTTCCGGATACAACCCATGGGTCATATTTTCAATTGCGACGACAGGAAACACACTTGGTTCCATAATAAATTACTATGTCGGCAAATATGGAACTGATTTTATATTTTCCCGTTACATCAGGGTAGACTCTGAAAAACGGCGGAAGATGGAAAGGATGTATTTAAAATGGGGATCTCCCGCCCTGTTCTTTGCATGGGCCCCAATAATAGGAGATCCGCTGACAGTTGTCGCAGGCGGCTTTAATCTTAAATTACATGTTTTTGCTTTCTGGGTTGTTTTAGGGAAAGCCTTTCGATATACCCTGGTTATAATGGCCGTTCATTAAAAGGGGTCCGGATAAAAACATGTTATGCGGTCGGGTATAAAACCCGACCCTACACAAACCTGGTTTTCGTAGGGTGGTATTTTATATGCCACCATAAAAATCATTCAAGTCAAGTCTTCCCTTTTGGCAGACAAGCGGGAATGTCGGGGGCTGAAGATTGGTGCTTCAATAAGGGGACAGCAAAAGAGTATTCTGAACAGGAGGTGTTTAAAGTCGGAAAATAAAGGGGGGCAGGTAAATGGTAAATGATCTGAAACATAAATTGTACATGGGGTTTCGGGGATTAATGTTACGGATACCTGGATTTCTTTCAGAGAAGGGTACCAAGAAAGGTGTGGAAGGCGCCAGGACAAACGCGAATTCTTTATCCGAAGAAGAGCGCAGGGTTCACCATTATATCGTGAAAAAAATGGCAGTTGTCAAAGATCCCATTACAGTAGAGTTGATAGCTGATGAACTAAATTTACCGGAAAATAAAGCCCTTAAAATTGTAGAAAAGCTTGAGAACCTGAAGACCTTTATCTATAGAAGCACCGGCAAAGGTATTGACTGGGCCTACCCTCTTTCCTTGATAGACACGGGATTCAGATTGACTGCCTCGACCGGTGAATCCTTTTTTTCGGCATGAGCGGCTGACGCTTTCGCGGCTCCCTTCGTGTACGGGAAATTACAAAAAAAAGAAATGTCTTTTACCATCCGGGCAAAATGCTCAAACAGCGGAAGGCACATTGAAATAGGAGTTAACAACGAACTGGATATTGATCATGTCACCAGCGGGGCAGATCCGATGTTTTGTCTGCCGATAGTGTCTTTAGCAAATACAAAGGAGCCAAGTATCGTGGATATCTTCTGACAGAGATCTTTACTCTTCTGGTCAGAAGAGGATGTAAGAGAATACAAGACTAAATATCGCGACCTGAGAGTATACATGAACCTTAATAAAAGATCCCTGGACGGTATTAAAAAGATGCAGACAGCGATTTTTGGCTTTGATGAAAATTAAAATATGTTCAATATTCAAGATTCACTCTGTTAAATGCTGCTTCACAGCCCTCTGCGCGGATTTAACAGGGTAAACCAGAAACTTTTTTTCCGCCGGTATTGTGGCGGAGAGACCAGGAACTATAAACAATGCGTGAATACTCAAAGTTTGATATTATCATCGCGAACATTCCGTATTTGGGGATGATTCTCCTAGGTGCCCTGACAATAGCCTACGCAAACACATTCTCCGCCTGGAGAGTTGCAGTCGCGTGCGGCTATCTTGCCTATGGCGCAGTGGGCACCTTCTGGATCATGATTTTTGTTTGTCCATACTGTCATTACTACGCCACCAGGGGATGTCCATGCGGCTATGGAATGATATCAGCAAGAATCGTAAGGAAGGGAGACCAGGAATGTTTTGCTCAGAAATTCAAACGCCACATACCTGTTATTATCCCCCTGTGGATTATACCCGTGGTCTGCGGAGGATTGGAATTGTACAGCTCCTTTTCGTGGCTGCTTCTTGGTCTGGTATTGGCGTTTATCATTGAATCCTGGATTATTTTACCCATCGTATCGAAAAAGCATGCTTGCATCGAGTGTCCCCAAAAGGATCAATGCCCATGGATGGGAAAAGAAGCCAAAGACACCAAAACAACCGGATAATAAACAGATTGTGAATAAGAAAGACCAGATCCTCACTTTTGAAGAATATCAATTATCAATAATCTATGAACAATTAGAAACCTGTTTATAGCTTACCCTGTTAAATGCTGCTTTGCAGCCCGCTGTGAGGATTTAACAGGGTGATTTTTTATGATTTGCAGTTATGAAAAAAAGTCTGCCATAACTCACAATACTGTATTTTTCATGTAACCTTTTTCCGTAATCGATCTATTAATTATTAAAGACCGAATATTTTGGAGAAAGGAGACATTAAAATGGCAGATAAAAAATTACACACACGGGGAGAAAAAATTAGAGAAAAAATAGAAAATGCTATCGCGGCAGTTGCCAACGTCGGGGTTGTGGTTGTACTGATTTATGTGTATGCAATTATATAAATGTTAATACGTAATTTGATTTTGATATTTTACCCAAAAGCGCCCTGGGCAGAAATGGGTAAAAAATGCCATGCTTCAGGGCAATCTCCATGCTGGAGAAATTCAAAGGATAAATGAAGATAGATGTGTGGATTTATCGATTCAGGAATTTTCCAATATTATATCAGCCGCTATGCGGCCGGCTTTTTTCATTACTTCAAGGCATTTTCCTTGATTTTCAGGCTTTGATAATATTTTTCTATCTTCCTCGCTGCTGAAATCAATATGCTTACCGTATTGATGTTTCATGACTTCCTTACATCTTATTGATCCAAATTCCTTTTCAAACCGATCAAAAAATGTTCTTCCATGCGTCATGGAGGAACCGGCATCAGATCCCTTTTCATTTTTTACTTCGAAATTAAAACCAATGGCGAGCAAAGCTCCTGTTACCGCACCGCAGGTTTCACCCTTCCCTACAATTCCTCCCGCGAACAGTTTTATCGCGGTAACCGTTTCTTCGGCCTGCAATCCAAATTGATCATTCAGTGACGCAAAAGTGGCCTGGGAACAGGTTTGATAAACCGGATAAAATTTTTCCACCTTTGCTTCCAACTCCCCGTATATTTCCTCTTTTGATTTAGCCGCTTCAGCAGCCAGTGCCTCTGTCAGGATTCCTGGATATGCAAAAAGAGACAACCCCGCAGTAGTGTAGCAAATACTTTTTGTTAAGAATGATCTACGGTCAATATTCTCCTCATCCAAAGGGGAATTAATACTTTTAATTGAATCCATTTTTATCTCCTTTATTAGAAATGATAATTTAATAGGTTCACCCTGTTAAATGCTGTTTCGCAGTCCGCTGTGCGGATTTAATAGGGCAAATATTCAATATTCAAGATTCAAAAATTAAGATTTAAAAACAGTTTATAGCATATTGTTTAAGTTCGTGGTTGTGGAAAACAGTCTAAAATTCTTTAACCTTCCTGAAGCTGTCGAGTGATCACATCCTAAAACAACTGGATTCCCCGGTCAAGCCGGGGAATGACGAGTGTGTGTGGATTCCCCGGCCTGTCCCGCCATAGCCTTGGGCGACGGCGGATCAAGCCTTCGCCAGAGGCTTCCGCCTTCGCAAAAAGCTATGGCAAGACACGACGGCTCTGCAAGCAAGCCGGGGAGTGACGTGGTGTGTGTGGATTCCCCGGTCCTCGAAAACAACTTCGGGACAGGAGAGCCGCGAAATGACATTTGCACATATTCTCCTTTTCCCGGTAAAAAATGGATCAAGTCTGCCTTTGGTCCTTGTGTTTTAAGAAAAAATACTGGATCCCCGCCCCGCCCTGTTAAATAGGGTTCCCTCCAGAATATTTAACAGGGCAAGCGGGAATGACTAATTTGGAGCTTCCCGGTTTCATCTGTCGTCCAAGATTATGCCCCATCATAGAGCGCTGTAGGGCTCTAAAAATTATTACTCTCACTAGAAACCGGAGACCAAATTTTAATCCTCCAGAAGCAATATAAGCCAAGGTATAGGCCGCGGCGGATGCGCACCTGAATCAGTAGGATCTGTTTCTTCCTGATATTCTTCCAGGTTGGAAAAATTATCACTGTCAAAATCGTCCACCGGCAACACACCTTCAAAATCGCTTATTCCATCACTTTGACTATAATCTATAATCTGCTGTTCCCACCAGTCGGGAAGATTGTCCCCGTCACTGTCTTCAATAAGAAAATGGGCTGTTATCATATGATCTGCTGTTACATCATAAAATGTGTATGAAGACACTGAACCCTGAGATATGCCGTCTACTAAAACATCCGCTATGTAGTAGCCCTGATCCGGTAAAATAGTAAAAGTATGGTTGGACCCGGTATCTGCGAACACTTGTCCTGTGGGTGAAATACTACCATCACTTCCCGTTGCGGCAATTATAATATGTTTCTGTATAAAGGTTACAGCTGAGCTAAAAGATCGCTTAAAGATTTCGTCTGTGGATTTAATGTAGAAAAGATCGATAGAATCGTCTATCCAGCTTACTTCAAATGATTGGCCCCATAAAGGGTAACCGCTTTGAGCAGAATCGGATGTCGAGGATATTTTCCCCAGGATACCAGTTGTGTCCGCTCCTCTGCCGATCAGAACCCGGTGGGTGTCCACGTGATGAAAATCCCTCTGGGGATCATAGGACACCCATCCCAGGGACGGATAGTAAACCTCAATCCATGCATGGGTCCCCTTCCCCCACCACGTTTCTATTGGATCACCTTCTGTAGGGAGCGTATAGGGCTCATCGAGTGAGTATCCATGAGCAAGCCTGGCAGGAATTCCCGCGGCTCTCACAAGAGCGAGTGCTATATGCGCGTAGTTTGAGCATGTGCCTACTCCCCAGTACCAAGTGGAGTAGGCATCGTGCCCGGTAGGATTTGTGTAGTAGTAAATATTGTCCATAACCCACCCATTCAGAGCTGTCATTGCCTCCCACTGGGTAGTAAGACCAGACGTGAGTGAAGCCGCACCATTTATAAAGATAGGATTATTCGACTGTACCTTAGTGGAAGGCTGGAGAAACTTTGTTACCGAATCAGGAAGGCCCGCACTGTTAAAAGGATATTTATCGCTGGTTACAAACTTGTTCCAGTCAGAACCGGACGAGACCAAATAAGTCATCGTTACATTTAAGGTGCCTTTCGGCGGATTTGTCCAGGTAAGTTTTTTGCAATGATTTTCATAGTCATCGATTACATCTTCTTCAGAAGGGATCTCTGAATCTGGATAAGAGAAATCCAAATCAGTTATATTCTGTGTGTTATTAGGCAGAGAGTAGTTTTCAGGCAGTGTGATTGAAAGAGTAAGAGAGGTGAGAACGTCTTCTACCAGGATAGAAAACTTGTGGGTCATCTCAAATTCAGCTTCCATGGTCCCTGAATAGTAGTGTAGTACTCCCCATACCGGACCAGGAAATACCAGGCTTAACCACATAATTAAGATTATACAGACTCTTTTTGCCATTATATCTCTCTATTCAGAAACTAAAATTATCAGATATCCAGACTGAAAAAATTTTTTAATTCATATATTCCATTTTTTTGCACATAGAACTCAAAACCAAAATTTCCGGTTGCGGTTCCCAGGGTAAATGTAATCTCAAAATCACCGCTGGAGTCAGGGACTATAATACGATCCCCAGCCAATATGGGGTTTGTATTTTCAGCAGGAACAAGCGTTGCCTTGATATTTTTAAATGGAGTGTTGCCTTTAATTGTAATGGAACGCCTGGCAGGGATATCGGTCGACTGACTGAGAGTGAATTGAGTAAAGGTAATAGCACGCTCAGTCATGTGTATGGTCAACCACAGGTTACCCGTTGAGTCCTGCTCTATTCCTATACCCGCATGTGTTATATCAGGTGCAAGTATTTTAGGCTTGTTTCCAGGGGATTTAAGCTGTTCTCTTAAAAGATCCCGGTTTTTAGCCCGCGCCACAGCAACAAGGTTGTTGATGTATGTAAGCCCTGAAGATTCTATTCTTTCAAATGGTGTTCCTAAAGCCGGATCGTTGTCAGAAAGCATATTATGCTTTAACATCTGCTTGCTGTGTTTCTCCGCGACCCTATTCAGCTTAGGATCGATAGAGAGTAATTCAAGCCCCTCCCGTTCTCTGGCCTGGTTGATCCAGGTTAAGGTTGTATCAATAATATTGTCAGGCATTTGTTCGGTTCCACAAAGCACGGCATGCCCGGAAAATATGATCAAAACAAGGACCAGCCAAAAAGAGACCATTTTAAATTTTGGAAGTATTAACATCTTTCACCTCTCTGGCAACATTTGAATGGCAATTAAACACATTAATACGGCTTTGCTGACACATAAATTTTGTGAAGTGTAATCTATATTTGTATGATTTTCAATTATTGTTAAAAAGGGGATATATAGATTTAAGATTCACCCTATTAAATAGTGGGTTGCGAAGCAGCATTTAACATGGTGATCCAGAAACAAGGGACCAGAAATTAATAATCCGGCAACAAACGACGTAAATAACACCATATATAATTGATCCTTTCCTTTTTTTTATTCTCATGGTAATTTAACATCTCTATGGGAGAGGTAAATGGATACACAAAAAGGAGGAATGATATGAGAAAGCTCATGTTCAGCCTGGTCTGCATATTTCTTCTGAATATAAGCGCGCTGGCACAGGATGAGAGTCTGGCTCCCGGGATTAACGACAGGTACAAACAGCAACCGGAGCAGGCCATAAAACAGTTTGATTATGCTAATCCCAATCTCAACATGCATAAAGAAATACTGGAAGCCTGCGGACTTAAACCGGGAATGGATATCGCGGATGTTGGGGCCGGAAACGGAACTCACGCACGCCTTTTTGCCGAAAAAGTATTGCCTGGAGGTGAAGTCTACGCGGTTGAAATAGTGCAGGAGTTTCTCGATCATATTAAGGAGACTTGCAAGGAAAAGGGAATAAAGAACGTCCGGTGCGTCCTTGGATCGGATACATCATGCAATTTAGAGCCTTCTTCAGTGGATGTCGTATATACGTGTGATACTTACCACCACTTTGAATATCCATTCAAGATGATGGCTTCGATACATAAAGCCCTTCGATCCAATGGTCAATTCATCATAATCGATTTTAAAGACAAATCATGGCATGTCCGCGCGGACAGTAAAGCGGTTATCGAGGAAATAACAAGGTCAGGTTTCAAGCTGATTGACAGCAGGGAGATAGGAAACATATTTTTCCTCGCGCGCTTTACGGTTAATAAATAGGTTCAAGATTCAACATTAAAAATTCAAGATTTACCCGGTTAAACGCTGCTTCGCAGCCCGCTGTGCGGATTTAACAGGGTGAATGGTTTATTGTTTTTAGTTAACTAGAAACCAGAGATCATAGACTAAAGAAAAAATGGATTCCCTCCCATTCGACAGGCTCATGACCTTGAGCTCGAGGCTGAATGGCAAAGTCGAAAGGTTGCGCGGGAATAACGGACCGGGGAACTCGACGGTAATGCCTCTCCATCCTTCATGATCCATCAATAAGATATCCCCATTTTCACGATAATGATTTTTTCTGTAACCTTTTTCCGTAACCGATCTATTAATTAATAAAGTGCCGAAAATATGGAGAAAGGAGAAATTAAAATGGCAAATAAAAAAATATTTGGACGTGGAGAAAAAATTAGAGAAAAAATAGAGAATGTCATCGGGGCAGTTGCCAACGTCGGGGTTGTAGTAACACTGATTTATGTATTCACTATAATGTGATCGGGAAGTCTGTAATTTCATTTTGAATTTTTACCCGAATGCGCCCAAGGCAGAAATGGGTAAAAACAATAAATGTAGCCGCTGTCATGTTATCAGGTTGAAAATCGCTAAAACAACGTGTAGAATGGGTCTCTCTTCAGCAGTTTAAATAAATCACTCAATCTGTTTTTGTGAAAGATATTCACAGGAAAGGAGAGACGACCATGAGTCTTGACAGCACAGATAAGAAAAGTACTACCCGCAGAAATTTCTTCAAGAAACTCCTAGCAGGCGCAGGCGGCCTGGCCCTGGCAAACTGGCTTTATAAAACACTGGGACCTAATCAAAGCGGGTTAATGGCGGCTGCAAAGGAGATCCCATCGACAGACGGAACAATATATGGGAAATACTTCCTGAGCGACAACGGCGAACCGCCGAAAGCAGGTGATTTTACTGGTCTTAATAGCATACCCCCTTTTCCCGAAATAGCCAGCCCGCAGACCTATTTTCGGGGTGCTTCGGCATTGCCCGGGGCAACCGCTACAATAGGATGGCAGGTTTTTAAAGATCCTGTCTGCTGGGAGAGCCCCCATGTTCACAGGTATGATGAGTTCCTTATTTTCCTCGGTGCTGAACTGCCGGATCTCTGCAGCAGCTTTGACGCGGAAATAGACCTCTGGATGGGAGAGGAAATGGAGAAGCATACTATCACCTCCACAACCATCGTCTTTATTCCTAAAGGTATGCAGCATGCCCCCTTGAATTTTAGAGCAATAAAAAAGCCCGTTCTCTTCCACGCACTGTACCTGGGACCTTACCTGGACCGCTCCAACCGGGTTCCGGACTTTGACCTGAGAACTTTTGACTGGGAAGGACCTGCCAACTTAAAGATCTTTGGTCCTCCGCCAAAGAAGAAATAAAAGAAAAGGGCGGACACTAGGTCCGCCCCTACAGTAAATATTCAAACAGAACATACTGAATGCTAATCGCTGACAGCTTTAATTATTGAAGTACTTCCAATGCTTCCTGGGTTGCTTTTAAAAGAGCATCGGCACCCACCGGTGAACCTGCGGCCTGTTCCATCCACAAATCAGGGGCGATATTACCCAGTTTACACATTTTTTCTATTTCGCCACCCAGGTCCCCTGATTTTTTTACCTGCTCCTCTATTTGTATAGCAATTAAATGGCCGATAGGGTAGTTCGGCAGGTACAGGAAATTATTTATCATATGTGAATATATGGCCAAAAGGGGTACATCATTGTGACCGATAACGGGTGCGTAATATCTGTTCCAGGTGTCCCTGGCGATTTTTAATACAGCTTCCTTCAGCTGCGCGGGTGTTGCATCCGGATTATCATACATCCAGTGCCATACGGCCATATCCACAAGAGCTACTCCGGCGATTTCCCACATACCCCAGAACTCATCCAGAATTTTTAATGCCGCTGTATGTTCATCCTCTTCAGCAAGCCCCAGCAACTGCATGTCCCTGTTCTGAAACACAAAGGCCATTGCTTCTGTAAAGGCGGTGTTAGGCACTCCGTTTAAAAGGTAATGGTCTACATCATACAACGTAAGGGTTTGTTCAACATTGTGTCCCATTTCATGAATAGCGATATTATATCCCTTGTAATCCATCCCGTCCTTGCCAATACGCGTTCGCAAACGGGCTTTGGACCCGCGCATCTGGGCTCCCCAGGCATGGCCCGAGCCCCGTGCCGGATCAACGGCGATTTTATTGGTAAGATATCCGGCTTTACTTTCGGAAAAACCCAGTTTTACCAGCATACGCGGCATATCCTTGGCAAAAGCTTCAGCGTCAGGATATTTTTCCCGTGTTATTTTATCCAGCTCCTGTTCCGTGTATTTACCCCGCGGTCTAAAACCGTTGTACCAGATATCATAGGGTTCCAGGTCGCGTCCCAGTCTCTTTTTTATAAGGTCAGCCACTTTCTTTACAGATTCTGAAGATAAAACAGCCTCAAACATTTCCTTTACACGTTCTTCAGAAATTTCACGGCCCAAATCAAAGCTTCTGAGAATATGTGTCGGGGCAGTAGGTGAGTATGGATCCTGCAGTTTAACAGCTTCATAATTCTCAAGTAATATTTTAAAGCGTGTATCAGGCTCGGGACTGCTGGAAATATCCAGGTCTACCGGCGCTTCCTTACCGGAATCATTTACATCCGATTTTTTAACTTCGTTGGTAATAGGATTCCAGTCTACATGGGGATTGTTTATTACAACCTCTGGGATTGTCTGAGTAACAATACGCTCCATAACCTTCTGGATCATTTTCTGCTGTGCCAGGCCTTTGTCACCGTTGCTGTACTGTGCCTTAATTTCATCCCTCAAATTCCAGTGTGAGAGTAGACGCATTCCTTCAGGAAAGATTCTTTCGCCATCATCGGTCAACAGGTGATGCATCCAGATATTATATTCGGCTATATACTGGTCTGAAGCAGCTCCAGCCCTTGATATGGCCTGTTTTACCTCCGCGGGTACCCTGGTGTCAAAGGACTGAGCCAGGCGAGCTTCAGCCCATTCCCTGCGGCTCCAGTTTTTGCCTTCATTTAAACGCTCCTTCAGTGTAGTTAAAGGGAAATTAAGCAGAACAACAAACGCTGCCTTATTCTTAAAGAGATCATCTGTCATATGGGCGGAAGGGTCATAGGCAGCAAAAATCTCGTCAAAGGGCTCGATATCCCCAATGTCCAGGTCCATCTGCCAGCGCAGAGCCTGTATGATTTCCAGCATGTGCCCGTTTATTTTTTCTGACAGCCATTGAAACCGGTCAAACAATACATCCTGTTTTTCACTGCTGCCGGCAAAATGACGTTCAATAAAGGCCTCAAATATTTCTGAACTGCCGTCCTCCGGTCTCCAGAAATCAGCTACCTGATGCACTCCCTGGACTATTCGTTTCTTCTGGTCTTCGCCATACTGTTTTAAAAGCTTATCCTGCATCCTGGCTTTAGAAGCTTCCAGCCAGGTTAGACCTGTATCCTGTTCTTTATCCTGTTCCACCTGCTGTGCACATGAAAGTGTCAGAGACACCATCAGCAGCACTGCTACTGTTAATAATTTTATTTTAAACATATTTCCCTCCTTGAGAATTGGGATAAGATTCAAAATTCAATATTTAAGATTTAAAACGGTTCATGGTTCATAGTTTGTGGTTGAAAGACAAGCAACTATGAAAAACAAAAACATCTGGATTCCCCGGTCCAGCCTTCGCCAGAGGCTACGGCACGGCAGGCAGGCCGGGGAATGACGGCTGTGGGGCTCCGGTTGTTCAATCATCGCCCAAAGCTGTGTCTTGCGTTAGGCAAAAAAGTAATATGATTTTAGCCAGAAACTAGGAACTATTTATCCGCCGGTATTGTGGCGGAGAACCAAAGACTAATATTCCCCTATTGATAACTCTCAAATAATTTCCGTGCAAAGGCATGATTATATCCGTGGGAAGTCATATTGGCCGTTATTTTTCCCTGGACAGTGTGCCCCAGCAAATAGAGATCACCGATAAGGTCCAGTATTTTATGCCTTATATATTCATCCGGATATTTCAATTCGGTGTTAATAACCTCACCATCATGTATTATTATATGTGAATCAAGATAACCGCCCCCGACTTTACCCATCTTCTGGGCCATGCCTATATTTTCAAATGTGTTAAAAGTGCGTGCCGGTGCTATTTCACCGGTAAAGGAATCTTTTTCCGGGTTGAAGGTCATGGTCTGTTCAAATATCGGGGCCGGATAGTTTATACGCATTGATATCTTAAATCCATTATAGGGTTCGGCACAGATGTATTTTTCACTAATATCTTCAGTGCCTATACATATCCTGTCATTGATAATGATTTTTTTTGATAAGGCCTCCTGTGCTACGGTTCCTGTTTCTTTTATCAATCGGCAGAAATCTTCACCGGAACCGTCAACATTGGGGATTTCCTCATCCACCTTCACAAGGACGTTGCTTAGTTCAAACATGTGAAAAGCTGCCATGAGGTGTTCCACAGTACGGATTCGGCTGTTATTTACCATGAGAACAGTGGAGTTGGCTGTAAATTTTTGATTTTGAGAATCAGATATATAATTTTCAAGGGAGGTAATTTTCGCGGGAATACGCTGTCCATCCAGAGTTTCAAAAATGATCCCCCTGTTTTCTTCCAGGGGACTTAAAATAACGCCTGTATTTCGCCCGCTCATTAACCCGGTCCCCTGCAGGACAATATTCCCTTTCAGAGTTCTCTGGGGTTTACCGGATTCAACTAATGAAGCGGCTCCGGCAAGGTTTTCCTTATGTTTACGTTTTCTATCCGGGAGATGTACCTGGAAGGCTTCCTTTCCATGTGTCTTTAAAGCATTACTTACTTTTTCCAGAAGAACATCCATATTTAATGGTTTTTCAAGAAAGTCAGACGCTCCTTTTTTAATCGCGGTAACTGCCGAAGTTATACCGGCATGGCCGCTCATCATAATAACGGCGGTATCAGGATATTCTTCTCTGAGTTTATTTAAAACCTCTAATCCGTCAACATCAGGCAGCCATATATCAAGCAGCACAAGTGCCGGAGGTATTTGAGCTGCTTTTTCAAATAATGTTTTTGCATCCAGGCAGGTTACAATCTCATAACCTTCATCTGAAAATATACCTTTTAAAGAATCACAAATAGATATCTCATCATCAACTACATATATCGGAAAATTATTTGTCATAAATATTCCTTTAAAAAACCTAAACCATCGGTTTTTCGTATCAGGATGTTATTTTATAAGCTAGCTCCTGGTTTATATACTATTTAGCGGAATTTTTAAATATAAAACGTCTATATATGGGAATTTACAAGAATTGGGTCAAATTTACTCTTGATAGGCTAGTTTCAATTAACAATTATCAATAAACAGTGAACAAAAAACAGGCTGCCGCCTACGCTAAAGCTACGGCGCGCCAAGGCTATGACGGGCCAGGGAGGACTGTTAGGTTAAAAAGTCTTTTGTTTAGCTAACGATAAAGCATAAATAAAAAACTATAAACCGACTTTTGGATGTTCATTGATAATTGATTATTGTTAATTGGTCATTGTCATTAGACCAGGACCAGGGACTAGAAACGATAAACTAGAGACTAAAAAAGCCGGAATCCGGCTTTTTTAAAGCCATTGCCCTGTTTGATATTTATTATGAAACTGGCGATGAAGGGCCTGCTGAAGGATTTGCCATCCCCATCCAAACCCTTTAAAGATTCTTATAAATTTAATGAACTCAATTATCAGCTTCACCTGGTCCCCGGTCTTCAATCCTTTGAATACTTCCCTGAAATCCGCTTCATGGGGACGGCCGAATATGATTCTCAGGGGGTTCCACTGGTCGGAGCATCTCTTAACTTCAGAAGCGACCATAGACCTGTAAACCTTCTGCAGCGGTATGTTATAGCGGTGGGCTTCTATTACCGCTTCACCCGCGATAGCTCCTGAGTGAAGCGCGCAGCTCATGCCTTCAGCCATCATGTTTAAAAATCCCGCGGCCTGCCCTGTAATAATCACATTTGATTTCCCGAACACGTATTTGTTTATCAAGGAAATACCAAAGTTTTCCAGGCAGGCCTCTCCATCTTCATGGGGCTCCAGCTTTACACCATGTTTTTCCCGGAGGTAATCAACAACATTCTGATGCCGTTTATTGAAATTGTCCCCCCTGATAAATGCATTACCGACAATCTGCACATCATCCCTTGCATGACTCCAGGTATAATAACCAAGATCTGGATGGAACCAGAAATGAAAATAATCGGTATCAAGGGGGCAGTCTATAATTCTGTGGAACCTCTGCCCCACTACAAACCAGGGTATCTGTTTCCGGTATTCGGGAAATACCGATTGTATCACATGTGAGTTTGGACCGTCCGCGCCTATAACCGCGCGGGCACGATAGGAAATCGGTTCACCCCCTCTTTTTGCATGGACATCAACATACCTGCCCCTGTCTTTAAGGCTGATGAACCTTGTGTTGTCATGTACTTTCACACCGCTTCTTTTGATTGCCCAGTAATCGGAATATTTTCTGTGGAGATGGGGAGTCGGGCCTCCATCGAAATTTAAGGCCATTGACTTCCTGCTTGGGAAGTGAAACATAACACCGCGGCAGGAAGTGGGCTCATGGAGTATCTCACGGGGGAGAGGCCCGAAATTTTCAAGAAGAAACCTGTGTCCCCGCGGGGACAGTATACCGCTGCATATCTTGTGGCGCGGGAGTCCCCTTTTTTCTATTAGAATAGTATCATAACCCGCGTCAACAAGACGCTTGGCACAGGCAGCGCCGGATAACCCGGCTCCGACAATAAGCACGTCTACGGTTCTCTTCTGCCCGGCTTTACTAATCATAAATCACCCTTAATCAGCTCCAGAACATGGATTACATCTGAATCAGTAACTCTCTTAAATATTTCGATATCTTCGGGGCTCTCCACGATAATACGTTTAAACCGGCGTCCCTTGATTATCCATCTTGCCTGCTCCTCAGGAGAAACCGCATTTGAACCGGGGCTTACCGATCCGGTAGGAATGGCGGAACGGTGGAGATCAATATTCATCTGGCAGCCTGTTTCCCGCCTTATCAAATCATATTCACTTACCATATCCTTGTAATAGCTGTTATATCCACTTGCCTCGATTATATAAAGATCTGAAGGTCCAAGAGATGCCCTGACACCGGCCTTATTCAGAAGGGCCATACCAAGACCTGTTATCTTTAAGGGCATCCATTTTCTTAAAACTCTTTGCAAAATACCTTCCGCGACAATCAATTCTTCAGCACCGGCCAGGGATCCTGTGAATTCATTTTTTCTCCATTCAGAAACAGGGGAACCCGACTCCACGGCCAGGCTGATATCATCTCCGTCATCTTCAGATATTACTGTCTCATTGTTCACAAAAAGATCATGGATAATATTCATTAACCGCGCATCTGACCTTAATGCTCTTCCCGGAATAATTTTTCGTTTGTACACTCTAAAATCTGATCTCTCCCTGGGAACTGCTTCCCTGCCTGAAGATGGCGTGGATTCCTTTTCATCCAGCATGTGACGAAGATCCATTGTCATGCCAAGGGTATCAATGCCAAAGGGGCAGACAGATTCGCAGGCACCGCAGAGGACGCAGGCCATAATAGATTCTCTGATATCCCCGGGAGAAGCGCCGCACTGCAACGCCCTCGCGCGACCGCAAAGGGTAAGAGACATATCATGTGTCTGATGCCATACCGGGCACGGGAGTGTGCATACCCTGCATCCGTTACACTTCTCATATCCGGGTCTCTCGCTGGCCCGGTAAATCAAGGAATCTTTGATCTTTTTATGATGAGGAAGCATTAGAAAACCACATCCGAATTTAAAATCATTGCAGGATCTTCCTCCCTCTTGAGAGCAAGCTGCCTGTCCACTATTTCATCGCCGAATACACGGCGTATGTATCCTTTCATCATACCGCCGAAGCGGTAATAACTGCTTTTTATATCAACGCCTATATCATATATTTCATTTTTATAGGACTGAAGATAGTCATGGCTGTAATACCTGTCGCCAAGCATGGGTTCAAACTCACATCCATAGGCTATGTCCTCGGCATCTGGAGGTATACAGGACATTTCATAACGCTTTTTATTACCAAGCAGTTTAATCCCCACACAATAGAGCGTATAGTGTGAAAAATATTTTTTACAGACAGCATTTCCCCTTTCTACGGCCTCTATGAACTTTTCTTCGGTTGTGGCCAGGTCAGGTATTACCATCTGTCTCCCGCCCCAGAACTTCCATACAGCCTTTGAAAAAACAACTGTCCTGTCCACAATTTTCTTTCCGTCCATATGATGGTCTGGGTTGAACTCCGGCATAAGAGAACGTTTACGGCCGAGCAGATAAAGGGCCTCTTTTATCCGCCATGGCCTGAGGGCATAATGTATGGCCATTTTTACACCGAATCCCCGTTCACCGTATCCCTTGATTTTGTCTCTCCATTCAGCGAAAAAGGTCTCCTCCCGTTCTTCTGAATCAAAGGCCACGAGAAGGTTTACAGCCTTGTCCATTATTGTCAGGATACCGATATAGTCAGATGCGTCATGACGCGCCAGCATCATCATGTCACTGATGGCTGATGCCAGGGAGTTGTAATAAAAATAATGCATGGTTATGGGGGTGAATTTTCTTATCCTGAGGGTAGCTTCCGTAATAATACCAAACTGACCGTAACCCAGGAGGTTCCGGTCAAAAATATCGGGATTGAGGTTTTCGGAACACTCAACGATCTCTCCCCTGGGAGTTACCACCTTAAGTTCCACCGCCTGGTCTGCGCTGCACCCGAGCCGGGGGGAATTGATATCTATTCCTCCCACCGAAAGGGTCCCGCCTACAGTTGATGTCATGTTAAGGGGTGCTGACAGGTAGTCATATCCGTCCCTGCGCAGCACTTCCGCGAGAGTATGCCAGTAAATACCGGCCTGTGTCCTGACGGTCATATTATCTTGATCAATAGAAATGACCCGGCTCATGCCTGTCATATCAAGCTGAAGTCCCCCAAAAGGCACTGTTTCGCCCTCTGTT
Source organism: Thermodesulfobacteriota bacterium (assembly GCA_042573485.1). Taxonomy (GTDB): domain Bacteria; phylum Desulfobacterota; class DSM-4660; order Desulfatiglandales; family HGW-15; genus JAAZBV01. The sequence continues at coordinate 46,538 of JBHPCX010000001.1, read as the reverse complement.
GTAAGGGAACCTCCCCTGACCTTGACAGGAATCCTGTATTTCTGGGCCTCCTTCATAATGGCTGCCACCTGCTCAGTGGATTGCGCGACAACCACACCATGGGGCATACTATAAGCCATACCGCCGCTGTCAGATGAGTAAAGAGAGCAGGTTGAACGATCTTCCTTCAGGGATATACCTTGATCAATAACAGCCCTGGCAAACTCATCCCACCCTTTTCCGCTCCAGCGGGAAGGTTTTGTCTGCTGACGGGGTATCCCTTTTAACGATTCGGGAGACACCTGATCCGGAGGAATATTTCCGGGTTTTATAACAGGAATTTTCAATGTTCTTCTCTTTTCTGATTATTTCAATTCAATATAAGTAATCTAATGTAATTAATTGTCAAGTTTAAAGATAGATATTACTTGATTCATAAATTCGGAAATCAGTTCAGGTTGTTTTCGAAAAGTAATCTGCTGCTCAACGTTAGTTATTGAATGAATTAAAAGAGTGATTACCTTATTTTTTAGTCTTTTATTCTTTTGAAACAGTAGTTTTTAATCAACTCGATATAAAATCCGGAGGATATGATGAATAAAGAGATCGAAACAGCAATTAACGCCCTTAAAAAAAACAATTTTAATGTCGAATATGCTGAAAAAGCTAAGGATGTTACTGATATTATTCTTAAACTAATCCCGAAAGATGCGAGTATTGAATTGGCCGGATCAACGTCTGTAGGCCAGTTGAGAGTTATGGAAAAGCTTGATGAAAGAGGAAACAGGGTGCCTGGATTTCCGGAACCGGGGTCGACCGTCCGCCCCGAACTTACACCCTCTGTTAAAAATGACGTGCTCCTGGTCAGCGCCAACGCGGTAACCCTTGACGGAAAGCTGGTCAATTTAGATGGAATGGGTAACAGGGTTACAGCTATGGTTTATGGAACGAAGCAGGTAATACTGGTTGTAGGGCAGAATAAGATTGTAAAGGACCTGCCAACTGCGCTTGAAAGAGTGCAGCAGGTAATAGCTCCTTACCATGCCATTAATATGGGGCTCAAAACACCCTGTACCAAAACAGAAAAATGTGAAGACTGCAGCTCACCGGGACGCATATGCAACATAACAACAATAATAAGTAAGAAACCGCCCAGCATTGATTTTACCATTATCATGGTGGGTGAAGATATGGGCCTTGGATGGGACCCTGACTGGCCCGAGGAAAGAATTAAAGAAATACGTTTTACATATAGAAGGGAATGGCAAAGATTCATGAACCGTATGGGACCTCCGCCGCCCTATAAAGTGTGAGGAAAGCTAACGGTATTTTATGGATTTTATATTCAATATTCCAGATTCCAAATTTCTGAAGCCAGCTCTTCAATTACTATCATGATAAGCTGAAAAAAAGAAAATTAAACCGCTAAGGACGCAAAGAACGCGAAGAATTCTTATTCATTAGAGGTAAAGTGTATATTTCTTAAATACCTGCAACGCAGGTAATCCCATTTAAGCATATAGCAGGGAGCTTGGAGTATATACTAAAAACAATGGATTCCGCGGTCAAAGCCGCGGAATGACAGGTTCAACAACCCTGTTAGATTCATGTATGATCTCAGCTGGCTGCATTTACAATTTTCTCTTTTCTAATTTCTATTTCCACTTTACCCGGATAACTGAGTTTACTCCCCGCTCCCAGCTCTGTGCTCCATGCCTATTCTCTCCGCGCTCTCTATGTCAAGTGAACGGGTATGAGATAATGTTTATAATTATTACGCCTTTCTTTCAGAATACTAAAAATATTCATTAACATCCTTTTTGTCCTCTTAAATATATTACACTCCCCTATTTCCCCTTTACAGATTCATGCTTTAGGACTAGGATATTTATCCGAAAAATAATATCTTTATCTGTAATATCCCCGTTAAAGTTAAAATTATATTTCTCGGCACAGGAGTTAAGCATGAATCGTGGATCCGGTAAAAGCATTCTGATAATAGGAGGGGGAGTGGCTGGAATGTCCGCGGCCAGGGCACTTGCCGGCCAGGGCGCAGCTGTTCACCTCGTTGAAAAAAATGATCACCTGGGGGGTAAAGCCTTCGATTGGGCATGTATGGCTACCGATAAATGTGAATATTGCGGAGCATGCCTGAGCGCAGAACTTGTTTACCAGGTGAATCATTCAGAGAATATCACAATATATAAAGAATGCGGGATAAAGGACATCAATAAAATCGATGATGGCTATCATGTTTCAGTTAAGGGAAGCAGGGAAACAGAGATCGATGTACAGGCGATAATCCTTGCAATGGGATTTGATCCCTTCAACCCGGAAGACCTGAAGTTTTTTGAATATAATAAAAAGGGAGTTATTACATCTCCAGAACTGAACGGCACATTAAAAAATGAAGGCCTGCCCGGGATGATTAACCATGATTCCCCCTCCATTGCGTTTATCCAGTGTGTCGGGTCAAGAAACCGTGAGATAGGACAGGATTACTGTTCCCAGGTATGCTGCAAAACAGTCGTAAGATTCTCCAATAAAATACTCCACCTTATGCCGGATGCGTCAATCACGATTTTTCATATGGATCTTCAGACATGCGGAAAGATGTTCAGAACCCAGATCGCGGAATTAGGCGGCCGGGTGAAACTTATCCAGGGAATTCCAGGAAAGGCACTTCCCGGAGAAGAAGATAAAATAAGATTGATTCAGGAGGACATAGCAACAGGGTCCCGCAAGGCCTATGACTTTGATCAGGTTGTCCTGACCGTAGGCATGAAATCAGGAGAGGGCAACAGCGAGATAGCAGACATGCTTGACATCAAGCAGGATAAATGGGGATTTATTCATGATCCCGGAACAAAGGATAAAAACGTATACACAATCGGCACAACCAGGGAGCCGATGGACATAATATCATCCATGGAACAGGGTTTTTCTGCAGCCTGTGAGATATTGAACAGCCCGGGAGTCAATACTTCCAGGAAGATTGCAATACTTGGCAAGGAACAGGATGGACGTGTTATCGCAAAGGCCATGAATGAGGCCGGTCATAACGTACACCTGTTTGAGAAGGGGAACGGAAGATCGGTGCCTGAAGGTGTTAAGCTGTATTCAGGCAGCCGGATAACAGGTATTTCAGGCACTGCCGGACAATTCCGTATTACAGCCAGGTCTGATGATAAACTAACCCATATTGATGTTGAGGCAATTATTGTTGCCAATGGTATGGAGCGGATACCTTTTGTCAACGAAGAAATAATCCCTGTGAACGACAATATCATCTCTCTTTCAGAATTTGAGGAACAATTTAACGGCGAATTTAAAAATATCGTATTCTGGCTGGACCACTCAGGTCCTGAGTGGAAAAGCAGTTCGAGAAAGGCCCTTACATCAGCTATTGAACTCGCAAAAGAAGGCAGATCTGTTTCCATAATTATGGAAAAAATGCTTGTAAACGGTCTTGATGGACAGGAGATTTATGACAATGCCAGAAAGCAGTCAATAAAATTTTTAAGGGTCGCATCACCTGCTGATGTAAAGATAAACAACGGTAGTAACGGACTCAGCCTGGAAGTAAATGAGGCAACTCTGGGAGGCGTAACACTTAATGTCCCCTGCGAACTGCTTGTTATCCCTGAGCAGGTAAGGGCCGATTCTGAAAACATATTGATAGCAGAACTTCTTGCCCTTGAGACCGATACAGAGGGTTTTCATCAGCATCCCAATCCCCGGCATAGAAGAGTCGGAAGCACAAGAAAGGGAATATACTACGCTGGCTCCTGTCATGATGAGACCGATGATAATGATCTTTCCAGTGAGATAAGGGTAATAAAGTCATTTCTGAACCTGATACCCCCGAATACCATTGAGAACTCCGCCTGTGCTGAAATTGACAAGGGTAAGTGCGGCAGATGTCTTACCTGTTTCCGTGTATGCCCTCATGATGCTGTCATTCTAGACGGCCATAAACCGCCGCTGATAGTTGAAGATGCCTGTTTCGGCTGCGGACTTTGCATAACAAGCTGTCCTGCCGAAGCTATCTCCCTGAAAGATCACGTCAAACCGGAAGAAGAGAGTGAATTTAAAGGTACTGTTATCTTTGCATGCACGCGTTCCGCTTTTCTTGCTGAAATGGAGTACCGGAATTCTAATGATATTCAATCAGGATATAAAATTATACCTGTTGACTGCGCGTGCAGCCTCGATTCAAGAGAAGTAATGGACCAGCTGCTTGGCGACGCGGAAAAAATAATGGTAATGACATGCCATACTGATAACTGCCGATCCACACGTGGTTACTCTTCCGCCCGGTCTAAAATAGCCAGGATATATAATGACACAGGAATACCGCGATCAATGTTGACCATACATCCCGTTGCCGCCAATGAACCGGTGAAATTTAAAAATATAATTGAAGAGACTGCCGCGGAATATAAGGAGAGCTCCAATGAGTAATTCATCGCTTTGTCATAACTCACCTTTTTTCAGTGTGTTAAACCAGAAAGAAAGAGGAGATAATATAACTGATTGTTTAACCTGTGGTGTGTGTATATCAAGGTGTACATGGTACGATGGTGACGGAGGCCCCAATCCCCGCAAGATGGTGAGAATGGCCCAGCTTGGGCTCGATGATTTACTCGCGCAGAGTCCCATGATATGGGATTGCATGGTATGCAACCACTGTACAACAGCATGCCCCATGGGAATAATTATGGGTGATGTTGTGAGAAAGGCGAGGAACCTGCAGGGAGCGGATGACCTGGTACCCAAAGACATAAAAAAGGGAATAAAAACCAGGCTTGATACGGGTGATGTTAATGGATTCACTGAGACGGATTTTATCGAAACCCTTGAATGGCTCAATGAGGAAATCGCGGACGAGAACGACGATCCGAAGGCCCTTATCCCTTCTAACCGGGAAGGCGCGAAATACCTCTATCTCCCGAATCCCAGGGAGCTCGGGATCAACCTGCTGCATCTTACAGCCATGGCCCGCCTTTTTTACGCCTTTGGTGATACATGGACAATGTCACATAACCACACGGATGTTACGAACTGGGGCTATTTTGTCGGGGATGATGAAACAGCGAAAAAGATGGTCCTGCAGGTTGTTGAACCTGCCGAGGAACTGGGAATCGAAACGCTGGTGCTTTCCGAATGCGGGCATGGTTTTCTCGTGTTGAGAAAACTGATCCCTGAACTGCTGGGAAGAGATGCTAAATTTAATGTAAAAAGCATAGTGGAAGTAACGCTGGAAAAAATAAAGGACGGGACAATCAAGGTTGATCCCGGGACCCACCCCTACCCCGTTATGTATCATGACCCGTGCAACCTTGGCCGCAAGGCAGGTGTTTTTGATGCGCCAAGGGAACTGCTCGCCCTTATATGCAAAGAGGTTGTTGAACTTGAGCCCAACAGGGAAAACGCGGTCTGCTGCGGTGGAGGAGGCGGGCTCCTTCAGGACAGCACCAGCGCCAAAAGGCGTATGATCTCGGGAAAATCAAAAGCTGATCAGATGCGTGCCGCCGGAGTTAAGAACGCCGCGACAGCATGCCTGTCATGCCACAGGCAGCTTGGTGAGATTTCCAAACACTATAAACTGGGCATAAAAGTGGACACAGTTGCCGCTATGGCTGAAGAAGCCCTTATATTACCTTGATATGTATTTGAAGAAAATCACAATATCACATGATAAATTCCCTACCAGGGATTATTATCCTTTTAACCTGGAAACATTCCATAAAACCAAAAGTCTTGTATTCGATACACCGGTTACCGTCTTTGTAGGGGAGAACGGAACAGGTAAATCAACACTTCTGGAAGCCATCTGCCGAAAATGCGGCATATATATATGGCAGGGTGATCAAAGGCAGAGTTATAAAAACAATCCACATGAAAAAAACATGTATAAAGCTATTGAAGTAGAATGGTCAAAGGGACCGGTACCCGGATCTTTTTTCACATCGGATGTATTCAAACATTTTTCGAAACTTCTTGATGAATGGGCAGTAAACAGTCCAGATCTGTTTAAATATTTCGGCGGTAAATCATTGATCACCCAATCTCACGGCCAGGGAATCATCTCTTTTTTTAAGGCACGGTATAAGATTAAGGGGCTGTATTTAATGGACGAACCGGAAACCGCTCTTTCCCCTAAGACCCAACTGGAGCTTGTAGATGTACTCAAGGAAGCAGGAAAAGAAGGACATGCCCAGTTTATTCTTGCCACCCATTCACCAATCTTACTGGCTTGTCCGGGTGCCAGGCTTTTCAGCTTCGACCATAACCCGATAATTGAGACCACATACCAGGAGACAGACCATTACAGGATTTATAAGAACTTTATGGAAGACAACAGCGGGTATATTTAATCTGCTGGTTTTTATTCGGGAGGATTAGTATGGAAATTGAGATTCGGCCTGCCCTGCAGGAAGAAATGAATGAAGCAAGGAGAATCGCGGAGGAGACCAATGTATTGCCGCCCGGCTTAATATCCCAGGCATTTATAAACGGGATTACACATGATATGACCCTTTGCGCCTTTGTGGACGGTGAAATGGCTACATCATATGCTTCATGGCCCTTTCATATGAAATTTAACGGGGTGGATACACCTGTCGCTGGAGTATCCTTTGTTGGAACTTTGCCTGTTTTTCGTCATATGGGGTGTTTAAGGAAAGTGCATGAAAGACATTTTGAACTGCTGCATGAAGAGAAAGAAAGGGCGATCAGCATTCTTTTTGCCTCCCAGGCAGCTATTTACCAGCGTTACGGCTACGAGGTTGTTTCAACGCAAAACTCATACAGCATCGATCCAAGGCATATTCAATTCAAGTCCTTGAAGCACCTGAAGAGTGCCGGGAAGCTAAAGCAGCTTCACGGGGATGAGGTTGAGATACTTGATAAAATTTACAGGCAGTTCACAGCGCCCAGGACCGGCTATCTTATAAGGAATAAATTCAAATGGGAGACCGGTGTGCTCAGTCCTCCGATTAACTCCGTTACAGTGTTTGATAAAATAGTGTATGAAGAAGATGGAGTCCCGCTGGGTTATGTTGTTTACACGGTTGATCCCCGTCACGGCGACTCCGGTCTGCCTCACAGGATTTCAATTCGGGACATGGCATGGCTTTCCATATCAGCGTATTATGGCATATGGAATTATTTTACCAGGATGCACCTTGCACATCATATAAACTGGACGCCGGTTCCGGTGGATGACCCAATACCTCACCTGCTCCTGGAACCAGGAAGGTTAAATATTAAATCCCGTAATGGATTTCTTGCAAGAATAGTGGATATAGAGAGAGCTGTTCCATGCAGGGGGTACAGTGAAGATGGTGAACTTATTTTTCAAATAGTTAAAGATGAAATGTGCCCCTGGAATAATGGCACATGGCATATGAAAATATCCAATGGAAAAGGATCAATTAATAAAACAGACAAGGATCCCGAGGTTTCCATGACCATTAACAGTTTTGCGATGATGCTCTTTGGGCAAATAACCGCCACAAAGGCAATGAGAATGGGGAGACTGGATGTTATGAAGGAGGATTCACTTACAAGATATGACAGGCTTCTCAGGACAGAATATATGCCTATTTGTGCTGATATAATATAGTAGCTATCAGCAGTCAGCTAAAACCTTTTTTTGTCTTTTGCTGATAGCTGAATTTATCCAAGTTTTAGATATTTTCAATATGCACGAAACCGCTTCGCGGTAGCTTAACTAAATCCATTAACCAGATTTGCGGTTTATAAATTTATTAGAAAATGTAATTTTCAGTATAGTAATCCAAAAAACTACGGAAATTTACCCTTTTATTTTTATTAAAGTTATGCGATATTACTTACCGTAATTATTATGAAAAAGAGAAAGTGGATACAATACCCATATAGCACATTTCATGCCAGAATGACGACGGCTTCGCACATCTTTATTTTACCAATAATCCCGCTATAAAATAGCATATTTTGTAAGTTTAAATTAAGGCCGAGGTTTTCATTAAACCTTCGGCTTTTTGTTGGCGGGACTATGGATAAAATACTAGTTATATATCACAACTATGCGGTAAGTTGAGATACTGGCAAGCGATCTGCACTTTTGGCGCATTTATCTGCACCACAAGATATTGCGGTGGACATTTTTTCTTTTTAATCTTCCAGCAATAACATCAACCAGGGTAATCCCTTTGAAGGATGTGAGTCTGGATCTAGAGGATCTGTTCCTACTCTGTATTCTGTAATGTTACTAAAGCCATCACCATCAAGGTCATCTTTAGCATCGTTGCTTGTAGTATCAAGTCCATTCTCTTCTTCCCAGCAGTCAATCATGCCATCTGGTTCATTATCCAGCTCTCCTTGACCGCAACCGCAGAAACCGGGCTCCGTCTTATCCGGATCTAAAGGACAGTTATCATTGCAGTCGGCAGTTCCATCAACATCTGTGTCAGTATCAACTAAACCACAACCACATTGTCCAACTTCAGATTTATAGGGATCACTGTCACATTCATCATAGTAATCCGGTGTCCCGTCATTGTCACTATCTACATCAGAGAAAAGAATTATGTCCCTGGTCGTATAGCCTTCTGACTCAATAACTACACCCTCTTCGCTGTCTGACAAATAGCCTGACATTTCCACGCTTAATGTATGAGTTCCTGATGGCAATACTATAAAATAGGCCCCATCGTCATGGGTGATTGTCGTTGCAGTACTAATATCAGATTTTATTATGGCTCCTCCCAATCCCTCTCCCAAGGAGTTTGCTACAATACCTGTCAACCAACCTGGTAAACCTTGTATGGGAAGGTACACTTTCAGATCGTACTTGACATTTTCACCAAAATTGGAGTTGGCGTTGGTAATTCTTACATAATAAACTCCATCCTCCTGACAACTCCACTCCAAGGATTCATCCTCCCATAGACCACCACTATTTACAGGGCCTGCTATAAGAGTGCTTCCATTATTGTCAAAGAGTTCGATTACCGGATCACAAAAAATACTCACATTACTTGCTTTTATTTTGTATATCTCTCCTGAGACACCGTAGAATTTGATCCAATCCACATCACCCATAGAATGAAAATTATGTACCTGGGGGGCATCATCATTTATAACGATTACACTTGCCTGGTTATAATTACTGTCTCCCTCATATTGATCAGGTTTACTTTTTACATTTCCTTCTAGTTTGGTGACAGCTGTGTAGACAGGAGGTGAATATATATCCTGAGTAATCACCGCATTATTAACATAGGAATATAACTCAAGAGTTGCTTTTGATTTAACTACAACGACATATGTTCCATCTGTATCAAAAACATCATAAACTCCTTCGTATACACGGTCTCCATCAGGATCTGTCAGTTCGATTTCCGGAAGATCAGTGATGGGAATATCCGATGTCTCAGGGTTGACATCCGGTGGAATGATCAGGGCCTTTATACTTTCGCTATCAATAATGCCGCTTGCCTGGATAGTTGCTGTAGTCCCTGATGAAAGAACCTGAGGATCAGAAACACTGCTGATAAATGGATATACATTATTATTGGCGTATCCTCCTCTTTGTATAGTTATATTTTCAGCTATATTAATATCTTCACCCTCATTGTTATTTCCTTCTGAATCCCAATTAGCTTCGATCAAAGCACTCTGGTAACTCTGCATGACATCCCTAGCATAAGAGAATGCTTTTCCAAGGTTGCCTCTATTAAATACTATTTTATCCCAGAAATGGAATGAAAATGATTCTTTCCCATTTTCTAAAAAGTAGGCAGGCTCAAAGGATGAACCTGTGATTACTACCCGTTCTTTTCCTTCTGGAGGACGTAATTTAGAAATGAACGATCCTGACAGACAGGCATCATATATAACTGTGACAGGACCAGTCATGGTTTCCTGCAAAGTGTCAAGCCAGTCATCCAGGTCATTTGCGCTTAACGTAATGTTTGTATCGCCATCCGAATAAAGAATAAACTCATCTTCTCCACCGTGGTCCACGAGATAGATAAGGAGCTGAGATGCATCCGCTGCCCACACGTTGATGGTAGCAGACAGGTCAGACAGGAATGTTTCTGGTGAATTGTTATCAACATAATCATTGAGTACTTCTTCACTTATGTAATATATGCTGTCGTGCTGATAACCTTGGAGGATAAGCACATCATACGCCTTATTGGCATTTATTTTTGTTTCTTCCCACATGGTGCCGCCTGAGACTTCAGGCCCTCCGCCAGCCACTATAATAGCTTTTGATTTTAAAATATTTGGGTCATTAGTAAAGGAGACAGCTCCGGGCAACTCATAGTTTTCAGTTTCATTGAAAACCCTAAGAGTGTAAATAGCGGCTTTAGGTGGACTGGGGAGGGTGACGGAGATACTCGTATCGTTGTTCATAGTGACAGGTGTAATTTCAACAGGCAGAGGCACTATTACAAATCCCGCACTCCAGTCTGACAAGTAGGCATAATCGCCAGAAATAAAGACGCCTGTAGCGTTACAAGTGTCTACTGACCCAATTATCCTTGGGTTTGAGGGATCGCTGATATCGATCATTTGAAGACCGCTATTTCCATCTGCCACGTAAGCGTAATCGTCAGAAACAAAGACGCCTTGAGCGACACCCGGTGTTCCCACGGATCCTATAATCTTAGGGCTTAAGGGGTCGCTGATGTCGATCACCTGAAGTCCGGCATCCCTATTTGCTACATATGCATAACTCCCAGAAACGGAGACATCATGAGCTCCAATCGGCAAATCCACAGACCCTATAATCTGAGGGCTTGATGGATCACTGATATTTATAACCTGAAGGCCGTTAGGGATATTAGTGGAAATATCCGCAACATATGCGTAACTCCCAGAAACAAAGACTCCCCAAGGAGTATAAGGTGTATTTACGGATCCCATAATCTGAGGGCTTGAGGGGTCGCTGATGTCTATCACATGAAGGCCGTTAAACCTATCCGCCATGTAAGCGTAATTTTCAGAAACAAAAATATCATAGGCAGCACAATCTCCTGGTGCACTCACAGAAGCTGTGAGTTTCGGGTTCACGGGATTGCTGATGTCAAATACCTGGAGATAGCCACCATCAGCCGCCACATAGGCGTAACTCCCAGAAACAAAGACCCTTAAACCCTGACCTGGCGTTTTCACGGACCCTATTATCTGAGGGCTTGAGGGATCACTGATATCAATCACATAAAGATAGCCAGAACTATCCGTCACATAGGCGTAACTGCCGGAAAGGAAGACATCCAAAGCATTAGCGACCGTATCCACGGAACCCATGATCTGGGAATTTTTAGGATTACTGATATCAATCACCTGAAGACCGTTAAACCTATCGGCGACGTATGCGTGACTGCCAGAAACAAACACTCTTTGAGCTTCAGGTGGCATATCTACAGATCCTATGATCTGAGGGTTTGAGGGATCACTGACATCAATCACCTGAAGACCACCTGCCCAATCGGCAACATAGGCGTAACTTCCAGAAACGAAGACATCAAGAGCATCACTAGATGTATTCACAGACCCTATTATCTGAGGACTTGATGGATCACTGATATCAATCACATGAAGGCCACCACCTGAAGGCAACCTTTCCCGTGCATCTCCCACATAGGCGTAACTACCAGAAACAAAGACGCCTTGAGCATCACCCGGAGTATCCACATATCCTATGACCTGAGGGCTTGAGGGATCACTTATATCAATCACCTGAAGACCATAATACCTATCCGCAACGTATGCGTAACTGCCAGAAACAAAGACTTCATGAGCATAATCCGGAGTATCCACGGACCCTATTATCTGAGGGCTTGAGGGATCACTGATATCAATCACCTGAAGACCACTTTGATAATCCGCCACATAGGCGTAACTACCGGAAACAAAGACATCCCAACCATCACTAGGCAAACCCACAGTTCCTATGATCTGAGGACTTGAGGGATCACTGATATCAATCACCTGAAGGCCGTTTCCCCACTCTGTCACATAAGCGTAACTACCGGAAACAAAGACACTCGCTGCATTACCAGGTGTATTCACTGATCCTATGATCTGAGGGTCTGAAGAGTCGCTGATGTCTACCACCTTAAAGCCATAAAGGAAATCCACTACATAGGCGTAACTGCCAGAAACAAAAACATCATATGTACAAAATCCCGTATGCAAGGACCCAACCAACATCATCTGGTTACCTGAATCCAGGTACATTGATACCCTTGTATTCACATCAAATCCGGTCCCTGCTACTTCCACTTCAAGGTCTTGCCCCATAACGCCAAGAGTTGGATAGACGGATTCAATTTTTAATTCAGCATTAGAAGTAATGGATAAAAAAAGAATGCTTAGAAAAATGGGGATGGCACTGAGAAGACAGTTGAGAGGAACTTTCTTTGTTTTTGCTTTTAGAGGCATTTTTCAAATCCCCCAAATGAAGGCAATCTATATATACCTACTCTTCAACTAAAAGGATTCCATTTAATTGAACTACTAATAAAAAGATGTTTTTATATCAGTTCTCAGGATGAGAGTATAGAATCGAATTATTGTATCATTTATTAATAACTAGACGTTTTATTTATCAAAATCTTGCAGAAAAATCCATTAAATAGGTAAGTGGTATCAAGCTTCATGAAAATAAGGAAAGAATATATGGCAATAAAAACTAAGGGATTATCAATCAACATATTGTATATGCAGGAATGAATCCAAAACCTGCGATCACTGCTATATATTCAAAATTATGAGATGGCCTGAAAAGCTGTGATATATCGAAGATATCTGTTTTTTTTAAAGGCAGGGTCTTCTTTAGCCCTGCCTTTTTTTATCCAATATCCCCATCATTTTCAGCTTATTTGAGTTTCAGGCAGACAAGTCCTCCCTCGGCATCTCGTGCGTAGAGATGGTCTCCAACCAGGACAGGCACGGCCCAGCAAAGCCCCTCCAGTATTTTCTTCCGAAAGGTCTCCTTGAATTTTGTATCGATTAAATCTCCCCAGATCAATTCGCCTTTCTCATTAAGTATTATCATTTTATCGCCGATACCCATCAGGTTCCCGAACTTGAATTCCGGATCGAACCATATTCGCTTCCCGGTGTTGGCATTCACACAGTGCAGCCCCGTATCAGATGATGCACGGCCCGAGGTCAGAAAGTAGATTTTGTCCTTATGAATTACGTGTGTATTAAAGGCAAACCATTCGTTCGGATATTTACCGTCTACGGAAAGCCAGTCCTGCGTCAGGGTATCCCCATTTAAAGACAGCCGTGCCATGCCATGTGCGCTATGGTTGAGATAAATACCTTTGTTATGGATAAACGGAGTAATTGCATTGCAGTTGGATTTTTCTTCCCAGGTCTTTGAATAGGATGCTAATGACTTGCCGGTAACAGGATCAAGAATATAAAAATTCTCATTGGTAAACATGGCCACAGCCGGTCGGTTAAACATGCTTAAAGGCAATGGTTTCGGTGTCGCGTAGGCAACAACATTACCATCGCTCTTCCAGAGCAGTTTTCCTGTATCTTTATTAAATGCCATTCCCCTGGTGCCGATGTTGAAAATGACCGTATCCCCCATGACCGCAGGCGAAGCAGCAAATCCCCACCAGCGCTTTTTTTTCGGTTGGTATTGCTCAGCTGATGCCTCCCAGATCTTTTTACCTGACCTGGCATCAAGGCAAAAGATTTGCCCGAACTTGCTCAGCGTATAAACTTTTCCTTCATGAATGGTTGGAGTTGAACTCGGGCCGCCTGGATGAAGATTAGGATCGAGTTTGCATGGATAATCAAATGTCCATTTCACGTCGCCGGTTTTCGCATCCAGGCAATAGACATAATCTCTCGCAGTTTCCTCATCCTTTTTTGTACCGTCATTGCCCATGGTATAGAGAAGTCCATTAGCAATAGTGACCGAGCACATGCCCGTCTTTAGCTGCGCCCGCCACACTTCATCAGCTGTTGTCGCGGTAAATTGTTTGAGTTCCGGCTGCATATCATTATTCGGCCCCAGATAATTGGGCCAATCAGGTTCGGCATTCACGTTTGCTGAAAACACTATCGCCAGGCAAACCAGAAAACCACACAGGATGCTTTTTCTGTCATTAAAAAATGTTAGCCATCTCATATGCTATCTCCTTTAAAAAATTGAAATATGGGCAGCGTTTTCCTACCATCAGTATCTGAATTATCTGTTTAACCTTCCTTGCCAAGGAACAGCATACCTTCCCTCTGATCTTCGGGAATCATCTTCTTGAAAGATGTTTCTGTCATTTTAGGCGCGTATTGAGCCTGGATAAAAATGAAGGGCCTTTTTACGTCTATAACCCTGAATGGACAATGAATAAATTTCGCGGGTATATAAACCAGGGTAGAGGTGCTGTAGGTATGCACCTCCATTTCAGGTCCCATACATAACTCGACAGTAGCGCCAAGGTCCTTTGGATTGTCAGGATCTGTCCCGAGGGCTACCAGAACCTCAGGCGCGTCATGAATATGGGGACCATGGGATACCTTCTCCGCTTCAGGACCCATTATCATTGCGGAAAAACAATGACTGCCCTTGATGATGTCATCATCTGTCCAGATAGTAAACATTGGATTTTTCCCGAATCCCTGCTCCCTTTGTTCAGGGGCGAGTTCATTAAGAAAATATCTGCTGTATTTCAGGTCTTCAGACATATGTCCATCCTCCTTTAATTAATCATTACGTTCACCCGTTAAAGAGACAGCCATTACAAGAAAGGGCTGATCGATTTTATTTGTCCACATCGGGCAGTGAGGCACTCCCTTAGGGACAACCACAGCGGTAGGTTCAGAAAAGGTATATTTTTCTTCTTCATCCGGACCTATGGCCATTGTAACTTCGGCACCGAGATATCCCGGTTTCTGAGGGTCGGAACCAATAAAGAATATGGCTTCATCATAATCATGAACATGGGGCTTTTTTGAAAGGCCGGTAAGCCCGGTTTCATAGGAAAACGCGTAGATAATATGACAATTGAATCCATTCAGCTCCTTTGCTCCGACAGATGTAAGTTTTCCATCCATGAAGAATGGGAGTTTGCATATACAGTCTTTGTATTTAAGTTCAGCCACTGTTAACTTCTCCTTTCTTTGAATTACATGTATTGATATGTTGAATTGGAAAAACAAGGTTTATAAGAGACTGTTTGAACAGGGATGTATCAGGCAATGTCTTCGGAGAGGAGTATGGCTTCTGCAATTTGTCTCATAGATTTGCGTGAATTCATGCTTTGTTTCTGTATCCACCTGAAGGCCTCGTTACCATTGATGTTTTTCCTGCCCATGATGATTTCCTTTGCCCGTTCCACAAGCTTCCGGGTTTCAAGTTCTTCCTGTATAACCTTTGATTTGACCATTAGTTCCGTATTGATAATAGCAACTGCTGCCTGGCTGGCTACAGCTGTAATTAAATTAATCTCCGGTTCCGTAAAATCATGCGGCACGGCGGTAAAACAGTTCAGTACTCCTATAACCTCGTCATTTTTTGCCTGCAGAGGAACGCTTAACATTGATACAAGTCCAAGCTTACGGGCCATTTCCTTTTCTTTAAATCTCGAGTCTTTACTCACATCTTTCAAAATAAGGGGCTCATTATTAGAGGCAACATATCCGACAACTCCCTCATTATAGTTCAGGGACCTGTCCTTTACATATTCCGGGTCTATAGCCTGTGTGGCCTTGAGCTTTATTCTTTTCTGATTCTTGGTATTGTCCACAAGCCAGAGGGAGCAAATTTCCAGCCCGGTGACCTTCGCGGTTACCATAACAATCAATTTGAGGATGTCTTCCAGATAAAGATCAGAAGTTATGGCACTGCTGATATCTGACAGGGCTTTGATATATTTTTCATAATTTTTTGTGGATATTTTATCCATCTCATATCCTGTTTTCCATTCAGGTCGAATGCAATAAAGTTAAAGAATGCTGCAGATGATAATAAGCCATTAAAATAAAGAACAAATTAAAATAATTAGTGGTAGATTTCAAGTGGTATCTTTGATACTTGACACTAAATTAATATACTCCTATATTTGCCATGAAATTATTCTCACAAATTATACACTTTAAATACCAGAATAACGAAACATTGACATACCTCTGATCTCAAAGGTGATTAGCTGTCCCCTCCAAAAAAATAACGATCATGTATGAGTAATAACAGGAAGATTAGAAATATCTTTGAGCAGGATTTGAGCTTACTTGTGACTGTCTAATCTTAAAAAGGAAAAAGTTATGAAGCAATCAAAATTAAAAATTAAATTACTTCGAGCAGTGTGGGAATCTTTCCCATGGCTTTTAGTTATTCTGCTGCTGATACTTGCCTCTTATATCGGAATAATGCTGGCTGTTAAATACCAATGGATTGAAGATGAGA
This sequence comes from Thermodesulfobacteriota bacterium, assembly GCA_042573485.1. GTDB lineage: Bacteria > Desulfobacterota > DSM-4660 > Desulfatiglandales > HGW-15 > JAAZBV01. The sequence continues at coordinate 30,127 of JBHPCX010000001.1, read as the reverse complement.
AAAGAAATGCCATCAAAGAGGAAACTGCTCCAGTCAAGGTTATTACTATGCTCCTTGAGCAAAGACAATTGGAGGATAAAATAAACCTTCCTGCTGTGATCGAATCATTTGAAAACCTGTGGGTTAAAACCGAGGTTTCAGGACAAATTGTTGATATCCTGGTCAAAGAAGGGCAGTTTATTAAAAAGGGTCAGGTGCTCGTGAAACTTGATGAAAGAGACTATAAGCTAAGACTTGAGAGTATTGAAGCCAATTATAACCTAGCTCTTCTGGATCATAAACGAATTTCAAACCTGGCCGAAAAACGGATCGCGGCGACCACTGACCTGGACAAGATAGATGCACAGCTTAAAACCTTGAAGTCTCAGTATAATGAAGCAAAACTTGCCCTGGAGAGGACAAACATAAAAGCCCCCATAAGCGGCAGATTAAATGAGATAGAAGCCAAAATAGGCGACTGGATGGGAGTTGATAAACCGGTTGCCCAGATACTTCAGATTGGAAATGTTAAGGTCACTGTGGGTATCCCTGAAAGTGATGTAGCCGATGTATTTGACTTAAAGGAAGCTGATATCACAATAGAAGCCATTGGTAACAGGTCTGTAAAGGGAAAGAAGTCATTTCTGTCCCGCAGCCCCAACAGCCTGGCGAGACTCTATGATCTTGAACTGATTGTCCCTAACCCGGATGGCCGGATATTACCCGGTATGTTCGCGAGAGTTGAATTAGTCAAGCAGACTTTTGAGAACGCGATTGTAATTCCACTATATGCTGTAATCACACAGCAGGATGAAAAGTTCGTATATATTGAAAAAAAAGGCGTGGTTAAAAAAAGAAATGTCGAGCTAGGATTACTTTCTGACTGGGAAATACAGGTAACAAAGGGGCTGGAACCGGATGATCGTATTATTATAGTCGGGCACAGGGTCCTGGAGGATGGGCAGAAAGTTGATGTTATTAAAATGGTGAAAGACCCCAGAGAGATATTGAATTCATGACCTCCATAACCGAAATTGCCATAAATAAAAGAACAGCCGTAATAGTCCTGGTAATCTGTGTTACAATCTTCGGGATTGTATCCTATTATTCCATGCCGAGAGAGTCAGCTCCTGATATCGAAATTCCCTATGTTTTTATCAGCACCAGCTATCCCGGCGTGGCGCCCCTGGATATCGAGCAGTCCATCACTATACCTATAGAAAAAAAACTTAAAGGCCTTGAGGGTGTAAAGGACATAATATCTTCCAGTGTCGAAGGGGCAAGTTCAATAGTTATTGAATTTATAACCGGTACGGATATTGATGAAGTAGTCACAAAAACCAAGGATAAAGTTGACATGGCAATGGGAGAACTGCCTTCTGATCTTGAAGATGATCCCGTAGTTAGCGAGATCAATATATCTGAAATGCCTATCCTTGTTCTCTCAATGTCCGGTACAGTCGGCCTGGTAAGGATAAAGGATCTTGCAGAGGATTTAAGTGATGAGATCGAGGCAATACCAGGTGTTCTTGAAGCTGAAATAACAGGCGGCCTCGAAAGAGAGATAAGGGTTGAACCATATCCTTCGAAACTCGCCTATTATGGCCTTTCAATTGTTGGTCTTCAGACTGTTATTGCCAATGAAAACAGGAACACATCCGGTGGAGGTATCCGTATGGGGGACGGCCGGTTCCAACTCAGGGTGCCTGGCGAATTTGAAACCCCGGATGAGATCTATGGGCTGGTTGTCGGGACACATGGAGGACGGCCTGTATACCTCAAGGATGTAGCAAAGGTAGTAGACGGCTTTAAGGAAGAGACCGGACGGTCCCGGTTAAACGGTAATCCTGCTGTAAATATCCAGATCAAAAAGCGTTCAGGTGAGAATATTATCGAGATTGTCGATAAGGTGAATGAATTAATCGAAAAACAATCAAATTCATGGCCGGAAGGAACCGAGATAACAAAGTTGATGAATGAGGCTAAAGATGTCCGCATGATGGTCGGTGATCTGGAGAATAATATAATAACAGGGCTTTTCCTGGTTATATTCGTACTGTTTTTTGTCATGGGTATAAGAAATGCCATTCTTGTAAGTCTATCGATCCCTTTTTCAATGTTCATTTCCTTTATAATACTGGATGCCATGGGAATAACACTTAATATTGTTGTTCTCTTTTCACTCATCCTGGCGCTGGGAATGCTTGTGGATAACGCGATTGTTATCGTTGAAAATATCTTCCGTTTTATGGAACAGGGTGTGCCAAGGATGCAGGCGGCAGTGAGGGCAACCGGTGAAGTGGCTATGCCTGTTGCTGCTTCAACACTCACGACTGTTGCAGCCTTTTTACCCCTGGTGTTCTGGCCCGGGATAATGGGCGGTTTTATGAATTATCTTCCTAAAACAGTTATCGTAGCCCTTTCATCTTCACTTTTTGTGGCGCTTGTAATAAATCCCGTTATGGCGGCCTTATTCATGAAACTTCCCCAGGGGAACAGTGCATCAAAAAATATGAGGGCGGAAGATGTCGAGAAGAAGGGCGAAGCGCCCATTGCTGTAAAAGGTCCTATTTTAAAGGCCTACAAAGGGTTGCTTGAGGGAGCCCTGGAAAACAGGCTCGCTGTTCTTGTAGCATCTTTCCTGATTATAGGATTGCTTGTGATGATCTGGTTTTACAGAGTAGGGCTTGATAAATCCATTGAATTTTTTCCAAGTATTGAACCCAATAATTTGTACATCAATATTGAAATGCCGGAAGGAGCTGACCTGGAATATTCCGACAGGGTCGCCAGGCAGGTAGAGCTTTCCCTTTGCAGGGGTGCTGATTATGGAGTGCCTTCTCCTGATGAAATGCCGGCAGACTGTTACAACTTTGTAGATGAGAGTAAAAAACATACATTGAGAAACGGAAAAGAGGTTACCGGTATTCTGGATATTTCGGATGTCCAGTATATATATTCCCGTGCTGTTTCTGTTCAGGCAGGGGGAGGAATGTCACTCTTTGAGGAAAATTCACCTAACAGGATAGGGGTACAGTTGTACGAGTTAAAGGAAAGGAATAAATCATCACCTGAGAATGTTGAAATAATAAGAGAAAGAATCAGGAATGTTGTTGGTGGCCAGATAACCCTGGCTGAACAGGAGATGGGCCCTCCTACGGGAGGCGCCCTTAATATTGAAATTTCAGGTGAAAACTCAGCCGTACTGGGTAATATCGGTCATCAGGTTCGTCAAGTTCTTGAAAAAATGCCCTATGTATATGATGTGCGTGATGACTATGTGTCGGGGTCACCTACTGTTAAAGTAAAAGTGGACAGGCAGAAGGCTGCTATGCTCGGTCTTTCCACCAATACCATAGGATTTGTTCTTAAGGTTGCATATAATGGATTGAAAGTATCAACATTCCGTGAACAGAATGATGACTATGATATCACGATACAGCTTGGTGAGGAGGCAAGAAAAAAGACAGATATTTTACGGGAATTGCTGATACCTACAAACCAGGGTCTTGTTCCTTTAAGTACAATAGCTAAATTTGAGGTTACCGGCGGGCTGGGCCAGATAAACAGGATAAATGAAGAACGGGTAGTTACTGTTAAAGCGAGTGTTGATGAAGACAAAGTTACGGGATCGGATATCAGGCGTGCAGCTGAAAAATATCTTGCTAAATTTGAATTGCCTCCCGGATACAATATCAAGTTTACCGGTGAAGAGGATATGCAGAAGGAAGCTGAAGACTTTTTAACCAAAGCATTTGCTGTTTCTCTTTTTCTCGTAATAATTATCCTGGTTGCTCTTTTTAATTCTATTATGCAGGTGACAATTATCATGATATCGGTTGTCCTGTCCCTTGGAGGAGTTTTTTTAGGGCTTACTGTTATGGGTTATCCCTTTGGTGTAATTATGACCGGTGTCGGTGTGATTTCGCTTGTTGGTGTTGTTGTAAATAATGCTATCGTGTTAATCGATTATACAAACAGGCTTTGTAAAAGGGGTATGCATACAAAGGAAGCAATAATAGCCGCAGGGTGCACAAGATTAAGACCTGTACTTCTCACGGCCATAACAACAATACTTGGACTTCTCCCGATGGTAACAGGCATTTCCTATGATTTTCACATAATGAAAATAGCGTGGGTAAGTGAATCCAGTCAGTGGTGGTCTTCAATGGCTATTGCTGTTATCTTTGGATTGGCGATAGCGACCGTATTGACACTGGTAGTAGTACCCACACTGTACTCATTCATGTATACGTCAGGTATTTCATATAAGCGCAATGTGGAAAAGCTCAAGAGGGCATACTGGGCTCCTTTTTACAGGTTCACGGGGACAAAACCGGAAGACGATACTGTTTAAATTAAAAAAAGATTCTTCCCCAAATAAAAACATCCGACAGGATCAACAGGATGTGCAGGATGTTTTTTGTCTTTCCGGAAGAAAGACAAAAAGGAATCATGTTAACGGAACAACAAATTTAGCCAACTAAGAACGTACATGATTATATCTCACTTTCTTTGCTATATTTCCTAATTTTTCTCCCGCATAGCGGGATGGCTCTTTCACTCTTTCTTCTGGAAAAAGTGAAACAAGAAATCCAAATAATCCCTGGCCTAGACCTGGAATTATTGCAATATGTTAAATATTATGTAAATCGATCGAATTATCCAAATTGTAGTCAGATATCCTGTCACGCCAGGGCAGGCCTGTAAATCCTGTCTAATAAATTTTAAAGCTGTTTCTGACGTTCTGATAACCTTTAAACCAATTGAGCTTAAATAATGTTTTCGGTCATGCCCTAAACAGGCGGGTTTTATCAAATATGGAAAAGACACTAATAAAAGACAACATAGTAATTGTCCTTGTGGAGCCCCAGATACCTGAAAATATCGGAGCCGCGGCCAGGGCCATGAACAACATGGGTATTGATCGGCTTATCCTTGTGAATCCTAAAAATCCTGATAGAAAACGGATGTTGAAATCAGCGACCGTTCATTCCGAACAGATTATTGACAATTTAGAAATCTATGAGGATTTAGAAGAAGCAATTGGCAGATTCAGGTATATCGCCGGTACTACGGCACGGCTGGGCACGATGCGGCCGGCAATGAGCTCTCCCAGGAGACTTGCTCAAAAACTGGTAGATATATCTCAAAAAAACAGGATAGCTATCCTGTTCGGGCCCGAGGACAAAGGTCTCTCAAATGAGCATTTGCAGTATTGTCACACGATAACTACAATACCAACATCGGAATTTTCATCTTTGAATCTTGCCCAGGCAGTGCTGATAATATGCTATGAAATTCTCAGGGCAGGAAAGAAAAGATTGGAATCGAGTCCTCCCCGCCTTGCGAACAGTTTTGAACTCGAGGGGATGTATGGCCACTTAAGGGATGTCCTGCTTAAGATAGGTTTTTTAAATCCTCAAAATCCAGATCACTGGATGCTCTATGTAAGAAGATTTTTTTCAAGACTCCCCTTGAGGGGCAGGGAGGTCCGTATTATAAGGGGTATATGCCGTCAGATTGACTGGTATACCGGTAAACGTTTAAAAGATATTTCTGACAATGAACAATGATCATTGATAATTGAACTACCTGTCCAGCGGACAGTAATTTTTTGTCTTCCACCTCCTGTGAAACCAGAACCATTGCTCCGGGTGTTTTCTCACCTGACTGTCTATAATTTTTGTGAAGAGCGCGGTATTCTTTTCAACATCAATGGTCTTATCATTGGTCCGGATTAATTCCACAGGTTTATCTATGTGTATCTTATATTTTCCATCGGGCTGTTTTATAGAAAAGATAGGGACGACAGGTGTGCCGGTCTTCAACGCGAGTAAAGCAAGTCCCTTATTCGCGCATGCTGTCCTGTTCAGGAAAGGTACAAATTCTCCTTCATACCAGTCTACATTCTGATCGAGAAGGATTCCAACTAATCTGTTTTTATTTAAAGCGGTAATTATCTTACGCATGCCATGCTGTTTCGGGATGAGCTCCATGCCTAAACGTGATCTCAAATCATTTATCAAGCGGTTAAGAGCCGGGTTACGGGAAGGCCTGGCAACCGCGGCGATTGGACCGTAGAGGACATGTAAAGCAACAGCCAGCAACTCCCAGTTCCCGATGTGTCCGGTAAGTGCAAGTACACCTCTTCCATTTTTAAATGCCATTTTGAGGTTTTCTTCTCCTTCAACCGCAAAGTATTTTTTAATATTATCTTTATTCATCCGCAGTAAATGAGGAATTTCAAATACCATACGGCCAAAGTGCAGGTATATCATTCTGTTAAGTTTCAATACCTCAGCCCTTGTCATTGATGTTCCCAGGCTGTTTTGTATGTTTTCAATAGAAACTGCTTTTCTCGATATTGGGAGTTGGAGAGCTATCAAACCCAGGAAGTTTCCAAGTACATGTCCCAGCCAGAGAGGAATATAGGCCATTAATTGGAGTATGGTTCTCAGTACCCAGTATCGGAAAGAAAACTTATTTCTATTATCCTTATAATTATTTATCAATCCATGTACCCTCTATATTCCTTAAGTATATAATCCGAAGGAACCGCGAAACCGATTCCTGTTACGGGAATTCCTTTATTTGATAAAAGTTTCCAGCTTATGGCGCCAATTACCTTCCCGTCTTTATCTATTAAAGGACCACCGCTGTTTCCCGGATTTACGGGTGCTGAAAACTGAATTGTCCTTTGTTCTGTAGCCATTTTTTTTCTTTGTCCGGAAAAAAGGCCGTCCGTTACGGTTGACTGAAGGCCAATTGAACTTCCCACAGCATATACTTTTTCTCCTGGTTTAAGTGTAAAGGGGTCGCGGAATTTCAGGAAAGGGGTTTTCTTTATGGTAGTCACTAATATTAACGCGATATCATATTCTGAGCTTATTGAAATGACACCTATGGGATATTCTTCATTGTTGTTGAGCACCGCAGTATGACTTGGCCCATTTTCAATCACATGTTTGCATGTAATAGCATATCCGTTTGGTGATATGAAAAAACCGGTACCGATATTTTTTTTGCCTTTTACCGTGAATGTGCAATCCGTCGCATATTCAATAGGATTTTTGTTCAATTCCGGTGGGGGGGCGACTGATTTTACTGGCTTTTTTCTGTTTGTATCGCCCTGTTTATTATCAGGTATTATTTCATAGGATGAATTATTTATGTCAGTCAGGCGATCAGAGAAATGAACAACTCCTTCTTCATCGGTCCACTTGTATGTTTCTGCATGGGATAAAAAACTAATTCGGGATATTAATGATAATATAATCAGAAGAAGTGCTATATGAGAGATCAGTTTCATACCGTTTTACAATCTGGCCAGAGCAACAGATTATTTGAGCTTATTACGTAAGTCATTGATTAATTTATCCGGCTTGTCCTTTAGAAGAATACTGCTGAATTGTGTTCTATAATTTTTCAGGAGACTCACCCCTTCAATTTTTACATCATATATTTTCCAGCTGTTACCCTGATTAATCATGCTGTAATTGACGGGCGTTTTTATATTATTCTTTATAATGTTAGTCATAACAACAGCCCTGTTTTTCCTGATCATCTCCTCACCTGTGAATTCTACCTGTTGATCTGAGAATCCCGACTGGATCTTATTCAGATAATTGTTGCCAAGAAAATTACCAAACACTTGTGCGAAATCCTTTTGCTGTTCCGGAGAAAAATCCCTCCAATTATTGGCGAGGGCGAGTTTGGAAATTGCATTAAAATCAAAAATACCATCGATAACTTCCCATAAATCGCTGTGCTGCTGCTCTTTTTTACTGCTGTCATTATATTTTGGATCATTAAGGATGCTGAATACTTTATCGATTTCTTCCTTAAGTATTGTAAGCGGTTCAGATGCGTATGCATTGCAGAAACCACTAATCATTATAGTAAGTATAAGAAAAAATAAGATTTTTTTCATCATTGCCTCCAGAAATTAAACCGGAATGAACCGATATTTATTTTTATTTGGCATCACCAAATAGATATTTACTTATCAGATCCTCAAGGTCAACCGCTGATTCAGTATCAATTATCGACTCACCGGGTTCCAGCATTATGTCAGATCCTCCTGGTGAGATCATAATATATTTATCACCAATCAGTCCCGCAGTTTTAATTGATGCAATAACATCTTCCTCCAGTTTGACATCGTTTTGGATATTCAATGCTACGTCAGCGATCTTTCTCTCCGGGTTGAGAGATATGGACTCGATAGTCCCTATCTGTACGCCGGCCATTTCCACAGAAGCGCCGGGTTTAAGGCCTGAGACAGATACAAAACGGGCATAAACAGTGTAATTGTTGTTCCCGATCCAGTTCATTTTGCCCAGGTGAACAGTAAGATAGCCAACACATATTATTCCAATAATCATGAATATTCCGACTGAAGTTTCAATAGATGATTTTTTCATTATCCCTCCGTTCTACTTAAAAAGCAGACATCTTCGATTTTGGATTCCGCTTCTTTTATGAGATTTTCAAAATGCAGGTCCTTCTTCGCCTCCGCGAAACCAACATTAATGGAGCAAGCCGCATCGCTGTCTGCAAGTACTGCTTTAATTTCATTTTTATCTATTAATTTTGAAAGTTTATCACAGGTCTTCTTTGCCTGATCAATATTGGTATTAGGGAGTACCGCGATTATCTTGTTCAGGTCATATCTGAAACATATATCTATTATCCTTAAATGTTTACGCAGTTTTTCTGAAAAATGCTTCAGGAGTGTCTGGCCTATCACATGGCCTGATTTTTCCTGTATCTGGTCAAGTTCTTTTATCCTGAAAACAATAATTGAGAAAACAGTGTCATGCCTTTGAAGCCTGGCCAGCTCTTCCATAAATCTTTTTTCACCTCTGGGCTGGGGGAGCAGGCCAGTCAATGGATCATGACGGCTTTCGAGACCGCTGATAAACTGAGTGACAACAGGATCGGGATCCTCTTGCAGGTCTTCCACCGGCCCCTCAAAAATAATATTACCCTCATGAAGCATTATAAGTTTCTGCGAGATATAAAATATCTCAGGTATTTCATGACTCACCACAATACCTGTAAAACCGAATTTCTGCTGGTAATTTGAAATCATACTATGGACAGCGTTTCTCCTGATCGGATCCAGCCCGGTTGTGGGTTCATCGAACAGGACGATTTCAGGTTCAGTAACCAGGGACCTGGCCAGAGCGACTCTTTTCTGCATGCCGCCTGATAACTGGGCGGGAAATTTATCAGCCATTTCCCTTATATCCAGTTGATCCATTTTATCCATTACCATCCTGTGAATCGTATTTTCAGATAAATCACTTTTTTCTTTCAAGGGCAGGGCGATGTTGTCAAAAACAGTCATGGAATCGAATAGGGCTGTACCCTGGAACATATAACTGAACTTCTTTTTTATTTCGCTTCGCTCCCGTCGCGAAAGATTGAAGATTGATTGTCCCTGATACAGTATTTCACCGGAATCCGGCAATATGAGGCCTATAATATGCTTGAGAAGAACAGATTTACCAACGCCGCTCATACCTATTATCGTGGTTATCTCACCTTTATTGATCGTGAGATTTACATTCTTCAGTACTGCCTGCTGTCCGAAATTTTTTGAAACATCGATAAACTGTATAAGAGAGTTATTGTTCATATTTCCTCATTTTTTAACCGGGGACCGCTGTATTAAAGTAATAATGATGTCAGAATATAGTCTGATATAAGCACAAGTACACAGGATGTTACTACGGCTGATGTGGTTGAATAACTCACTCCCTTGGCGCCGAAACCTTCACTTCTTGTATGGGTGTAGTATCCCTGGTAACAGCAAATGGTTACAACAATAACCGAAAATACAATTGACTTGATTCCGCATCCGATTATGTCATCCATGACTATACCTGACTCAACCCTTGAAAAGTAAATTCCCTTATTCAGGCCCAGGAGCAGAGACCCCGAGATGTAACCTCCCCAGATTCCGATTACATTAAAAATAGCGGTTAACAGGGGGAAGCTGATCAGTGACGCGGCAATCCTGGGACTCGCCAGAAACCGGATGGGATTTATGTCCATTGTCTCAAGCGCGTCAATCTGTTCTGAAATTCTCATAATACCAATTTCCGCGGCAATGGCCGAGCCGGCACGCCCAATGATCATTATAGCGGTAAGGACCGGTCCGAGTTCCCGTATCAGTGATAGAGCCACTGCCGCACCCAGGAGCCCTTCTGCACCGAATTTTGAAAGTGTATAATAGCCCTGGAGACCAAGTACCATACCCGTAAAGGCTCCTGTCAGGCAGATGACAAATATTGATTTCATACCAATAAAATAGATCTGCTGAACGGTCTTTGAGAATTGAAAGGGGTAAACGAATATGCAAATAAAGCCCTGGAGGAAAAAACTTCCTATTCTTCCCATTTCCTGGATTATAAAAATAGTAAATTTCCCAAGGCTGTTCAGGGGTCTTATTAAGGTTGAAGAATTAATCATTCAAAGTATCCTCATGAAAAAAGAAAGATATAATCCTGAATATTCAAATAAGTATTATATGATTATGCTAAATAATGCATAGTCAGAAAATTTATATACCAGACCATATCGCAATAATCAAATTATAACCCGTTAAAAATTACATACGCAAATTTGCATGATCAGGCTTAAACCAATTTCCAACAATTAGTGCTGGAATTTTTCACCAAATATCCATTTCGATTTTCGGTGTCTCACTACGATATCCGGGGCAAAATTCAGGTAATAAGTTTAATATGAATGGAATAAATGAATAGTACTGGATATGAACAGAAAAATTGAATTAAAATCGCTATCAGACTTGTTTATGTTTCCTGGGCAGGATTATTCTCCTCTTCAGAATCATCAGGTAAAGCGCCCAGATCAATCTCTTCCATGTCTATAAGGGTCACTGGCTCAGAACCTGGTTTTGTAATAATGCCAGCGTCATCAATATTGTAAAAATCATCTTCCTGATCAAAAGAATTCCTGTATCGTGAATTACCAATGTTAAAGCTTGTATAACTGGTCCTTGACTCGAAGTTTTCAAGATCTTTCTGGCAGGGCACACACAAAACAGCTTCAGGAATTATCAGTAACCTGGCTTCAGGGATTCGTTTGCCGCATTCTTCACATATTCCAAAATCCTGATCATTGCTGATTCTATCGATTAGTATATTAATCCTTTTTAATTCATTTTTCTTACGATCAAGGAATTTATAATAGGCCTGTGCCGCCATTTCTCTATCCGCCCTATCCAGTTCATCAATCATACTGTCAGCAGAGTACTTATTTATATCATCCTTGTGGTTGGCAAGACATCTGATTGTGCTTTCCAGTTCCCGCTTTTTTTCCATAAGGCTTAGATGAAATCTTGATTTAAAATCATTGCTTCTCTGATTTGAACTGGAACTCCTGACAGATTTTTTGCTTAATATTGAAGGTATATGTTTTTTTCTATTCCTTGAAGGCTTTTTTCCCCTTGGATTTCCTCCCATGTTACACCCTCCTTGAGAAGGAATGATACTGCATAAAAGATGGTATTAAATATTTTAAAATTTCACATGAATCAAGAAAAAAATGCATCTGATATAATTTTTTTTAAAACCTCTTAAAATAGAATACCTGTGTTTAAGTCAATTACAAAGACACCGGAAAAACTTTTTTATTGCACTGTAAAATATTTAAAGGTATTGAATTCCCGGTTAAATTATAATCAGGGTGTTATATGAATAATAAAAATAATGGAAAGATTGTTGAAAAGAAAAAACTGGTAAATGGGCTGGACCTGATAATGTCCTTTCAAAGCATACCCATAGCCGGAGACAGATATCAGGTGGTATTTGAGGTAGTAATAAATGCGGAAATTAAAGAGGCTTATTTTGATAATGAGCTTCTGAGTGACTTGAATCCTGAAAATGTCATTCGGTTGCTGGGAGATAAAACTCCCTATCAATACAGTAAGGTAAGAAATTTTGTGGCAGGGGATGAAAAGGGCAATATCCTTGAAGGCCTGAAACAGCAATTTCTGGAAAGCAACCTTACTTACCTTTCATCCCCGCTGTTTCCTGTAAAGCTTATTAAACGGAATTACATGAAGGCAGAAAAAGAGGAGATTATAAGGATAAAGAAAAAAGCATATCTTAATTAATTTCCATCCTGATTTAACTATTTCAATAATGCAATTCTTTTATCCTGGGTAGATCAATGGGTTTATCGAGAACCGGTTCAATGCTTACAGGTCCAACGATTTTGTGTTGATCCGGTTGCGCGTTCCCCCACCAGTTGTTCCGGGCAAGAACTGTATTCTGGCTTTCAGCCGCTTTAAAATCCCACTCTCCATTGTTGGAGATATTGTTGTTTATAATGGATGTATCTGCTGCCTTCAGCAAAATCCCCCCGCCATGGTTTTCAGAAACGATTGATCCGGTAAGATCCAGATTTCCGTTTTCTACCTCGATACCTTCTTTTTTTGAATACTGAATCAGGCTTTGCCGGATTTTCGCTGTACCTTTTTCGAGTACTACAACAGCCCTGCCATTCTCCTGAAAGCTGCACAAGTCGATATCAAAAACCGAGTTTACCGCGAGTATCCCTACATCTGCCCCGGAAATTTCACAATGTGTTAAGAGGTTATCACCCTCGTTATTAACCAGGACTATCCCCTTCCAGCCGGATTCGTCCATACTGGAAAAAATAATCGGTTTCCCGGATGTCCCCTGTGCTCGAATTGTACCCTTTGCGAAAATACCGGAATTTCGCCCCCAGATTACCGTTCCGGGTTCTATGGTAACTGTTGCACCCTCCTGGATATTCAGGTCTTCATTGATGAGATATGGACTCTTTTTATAGGTTAATACCCTATCCTCAGATATTTCCGGCGGCAGGATTGTCGGTTTCCCCAGTGTTACCGGACCTAGAATATCATCCACCCACAGGCTTTCCAGGCCGGTCCTGGATTTGAGCCGCCCTTTCAAATTACTCATTATAACCCGGTCACCCGCTTTGACTTTATAGGTGCCGACATAAATACCCGGTTCTTTTTCAGATAACTTGAGATCCCGGATGGATTCCGATATATCCCAGGAGCCACTGAGCCCGGCATCTCCCACGAGGGCGGCTGTTAGAGAATCACCCGTGCTCAGGAGTCTCCCTGCTCCGTCGTGGATAAATATTTCAATTCGCGGAGGCGGTTCCGACACAACAGGGGGGTCGGGGATGGTGTCTACCATTGTTGAACACAGTACCGTTGCAGCTGCCATAATCTCAGTACTCTTGTGTTTGTAAAGTGTAGTTGCAACGGCTGTAACCAGGCTCAATATGCTCGTTGGAATCTTACCGTCCCGAATATGTGCCTCATCCTCATGTTCCCACAAAAGTTCTCCGTCATTGCAGCGGATCATCCGGGCTTTAAGTCCTGCCTGGATATCTGAGTAAAGCACAGCGTAGTTTTTTCCATAACTGGTTACTTCACCGGTAATAATTGCATCAGCCCCGAATAGCTGGCCGGCTCTGGCGGGATGGACCGGGTTACCTGCAGCAATCGAATCATACAGGTTATTTTTCTTCAGGGTTTCATCGACAATGCCGAGTTCAACGTCAAGGTAATTAAGCCCGCTGAAATCCCTGTAAAACCTCTTGCGAACGTGCGCCGCGGCCTTCGGATCATTGGTTTTATTAACAAAGGGAAGTATGGCCACCCTGCGCGGAGGCTTAAAATCCTTTGAAAGTATAGCCTTAATAGGGGCTAATAATTTCTGGGCACCGCATCCCATTATCAGGAGTGAAAAAAGAACGGCAGCAGGCAGCAGGTGGCTTTTTCTTATCATGGTGTTTCAGACCCTCCCTGTTATTCTCCTTCATCTTTGCTATTAAAGTATTTTAAAACTCTGCTTGATTCAATCCCGCTATCTTCCAGAGCGCGCTCAAGCTTATCGGTTTTCTTACTGGATGAAGCAATTCCGGGTTTCTGGCTGTCCAGTTTCTTCTGACAAATTTTTATTTTTTCTCTGGCTTCGGTATCTTCAGGATTCATCAGTGTATAGTCCTCAAAACTTTCCAGTGCCTGCTCCCACTTTTCTTCTTCAAAATACTGGTTTCCCTGATTTTTATAAAAGGAGTGAATTGTGTAGATTCGTTCGCTGGCAAGGTTATTTTCGGGATCGATGGCAAGGACTGCCTGATAAAATGAATAGGCATTGTTGTTTAATGGTTCCAGGTATTGTTTAGCCTGAAAGCTGTTTTCTGCTTTTTTAAGCAGTTTAGCCAGGGTCTCTTCCTTCTGCTGGAGCAGTTTAGCCAGGGTTTCTTCCTTCTGCTTTTTCTGCTGTTCTGCAAAGCGTTTCCGTTCATCCTCTAGAGCCTTGGCAATTGTGTCTTTTTTTTGGGCATTTTTTTCAGCTGATATCTTAGGCTCTGAAAGTTTTTCCTGGCAGATAATGATTTTGTTGTTAATGTCACTGTTGTCCGGGTCAATAAGGGCATATCTTTCAAAATTATCCAGTGCCAGAGACCATCGGTTTTGTTCAAAAAAATCAATACCGCTGCTCCGATAGTAGTCTTTTATGTCATTTATTCCTTTCATAGCAGTACTGTTTTCCGGGTCAATGGTGAGGACTGCCTGATAGATGGAATAGGCACTGTTTTTCACTGGTAACAGGTATTGTCCGGCTTTATAGCTGTTTTCTGCTTCTTTAAGGAGTTTAGCCAGGGTCTCTTCCTTCTGCTGTTCTACAGAACCCTGCTGCTGTTCAGCAAGCCAAATACGTTTGATAGCCTTATTGGCATCGGGATAATAAAAACTGTCTGCCCGGATAAATGAATATTCCTGCAGCGCCTCACGAAACTTACCAGCCTTTTCCAGTTCCTTACCCATGTCGAACCGGAGCCGGTCTATTTCATACCAGAGAAGCGATGCCTCCTTGCCTCCCCCGTATTCTTTAAGGTAACGGGTAAGTAACTTCCGGGCGTCCTTCGGATTACCTGATTCAGAGATCCCGCGGACATGTTTTAAGGTGTAATCGGCAAGCATCTCTTTAGCTTTACGGGTATCCTCGGTTGAGATCTCCTGCAGGAGTAAGTCTTCTATTATTTCCCGCCCGCTGTCATACTTTTTAGAAGAAAATTCCTGATCTGCTGTTTCCAGCTTATTTCTTAGATCCCATGGCACATAATAATGAAGATAAGCAAGGTATACACCCATTATCAAAATCAGAAAAGTGGAAGCTGCCATAATGGTCGGGGAAAGTCTCCGTCTTTTTATCAAGACTTTTTCCGATCGGGCATCTCCGGGTTTATCTGATACGAAGGAAAGGACATCAGATCCCAGTTGAATCTGATCCCCCGAGTATAAACGCTGGCGGCTGATCATTTCATTGTTGATAATTACGGGACTTTGGGGGCTGAGCCTGACCGCAATGTATTCGTCTTCCCCTTTTTCAATTGCGCAATGCTGACGTGAGACGGTTTTGTCTTCAAGGTGGATATCCGCTTCTTCGGATCTGCCAATTGTTGTCCGGTCTTTGTTCAGGAAATATGTCCGGGCGGTACCGGACGCTGTGTCCAGAATAAGGCGCGGACCGATTTCATGGCGGAGTGTATCCGAAAACATAACGGTCTTGAATTCATCGTCAGGGCTTTTTTCTTCAGCTTCATCAGTAAAATAGTGCAGGATGTAGGATCCCACATAAAGCCGATCTCCGGAGCGGAGTTTTTGACGGCTGACATCCTTATTATTGATTTTCAACACATTTGAGCTGCTCAGGTTCACAGCCACATATCCGTCGGCTTCTTTTTCAATGGCACAATGCTCACGGGATATGCTTCGGTCATCCAGATAAATATCAGACTGGTCGGATCTGCCTATCGTCACACGATCCTTGTCCAGGGGATACATATTCGTCTGGCCGGATGCGCTCTCCAATACCAGGCGGGGGCCCATGTCCTGTTGAGGCGGCCCTGACATTATCTTTGTGCCGTCATCTTCGATAGCCCTGATGTCCTGGGTGCGGGATGAAACAAAGGTCAGGCTGTATGGCCCGACCAGAAGCCGGTCTCCTGAATAGAGCCTTTGTCGGTTGATTGCCTTTTTGTTGACTAATAACGGGTTATTTTCACTCAAGCTTACAGCAACACATTCTCCGTCCTGTACTTCGATGGAACAGTGTTTGCGCGAAACGGTCCGGTCCTCCAGGGGGATATCAGCTTCCGCTGATCTACCTATAACTATGCGGTCTCTGTCAATTGGAATCTCCCGGTATTTTCCCGGCGCTTCTTCGAGAACAAGATGGAGAACCGGTTTTTTCTTGCCCGGGGCTCCTTCAATTTTTACCTGAAACTTGGTCTCTCCAAATATAATAAGATCTTCGTTTTCGAGGTAACTTTTTTTAACAGGTTTGCCGTTTATTTCAACTGGATTCAACCCGAGATTCTCAATAATATACCGATCTTCTTTTAATGACACGCGGGCGTGATGGCGGGACACTTCCTTGTCCAGGACCTGGAACTGACAATCTTCTGAACGACCGATTATAAATTCGGTTTCCGTGGACTCATAGGATCCGGATGGGCCAGACTGTGAAATGAACCTGATCAGGGGCACGGCATTTTCCTTTAAATATAATTTTTGAAGGAATGATGTAAATACAGAAAATGTTAATTTTTCTGTATCTGCCTCTTTTAAAACAACATTAAATACTATATTCAAAGACGGGTGACCGCCTAACTCTTCGATTAAGTAGTCTGCTCAATGATGAGAGTAGTAAATTTTTATTTGTTTTGATTGAAAAGACCCCGCTTTTTTAGTGAAAAATATAGGGAAATTGAGGTAATGTGTCAAGATTATCTTGTTGATGCCCAGGAATTATTCGAAATCCATTAACATCCTTGCCTGTTTAAAAAAATAATGGTGGATTTGGGTCGGGCAACATTAGGTCACAGTCACTGACTATGCTATTTATGTTTCAACGGTTTAAAAAGGTACTCAAGCCCGTTCAGTTTTATCTCATATACACTTCTTAACATATCTCCCAGTTCGCCTTTCGGAAAACCTTTACCCGAAAACCAGACAAGGTAGGGTTCCGGTAGATCAATAAGTAAACGGCCCTTGTACTTACCGAAGGGCATTTTTGTTTCAACCAGCTTTATAAGGTATTGGGGGTCGGGTGTGATATCATTGGCCATGTTTAAATCAATCCCTTGTCAACTGACGGTACTTTATCCTGTGGGGGTTTACGGCGTTTTCTCCGAGCCTGTTCTTTTTGTCTTTTTCATATTCGGTATAATTACCGTCGAACCAGACAGCCCTGCTGTCACCTTCAAAAGCCAGGATATGTGTGGCTATCCTGTCCAGGAACCAGCGGTCATGGCTTATTATTATCGCGCACCCTCCAAAGTTTTCCAGCGCTTCCTCCAGCGCCCTAAGGGTGTTTACATCTAGATCGTTTGTGGGTTCATCAAGGAGCAGAACGTTGGCTCCTTCCTTCAGGATCCGGGCAAGATGAACGCGGTTTCTTTCACCGCCTGAAATATTTCCCACCTTTTTCTGCTGCTCACTGCCTGAAAAATTAAACCTTGCCACATAGGCCCTTGAGTTTACCTGCCTGTCTCCAAGTTCTATGGTGTCATGCCCTCCTGAAATGGTTTCCCATATGGTTTCCTCAGGGGTGAGGACATCCCTGCTCTGGTCAACATAAGCCAGTTTGACAGTATCACCGATTTTAAATTCGCCCGATGTAGCCTGCTCCCGTCCGGTTATCATTTTTAAAAGAGTAGTTTTACCGGCACCGTTAGGTCCTATAACACCGGCGATAGCTCCCGATGGCATAGAGAATGAAAGACCTTCAATCAGCAGCCTGTCATTATATGCCTTGCTTACATCTACTGCTTCAATAACAACGTTACCCAGCCTTGGCCCGGGGGGGATATAAATTTCAAGCTCTTTTTCCTTTTCTATGCCTTCCTGGGTAACCAGGTTCTCATAGGAACTAATCCGTGCTTTGGATTTAGCATGTCTCCCCTTTGGGGACATTCTTATCCATTCAAGCTCCCTTTCAAGTGTTTTCATTCTTTTACTGTTCCCCTTTTCTTCAAGGGAAAGTCTTTTCTGCTTTTGTTCAAGCCATGAGGAATAGTTGCCTTTCCACGGTATCCCTTCACCCCTGTCCAGTTCAAGTATCCAGCCAGCCACATTATCCAGAAAATACCTGTCATGGGTTACAGCTATAACTGTACCTTCATATCTCTGGAGATGCTGCTCCAGCCACGCTACAGTTTCAGCATCAAGATGGTTTGTAGGTTCATCCAGGAGTAATATGTCGGGTTTTTTGAGGAGAAGCCTGCATAACGCCACTCTTCGTCTTTCACCTCCTGAAAGCATGTTTACAGGCGTATCTCCTTCGGGACAGCGCAGTGCGTCTATTGCCATTTCAAGCCTGGAATCAATGTCCCATGCATCAAGGGTGTCAATTTTTTCCTGTACCTCACCCTGCCTTTCGATAAGACTGTTCATCGCATCATCAGACATTGGTTCAGCGAATTTCTCATTTATTTCATTAAATTTGTTTAACAGGTCGACAGCTTCCTGGAGTCCTTCTTCGACTGTTTCCTTTACTGTCTTTGTATCGTCAAGGAGAGGCTCCTGCTCAAGGAGTCCAACCGTAAGGCCGGGAGAAATGCTTGTCTGGCCGTTGTATTCTTTATCGACTCCGGCGAAGATCCGCAGCAGGGTGCTTTTACCGGAGCCGTTTAAGCCGAGAACACCTATCTTGGCTCCATAAAAGTAGGATATTGATATGTCTTTGATAACAGGTTTTTTATCATAATACTTACTCACCTTTATCATCGAATAGATTATTTTATTCTGTTCCTGACTCACCTGTTTATTTGTCCTCCTTGATCGTCTCTCTGATCTTCTTAACGTCGAGATACTTGTCATAAATTACATAGTATTTGTTGATATTGCTTACATACTTGACTGTTTCCTGCCCCACACTTCTGAGTACCGCAAGCTCCACATTCCTGAACCACCTGTCAGGATCGAGATTCATACTCCTTGCCATGTTTCTGGCCTTCCTGATCTTGACAGGGCCGGCGTTAAAGGCCGCGAGGGCGAATCTCACCCTGTCCCTCGGTCTTATAGATTCATCAGAGAAATACCGGTTTCTGATAAAATCAAGATATTTTACTGCTGCATGTATATTGTTTTCGGCACTTTTTACGTCCTTGATTCCAATCTTTGGATCATTTGCAGTAGTTTGCTTTATCTGCATGATCCCGACAGCCCCCCTCGCACTCTTCTTATCATTATTCAATCCTGACTCCTGAAAGGCCATGGAAAGAATCAACCGCCAGTCAAATCCATATTTATCGGAATATTTTTCAAATATTGGTTTATATTTATTGATTTTTTTTGCGTATTTCCCCTGGAGCGGATTTTTAATCCAGTTCATATTTTCATAGTACCGTTTGAAAAAGATGTTGCCAATCAGTGTGCCTATTTTATGCCTCTGTATAAACCGGTTGAGGTCCTCTTTTAGAACAGGACAATCTTTTCTTACGGCCCAGGCGATTTTACCTCTTTTTCTGAAAACTACATCTTTCTGGATTTTGATATCAGGAAGCACCTTTGACCATACTTCGGCGATATGACTGTCACAGACCGTCATCTTTATTGCTCCGCTGCTTACCATTTCCAGTATGTCTTCTGTTTCCAGGTTTTCATCCGCCTCGATTATTTTTATGGGGCTTTCCCCTTTCATTTCAAAGAGATCATTCAATGCCGTAATACTTTCATAGTAACTGCTGCTTTTTCTGATAAAAACCTCTTCTCCTGACATATCATTTTTTTCCGCAATAGTTTTGACATCTTTGTGCGTTATGAGGAGTTCTGATATGTCTGATAAATAGGGTTCTGTGAAATCCACTTTTTTATTTCTTAGAGGTGTTACCGTAAGTCCCGCTGCAGCAATATCCCCATATCCGGTTATAAGATTTTCCAGAAGTTTGTCCCTTGCTACGGGAATGAACTCAAAAGTGACTCTGAGCTTTCTCCTGTTTTTTACCCTGTTGAGAGAATTTTCATATTCTTTAAGGAGTGAGTATTCAAATCCATGGGGCTTTAAACCATCAAGAAAAAAATTTGTCTGGTTGATGGTAGTAAGTACCCTGACATACCGCCTTTCGATCATCTCCGGCAGATCGCCGGTCCATATTTCAGTGAGGTGGCTGTCCAGTGGGTGTTGGGGAGAGTATTCGGATTCATCTGCCCGGAGGAGTTGAAAGAAAAGCAGGAGAGAAATCAAAAGTAACAGGATCTTTTTATTCATGATCTTTCATCCAATTTGGTAATTAGAAACTCCCTTGTATCATGTTAACTGTGAAGCGTACTTTTTTGTCATTTCGAGGTGATAACCGAGAAATCTGATTATACTAATTCTATCTAAATAAAAGATTTCTCCCTTCGGTCGAAATGACAGATAGAGCAAAATAAATAGTTACGATACAGCTTGTTGAGCGTGATGACAATCTATGAAACTAGAACCTATAGACTTTTAATGTATTACCTGAAAATAAATTATCTTACTATCCGTCTTTCCAGTTCCTGTATTTTATCAACTCTCCCTGCATGGAGTTGATAATGGTTGTAAGTATTGCTATGTCATCCACAAGTCCGACAATTGGTATAAAATCAGGGATCAGGTCAGCGGGAATTATAAAGTAGAGGAGTCCCCCGGCGATTATTCCCAAATTTACAGGATGCAGTTTGTAATCACCCCTTATAGAGTCCTTTGTAAGGTGATAGAGATCTTTTACATCCCTGATAATTCTCTTCAGGGGGCCGGCATTCATATTGACCTTGTTTGAAAAGGATGTATCATTTACATACCGGCCATAGTCTTTTCCATTTGAAAAGCGGAGTATCCTGTTGTAGTTTTTCCTTTTTTCAGGATCGCTTAGAACATCATAGGCTATATTCAGGGTCTTTGTCATCTCTTCCGCTTCTTCCCTGCGGTCCGGATTTTTATCAGGATGCCAATCCTTCAGCTTTTCCCTGTAGGCATGTTTTATCTCATCAGGTTCAGCTTTTTTGTCAACACCCAGCAGCTCATAGTAGTTCATAATGTTTAATTTAGAATATTATTCAGTATTAATAAAATTGTTGTTAGTTGGTGTTCATCCGTAAATGATCTATTCCTGGATATAGCTTTCAGCCTTTAGCGTTCAGCTTTCAGCAAAAACTTAAAAAACAGATGATTAGCTGAGTGCTGACAGCTCCATCAAAAAATGACTGTTTTTTGATGGTCATAACTCTATTTTAATTTACAATTTATGTCCACCAAATTTGGGAGACGATTTCTCCTATCTCAAATCCTGCTTTTTAAATGTACCTTGACACCCCAGGGCACATTAAATATACTTTTTTGCCGGAAAAATTTATCAGAACCACAATCAGTTTTGACCCCGGAAGTGACCGGGGAAGGTTTTATGAAAGGAGAGCATTTAAATGGCAGATTCAAAATATGGCCCCTATATCTGCACCGATCTGAAGCAAATTGAGCAGATGCCTGATTATAAGGGTGACCAGAAAATCGGGAGAGGGTATGATGATGAAGGATACCGTCTTCATCTGGAGCACATTAACTGGATGGACAGTGATGTAATTCCCGGTGCTTTTTACGCTGAAAGTACTTGGATATGGCCTCCAACATTTAAAGATCAGAGGCCGCAGCCTATAATGACCAGGGAGGAACTGGAGCAACAGGAGGGAATCGCTCCTCATGCTCATGAATTTTCAGAAGTACTCACAATGTTCGGCTGTAATCCTGATGATCCAAGCTATCTCGGAATGACTATAGAGTTCTGGATGGAAGATGAAAAATTCATACTTGATAAAAGCTTTATGGTTTATATACCGGCAGGTATGGTACATTGCCCGCTCAAAGTATTGAGTCCCATGGAAGGGCCTATCTTTCATTACACAGTAGGTCCGGGCCAGGTTTACGAATAGAGCATAACATGGCTGAATCTCAGCCGGGAATTTATAAAAAGAGGAGATAACATGGCGGAAAAGAAAAATGCCAGGTATTTCATATTCGAAGATAAACCAAATCTTACATACCCATCCTACAGGCCTGTAATGGATCCCAGACTTTTTAGAAGAATTGGACATCTTGATGTGGATGTGGTTGATGATACGGATTTTTACAGTGAAGCAATGTGGATAATGCCGGGGGATGAGTTCAAGGAAGGAGTTACCCAGTTTGAATCCCATACACATGACTGGGGAATAATGCTGGGTTATTATGGTTATAACTATGATGATATTTATGACCTTGGTGCCGAGATAGAGTTCACCATAGATGGTAAAACCTACAATATCACAGAAAGCTTTGCGTCTTTTATACCGGCAGGCATTCAGCACGGGCCTTTAATAATAAAGAATGTAATTCAGCCGGTCATGCATTTTGCAGCAGGTCCCGCGTTGAGATATGAATAAGTTTTAATCAAGGAGGGAAGAATGTTTAATAAAAATATGTACGAGTTTCCGATACTTTATACAAATCCGATTCCCAAAATCGCCCTTGGATGGGGGGTTTATGAGACAATAGCAGATGAATGTAAATCCAATGGCATTAACAAAGCACTTATTGTTACATCAGGGCTCGGCAGCACAGGAATAGTTGATGAGGTAAAGGGAGTCTTAAACAATGGCGGAATAGCTTTTGAAGTGTTTGACGGTATTACATCAAACCCGAAAGATCACGAAATAATGAATGCATATAAGTTTTATAAGGAGTCAGGGTGTGATGGTATTGTTGCTGTTGGTGGCGGAAGTTCAATCGATACAGGTAAATGCATCAGGGTCATCGATGCCAACGGCGGAAAACATGTAAATAACTTCGTTGCAAAGATCAACCCTCCCTGGATGGAGACTCTTGCGAAGTTAAATCCATGTTCTATCCCTCAAATATCGGTTCCAACAACATCCGGAACAGGTGCCGAAGTAACTTCATGGGCGGCGATCAGTAATACTGAGGAAAGGGCAAAGGTTCTGGTAGGAGCACCGAATATTCATTCTACAGTTGCAGTTATTGATCCTCTTTTCGCAAGACTTCAGTCTAAGACAACCGCTGCATGGACAGGGTTTGACGCCATGTCCCATGGATTTGAAGCTTTTGTTACCAAGGTTGGAAGCCCATACTCCCATGGGATATTGCTTAGAGCTATTGAGTTGATTTATAAAAATCTCAGGGAATTCACCTACAACCGAATGGATAAGGATGCCTGTGAAAAAATATGCTGGGCAACCACAATGGGCGGAATCGCTATAGCTTTTGGTGCGGGCGCCGGTATTGTTCATGGACTCGGGCATCAGATAAGCGCAATCGCGGACTGCCATCACGGCCACATCAATGGTGTATTAGTACTCGCTGGTGAGAGATATAATCAGCCGGCTGCCGTTGACAAATTTGCAGCAATGACACAGACAATGGGGATTGATACAATGGGGATGTCCCAGCTGGAAATGGCTGATAGATGGTTTATTGAAATGGAACAGCTCCTGCATGATGTTGAGATTCAGCCTGGATATTTGACCGAACAGTTTGGTATTAAAGAAGAAGATATTGACCATATCGTGAATATTTATGAGAACGATTTCTGCAGCCAGGGAAATCCGAAAGAATTCAACGCGCAGGAAGTAAAGGATCTGTTAAAGAGCGTCCTGGATGCACCCTATTAAAAGGATATTCATTGAGCAGGCTTAACTGCCTGCTCAATTTCAATCCCTTTCCTAATGAAAAAATATTTTATCAGATACGGGCATGAAAAAATTTTTTTCGATGTCCCTGAATCCTGGAATGTACTTACTCTTGCATCCTTTGAGGATAACGTACCTGCCAGGGACATAACTGAACTCACCAGGCATGCCTTAAAAAATCCTGTTGAGACCATGCCTCTTGAAAAACAGTTAAACTCCTCGAGTAAAGTCGCTCTTCTGATTGAGGACAATACACGTAATTCACCCAAAAAGTATATACTTAGATACTTTCTCACTTATCTGGACAGCCTTTCAATATCACCTGAAAACATATCGATAATTGTCGCTCTAGGCACACACAAAGAATTATCCGGTGATGAACTGGAAAGGACATATGGGGAAGACCTGGTAAAAAAGTACTGTTTTTATAACCACGACTGTCTTGCAGATGATCTTGTTCCTGTTGGTAAATTAGAATCCGGGACAACTGTTAAAATAAACAGGCTGGCATATGAAGCAGATTTTAGAGTCGGTATAGGATCTATTTTCCCCCATCCTTTGAACGGGTTTGGAGGAGGTGGAAAGATAATGTTTCCGGGAGTCGCCAATTTTGAAGCTATTCTTGAGCACCACCTTAAATATTGTTTCAGAAATATAGTTCTGGGAAGTTTAAAGGCTAACCCATTTTATGAAGTAATATCATCGCTGGCAGAAAAAGGAAAACTTGATTTCATAATAAACAGTGTACTGGACCATAATGATGATCTGAACAGTGTAGTGGCCGGACATCCCGTGCATGCCCACAGGGCAGGGGCTGATATCTGTAAAAAAATAATAACCCGCGGGTTTTCCCAAAAAGCTGATATTACTATTATAAGCGCGTTTCCCTATACCCAGGCCTTACAACTTATGAAACCGCTGGAAGCAGCGTCAATCATCACTTCTGAATCCGGTGTTATAATACTTGCGGGAGAATGCACTACTGTTTTTCCCGGGGAATATCTGGATGCCTGTTCCGAGTTCAGGAAAAATAACAAAGGAAAACTGGAGACATCAGTATTTGATTGTTTTGAAAATAACAGGAGAATCATTGAACATGGCGCTCCCGAGCTGAACATGTCACTTGCCCAGGTCCTTCTTGCCATAGATAAATACAGGGTGATTCTCTTTTCAAAAGAGGTCCCGGGCAGTGATGTTGAAAAACTGGGATTTGTTCATGCAAAAACCATTGAAGAGGCTATTGAAATCAGTAACGGGTACATCAATAAGCCATCAGTGCATATAGTTCCTTCTGGTGGAGTAATTATCCCGGAAATTCATTAAATCCTCAATTTCTTAAAGGTATATATGGACAAAAATGTAAACGCGATACTGATACATGATAAAGATAATGTTGTTACAGTAACAGAGATGATACCCAGGGACAGTATTGCCGGATATATCCGGGGAGGAAATATTGTTCATGTAAAGGTTATCAATGATATTCCCCGGTTTCATAAAGTTGCTGTTGCTGATATTAAAAAAAATGGACATGTATATAAATACGGGCAGCTGATAGGTGAGGCCATTACCAATATTGCATGCGGGGAACATGTTCATGACCATAATATTGTGAGTCCCCCTTGATCACCAGAAAGGTAGAGACGGGTTTTAAACACAATGTTGTTGACTAAAGGAAATCCTTCTACAAAAAATTCCCCTCCCCTGGTGGGAGGGATTAGGGGAGGGGGAGAAAGTACTTGATAACAGCTCAGATTTCCATTGCCTCGATTATTCACCCTCACCCAACCTCTCCCGTCAAGGGAGAGGAATATGTATTTGAGCCTGATTCAACAGTATTGGGTTTTTAACCCATCTCTACAGTGAAATAGACACAGAGGAAAACCATATGGAATTTTTAGGATACGAGAGAGAGGACGGGCGAATTGGGGTACGAAACCATGTGCTTGTACTTCCAACTGTTGCCTGCGCGAACGAGACATGCAGGGTTATAGCAGAAACTCTTCCGGGCGCTGTTAGCCTTGTTAATCAGAACGGGTGCGGGGAGGTGGAAACAAGCCTGAGGGTTACCCAGAGAGTACTTTCAGGTCTTGTGGCGAATCCCAATGTCTTTGCAGTCCTTCTGGTCGGTCTGGGGTGTGAGTTAAACCGGATTGATAAAATGATATCCATTATCAACTCCAGGACTAAAAAGCCTGTTGAAAAGCTGCTGATCCAGGAAGAGGGCGGTACGGTTAATACTATAAGCAGGGGGATAACAATAGCACAGGACTTAATGATAAGAGCATCATGCTGCAGGCGTGAAGCCTTTGATGTTTCAAACCTGGTTCTGGGACTTGAATGCGGCGGATCAGATTCCACATCAGGTCTTGTATCTAATCCTGTAGCGGGTAAAGTAAGTGATATTCTCATTAGTCATGGCGGGACCGCTATGTTCAGCGAGACTCCCGAAATAATCGGAGCCGAGCATATTCTTGCTGAACGGGCTGTTAATCCTGCAGTTGGAAAGAAAATATTTGACATTGTTAACAGGCTTGAGAACAACCTTGATAAGATCGGTGAAAATGTAAGATCAGGGCAGCCTTCACCCGGTAACAGGGAAGGGGGGCTGTCAACCCTGGAGGAAAAATCTCTCGGTTGTATTCACAAAGGCGGCACAGGGCCCGTTATGGAAGTGATTGAATACGCAGATTCTCCTTCTCAGAAGGGATTGGTAATAATGGATAGCTCAGGCTACGATGTCCTTTCCGTAACAGCCAAGGTAGCCGGAGGCTGCCAGATTATTCTTTTTACAACAGGGAGAGGCAATCCTGTGGGAAATCCCATAGCTCCTGTTTTGAAGGTAACAGCCAATAAAGAAACTTATATTAAAATGAAGGATAATACCGATTTTGATCTAAGCAGTGGTATCGACGGAACTATATCTATTGATGAACTGGGAGAAGACCTTTTTAATGAAATCATATCAGTAGCGAACGGTAAAATGACAAAGGCAGAGGTTTATGGCTTTGGTTTTACAGAAACCGTTATGAGTCGAATATGTGATTATGTGTGATTTTATCGGTATACGGTATAAAGTGTGCGGTATACGGTGAATCCGTCTTCGCCCTTCGGCAAGCCATTCGACAAGCTTATGGCTTCCACCGTCGCTTATCAGTTATGGCGGGTAAAATGGCGGGACAGGCGGTGTAAGGTTTAAGGTATAGGGGTGAGGTGACCCGTCCTGAGAAAGGTTGAGGGGATAAAGTTTTCATAGACAGGATGAACAGGATGTTAAGGATTTTTTTTTGCCTTTCCGGAAGAAAGGCAAAAAGTGAACACTTTTACAAAATAGTAAATTTAGAGTACTGAGAACGGAAATAAGGATATTGTACTATCTATAATTAATTCTGATTAAAATTTCTCCCGTATAGCGGGATGGAACTTTCACTCTTTCGTCCGGAAAGAGTGAAAATACAAATCCATGAAATCCAGGAAATCTTGTCTGATAAGTTTTAAATATAGATTATATCTGGTATTATATATAGTTTAAAAGTGTTGACTATTTTAGGCCTAGACAAGGTATAAAAATGAAAAAACTAAAAAGCATGGAGTCACTTTCTGGCAGGGAAAATGCCGATATCAGAAATGTTATAAAAGGTATGGGATATTCTGATGATGACCTTGATTCCGGAAGACCTGTAATAGGTGTGGCCAATTCATGGAACACAATCATTCCGGGCCATTTTAATTTTAAACAACTGAGTGAGCAGGTAATTAAGGGTATTCACAGGGCCGGGGGGACAGCTTTTGAATTTGGAGTAATCGGTTTATGTGACGCTATTTGTAAAAATAATTTTAATTATGTTTTACCGTCGAGGGAGGTGATCGCAGACTCAATTGAAATCATGGCAAATTCCAATCCATTTGACGGGCTTGTTCTTATGGCGTCATGTGACAAAATAGTTCCGGGGATGCTTATGGGTGCTGCCAGGGTAAATATTCCGGCAATACTTGTGAACAGCGGGCCAATGCTTGGAGGGATTGATTTCATGGGGCGAAAGGCAGATTCCACGTCCGCGTCTGAAGCCTTTGGAATGCTGACATCCGATAATATAACGGAAGAGGAGTTTAAAAACATCGAGGACCTGTCCTGCCCCACATGCGGATCATGTTCATTTATGGGTACAGCGAATACAATGTGCTGCCTGGCAGAGACAATGGGAATGTGCCTCCCCGACAGTTCAGGAATTCCCGCAGTATACGCGGATCGATTGAGACTGGCTGAAAAATCAGGTGAAAAGATTTGTGAGCTTATCAGCAGTGAAATTAAGCCCAGGGATATAATAACCGGAAGAAGTATTGAAAATGCCATAAGGGTCTGTATGGCTATTGGCGGATCCACCAACGCGATACTGCATTTGACCGCGCTGGCATATGAGGCTGAACTGCCTGTCAATGTATTGGATTTATTTGATACCTTCAGTGATAGCACTCCTACAATAGCCAGGGTTAACCCCGCAGGAAAAAATGACATGGAGGAATTCTGGAAAGCAGGGGGGCTTCCCAGGGTAATTGATAATCTTAAATCTCTGCTTCACATGGACGAAATGACCTGTACCTGCGGCAAACTGGGAGAGAACATAGCCACCTTCAATTATAGATTTCCTGAAAACAAGGAAGTTATTAGTTCTATGGAAGAACCGTTTTCCGATTCAGGCGGAGTTGTTGTAATGAGAGGAAACCTCGCTCCGAAGTCGGGTATCAGCAAGCCGGCGGCCATAGACCCAGAAGTGTGGCAGTTCAGGGGTAAAGCTGTTGTTTTTGATTCTGATGAAGAGGCGATCAGGGCGATAAAAGATAAAAAAATAAAACCCGGAAATGTACTGGTAATAAGGTATGAAGGACCAAAGGGCGGCCCCGGAATGGTTGAAATGTACAGGTCTCTCAAATATCTCCATGGAATGGGGCTCCATAAATCAACGGCTGTTATAACTGATGGTCGTTTTTCAGGGACTAATAATGGCTGTTTTGTGGGTCATATATCTCCCGAGGCAGCTGAGGGAGGTCCTATGGCAATTGTGGAAGATGATGATGAGATAACTATTGATGTAATTAATAAAAACATTCATCTCCATGTTTCAGATGAAGAGATGAATAGCCGCCTTATGAAGTGGAAACCTCCGGAACTAAAGGTTAAGAGAGGTTACTTGAGCATATATTCAAGACTCGCGTCATCCGCCGATGAAGGCGCGGTGATAAAAAACAGATAATTATTCCTCAAGCAGGTCCCAGCCTCGATTGAATCCAATCGCCATTGTGGGTTCAAGATTCTTTTTCTCCGGTTTTTCACACGCGGTTCCGGAGTATTCGGATATCAGGCTGGCGGAGACTTTTGAACATCCCGGAGTCAGGTAAAAGGGATAATATCCTGTATCAGATGGCGAACCAGCGAACAGTGCCATATCTGAAGGCATGCCTGCTTCATGTAAGGCATCTCTGAATTTGGCCTGAAGAACCTTTATTTCACCCTCCCTAACCTGATCACTGCTCAATAGAATTTTTGTCCAGGGCATTTTATTCTCCTTTGTCCTTTGTGTGGTATGTATTCCATACAACTAATACATTATAAATGTCAATCTAGTCAATATTCCATTCCGATTAGCTGGTAGTTGAACTATTATAATCTATATTATATATTGTCGTATCCCGAATTTGTGAATGAGCATATTTTTGAAAGTAATGAACATGAAACAAAACAGAAAAATTATTTTTATATTACTCATATTATTAATTTCGATAGTATGTGATCAGGTTACAAAAAAGATAGCATTTGAGAACCTTGCCGGAAATGAGAAAATATCTTTTTTTCATGGTACCATCGTCCTGAGATATGCAGAAAACACAGGCGGGTTCCTGGGATTGGGATCATCAATTCCTGAAAATATCCGGTTCTGGATCTTTTCTGTTTCTGTAGCAATTTTTCTTTTATTCATGCTCCTTTACATTGTTTTTTCAAAGGCCTTTACCTTTTATCAGACTATGGCCCTTGCAGCCATTCTCGGCGGCGGAATCGGGAATTTGATTGACAGGTTTCAATTCAATGGAAGGGTTGTGGACTTCATGAACCTGGGCATCGGCCCGGTAAGAACAGGTGTTTTTAACGTAGCTGATCTTTTTATTACATTCGGGGCTATATTCCTGTTTATACTGCTGATAGCTGAAGGGAAAAAAAACAAAGGAAAAAACCTGGATTCACCGATTCAGCCTTCGCGAAAGCATTCAAGCTTCGATGGGACAGGCAAGTCGGGGAATGACGAATGAGCGGAGACCTTCAAAATCTGTCATTCCCGCGGAGGCAGAGATTTTAATTGAGGATTTAATTTAACATTTTTGATGAGCGAGGTCATT